>JAHLLJ010000006.1 GCA_020444205.1 Deltaproteobacteria bacterium | reverse complement strand
CGCGTGTGAAGCCTACGTCGCCCACCCAGTAGTCGCGCCCAAAGCGCGGGGTGAGGTTGCAAAACATCTTTAGAAGACGCTGCCTATGTCGCCGAACCCGCGCTGGTCGCCCTGGTTCTGCTGGCTACTGTCGGAGGTGGAAAGACTGCCGCCCGTGGCCTGGCCTTCCCCGGTGTTGGTCACGTTGCTACCCATGGGGGTTTGCTTTCCGCCTACGTTGATGGGCGACTGCTGGCCGGAGGTTGCAAGGTTGTAGTTGGTAGTCCCGGTGTCGTAATTTTGGGGGCCGAACAGCCACCCAAACATCGCCATGTTGATCCAGCCGTTGGCTTGCCGGAGCGCCTTTACCCAGGCCTCTTCAACCTGTTTCCAGGCGGGCATGGCAGCGCTTACAGCGATGCTGGCCGCGCCGGATATATGTATGTCGGATACACCTTCCGTGATGATGCGCCCCGAAACAATGGGGTTTCCATCGGCGTCCACCTTGATTTTATTGGTGACCGGGTCGAGCACATAGGTTTCGGTTATGGTCTTGGTGCGGGCGGCCTTGATCTCGAAAAGCTTGTGTTTTTGTAGCAGCTTGGCGTAGGCAAGCTGCTGGTTGCCCTGGGAGGCCGTGTCGGTGACGCTGGATTCCTCTATCTTCTGCTTGGTGATTTTCCCACTGGCATCGAGGTAGTTGGTCGTCACCTTTTTTTCGTTGCTGGCGCAGCCGGCCATGAGGCCAGCCACGAGCAAGGCTAGGGCGATTACTGCAGCTCGCTTCATGGCTACTCCATTAAAAAAGCGGCGCCGGGCGGCGAACCGCCCGGCGCGTGTGTGCGGGTTCGGCCCTGGGGCCTGTTTACTCGGGGGTGAGGGCGTCGGCTGCCGGTTCGCTAGTCGGGATCTCCATGCCCAGCATGCCGGCCAATTTCTCCACGAAGAAATCGTCCCAGTCGTTGGGGGTCTCGTCGGCCTTTTCCTTGAGCCAGCCGAGAGCAGACCCCATGGCCCCCTGGGCCATGTCCTTGATCTGGGGGGTGACCTTGTCCACCATGTCTTTGGCGGCGGCCTCAAAATCGTAATCGGGCATCTTTCTCTCCTCGTTTTTGTGGCCCCTCAGGGCCGGTTAAATGGCTTTTTTAGGTTGGCGCGGGTGAATTGATAAGTAACGGTCGGCCCGGCCAGGGTGCCCACCCCGCCCCAAATCAGGGTGCGGGCCAGGTCCAGGAGATCCCGCGCGGCGCCGGCGTCGGCCAGCAGGGCCCCGGCCACGGCCAGGCCGGTGCCCAGGGCGCACATGACCAGGCCGGCCACGAAGGCCCGCACGGTCAGGCGGTACTCGCTCGTCTGCGCTCCCGGGCGCTTGGCCGGGTCGTCCATGGGTCGCCTCGCTTGTAGGGGGTGGGGGGCTAGGGTGCGGTAAAGTGCCGCTTGATCAGCATCTCGCCCAGGGTGGCCGCCCGGTAAGTCCAGTGACGCAGGTTGGGCAGTTGGCCGGGCCGCATGGCTAGGTCGTAGTAGTATTTTTGTCGGGTGCACAGCACGGCCAAGGCCACCGCCAGCTCGCGGTCGCGGTCGAATTGGGTGATGGCGTCCAGCTTCTTGCGGGTTTGGGGCCCGGCCCAGCCGTCCACCACGATGCGCTCCGCCCCGCCAAGCTTGTTCAGGGTGGTTTGCAGCATGATGGCCATGTCCGTGGGGTCGTGCTGGACCGCGCCGTCGAAAAGAACCATCTTAAGAGGCAAGGAGCGGAACTTGTCCAGGGGCAGGTTGCGCGAGTTCCAATACTCGTCGCGGTAAATCTCGATGCAGCGCTCGCGCGTGGGCGGCCAGGGCTCATTGGGGTGGGCGGCGCGGCTGACGCCCCACCAGGTGTCCCCGCCCCGGTCCTTGGCGTCGTTGGCGTGCACCCCCTCGATGTCCTTGCGTAAGAGCCAGGCGATAGCTATGTCGAAGTCACGGGCGGGCATGGCGGCCTCCCACGGTCACGTCCCCCGCATGGCGCGGGAGACCTTTTTGGCTTCGGTGATGATGTCTTTGAGGGGCTGGCAGTCCAGACCCTTGTGCCCCTGGGCCTTCATTAGCTGGCACATTTCATAGACCGCGAAGGCCACTACCTGCACCAGATGATAAAGGTCTTCAAAGCAAAGATCGCCTTTCTCCAGGTCCTTCTGGATTGCCTTTAGCCCGCTGGGCCGGTGTACTTTGCGCCAAATGTGCTTACCCATAAAGGCCAGCAGGGCCAAAAGAACCGCCCCCTGGACGGTCAGTATCCAAAAGGCGACGTCGGGATTTTGCGCGATGAATTTGACCATCAACAGCTCCGATAAAGCCAAGAGCTAGGGAGTGCTATTCCCCCATCCAGTGGGAGCGTTCGCCCATTAGAAGGTGGCCCACCTCGTCGGCCAGGCCCACCCGGTCCCAAAATTGGTCATCGCCCACCAGGAAGACCACGTACTTGCACAGCGGGCTATATTTGCCCTCCAGCGGCTTGACCGCGGCTGGGCCGCTACACCAGATAAAGGTATGGTTTCGCGGGTTGTGCGCGATGGTGGTGCCGTGCTCGGAGTTGTAGCGGTCGATGGCGCCATTGACGTCGCGGCCGCAGAAAACCACGTCCACCCTGGGCCTCAGCACCTCGTAATGCTCATCCGCGGTGGGCAGCTCGTGCACCAGGGCGCTGCCCAGGTCCTTTATCTTCTGGTAGGTAGCCTGCCAGGCGGGGCGGCGGGGGCCGAAAAGTAGATCGAACAGCCCCATCACTGCCACCCTTGCCAGTTGTGCGGCGGGTGCACGTCCGCCGGGGTGTAGCTGATGCCCGCCGCGTCGGCGTCAACCAATTTCAGGTGCTCGGTGGTCGGGTTGCCTTCGCCATCGGTGGTCTGGTGCTCGATCTCCATGACCGCCTTGTACACATCGGTGGACAACTCGTCCCAGGACGCGCCCAGGTAGCCGGTTTCTCCTTGAAGCCCCGCCGCGCGGGCGTCAGTGTCCAGCCACGCCCAGATGCCGTAGCCGTCCAACTCGCCCACCTGCACCATGGTGGGTGGGTGCTGGCTTTCCTTGGGCAGGCCCAGGCCGCCGGAGAGCACCATCTGCACGCCCGGCGTGCCGTCCTCCAGTAGGGTGGGGTTGAGGTTGCCCTGGATAATGATCTGCTGGGTTGCTATGGCGGGCGCTGCCAGGCACAGGGCCAGGGCGAAAATAGCGATGATTGCGGCAAATCGTTTCATGTCAAACCTCACATTCCGGCCACGGCGCGGGCCGGGAAATAATCGTCAGCGCAGGCCACCCACTCCTTGAGTGAGTCCATCCAGGCGAGTTGTGAATCGGAAAGCCAGGCGTTGAAGAACCTGACGCGGGCCATTTGGTGGGGAGCATAGTTTTGAGTGGCTCCGAGGTGGAGGGTGTCCCCTAGTAAAAATGTGCCATCAAACGCACCAACGGGTCCCCAGCTCCAAGAGCTTGCGCTCGACAGCTTGCACCCTACTTGTAGTTGGTTGGTTCGGCTGGACCAACGGACAGCCAGGTCGTATGAGGTTCCAGACTCCCAAAGAAGGCCGACATAAACTATATTTGTATTGTCGTATGAGCGAACTTCCTCAGCGGCACCGTGGAGATACAGGAGATATCCTGAAACCCCGATGATAATCATTCCGGTACGTGAGTCATCAACCGCGTTCCAGGCAGGCACCCACCCTTCGACAAGCAACATGCCATCAGCCCGCCACTGGTTTGCCGGGATTACTGACCAGGTGGCGATGGCGTTGGCGTTGAACCCGGAGTCGATGTGGCTCCAGGTTCCGTCAGCCGCGCCGGGGGTGCTTTCGAGCCAAACGCCGGTAGTGGGCGGGGCCGTGACCTGCTTGAGGGAAACGGTGTCGAAAAGGATAGTTGTCCCAGTTCCAGACGCGGCGATTTGGTAAAGTAGCGGGGATGGAGTTGTATCGCTGCCCGTGAACACGGCACTATGCTGTGTCCACGTTCCATCGGCTTCTTGGTCGTCAGAATAGAAGTCGTTATAACCATCTCCATAAATACCGTAGCGATAAGTGGACTCGGTTCCTTGTTTTACATAGATGCTGTATCTATAAAGCCATCCAGCGACCCCAGCGGGGCTTTGATAGGCATACGGGTTGGTTCCCCCGCCTTCCTCGATTTGAAGGCAATTACCGCTTTGCCCCCCAGCCACAGAAGATAACAAACCATTGTTGGTAACGGCCCACCCCGTAGTACCGCTATCAAACCCGCCATTGCTGACTAACTCACTACCCTGCGTTTCGCCACTTCCTGCGCTGGCGATCCTCGCCCAGGCCGTCTTGCCCCCACCGTCTGTGACCTTGAGCACGTAGCCACCGCCAGCATAGGGCGACAGGTCCACGGGGCTGCCTTCGTCCGGCATGGCAATCCCCCCGCCCGCAACCGTGGCCAGCACGATGTCTCCGGCGCTCTGGGTCAGCACCGGGGTGGGGTTGGGCTCTTCCACCGAGGCGATGTTTTTAAGGGGCCGTGGCAGCAGGAAAGACGGGTGGCTTGCGGCGCGGGAAGTAGGGGCACCGTCACAGAAAATTGTCGCGGTGGCTACCGTGCCTTTTTCAAGCTGTGGCCGCCAAAAATAAACCGCATTACCAGCCCCCCCGGCAGCTACGCCCCCCGGATAAAAATAAGAGCCAAGGTCAGCGACGAAACAGTTTCCATCAGTGGTTACTACTATGTGTGTCCATTGGGTTGTTGATAGCCCCGTAACTTCTTGCAGGCTAGAGCCAGCAATTGCTCCCGGCCCGGAAATAATTTTGCCTGTCGCGGCAACAAATCCCCCCTGATAAAGCCCAAACATTAAGTTGTCGGAAGCAGCGGCTTGGACCCATATGGAAAGCGTGTAGCGATCTTCTTCTGCGGTGATGGCGCCGGTGTATTTAAGCGCTCTGGAGCCGGCATCATCGTCAACCGTAGCTAGCCAGGCAGTAGCACTACCGTCCGGGGCAATCGTTCCGTCTTGTGCCACCGTTACATGTGAGTGGCTCCACGGTGCGTTAAAAAGGTCGCCGTTTTCCGAAAATTCATTCGTGCGTGCCGGCTGAATCTCCAGCCGGGTTTGCCCCCCATACTGGTTGCTAACCGACGGCTGCCCAGCGGGCACGGTGGCAACCCGGCCGTTGCGGATAACGGTTGCCTCAGTCGCCCGGCTCTCGCTGCCCGCCGGGCCTCCGTAGGACGGACGCAGGGTGCCGTGCTCCGCGCTCCAGGCCCAGACCAGTTCCGGGGCGTGCCCCTCCCAAGTGGTGGCGGCGGGCATGGCCCACTCGTCGAGCTGCGCAGCCGCGGGCGCGGCCAGCACCAGGCAGGCCGCCAGCAAAACCAAAATGTGCGCGAGCTTTTTCATCAGGAGGCAATCCTTACATTCCAGGGGGCGGTAGCCTCCAAGGCCTTGACCCGGTAAAGCACGCTGCCGGTCACGAACGAGTCGCCCTCGTAAGGGGTGAGCTTCTTGGACTCGTAGTATTTGTCCAGGTCGATCTCACTTCCGGGGGCGCCGCCTTTGTAGCTCACCTGGGCAACCCAGGAGCCCTCGCCGCCCCACACGTGCAGATTGAAACGGCCCTTGGGTATGGCCACCCAGCGAGTGACCGCATCCGCCTCGCTCAGGATTTCAAAGGGGCTGTTTTCGTCGCCGGTTTGGTTTGCGGCCATGCTTGCCTCCAAAAAAGCGGCCGGACCGCGCTAACGGACCGGCCGAAGAATTTTAAATGGGGTGGGGTCAGCAGACGGGGTGGGCCCACATCTGGTTTTCAACGACGAGGGGCACGCCGAACACATCGTTGTGCCCGGTGTTGAGGGTCGCGCCGGTGGTGTTCACCTTGACCCCAAAGAGCTTGCAGCTCCCGAAGTTGGTTTCGTTGTCGCCGCCGCCACGGGTGTCTATCTCGCCGGTGATGGTCAGGGGCCAGGGGCCTTGGCAGATCAGACAGATGCCCCCGCCCGCACCGGGCGCGCCGTCCGGGCTGGGTCCGCCCGCGCCCACGGTGGGGCCGCCGGCCGCGCCGCCCAAAGCTCCCAGGCCGTTGCCCGGGGTATCTGCGTCGCCGCCATCGCCGCCATCGCCGCCGTTGCCATAGCCAGCCGTGGCCGCGCCGGGGTCGCCGGGGTCGCCGTCGCCGCCGTCCAGGGTGCCCCGGCTCTCAAGCTTGCCGGGCACATTGCCCGACTCCAGGCAGATGATCTTGAGAACCCCGCCGCCGAAGCCGCCCGCCGGGGCGCCCGCGCCACCTCCCGCGGCCTCGTCGTAGTCGAAGTCCTTGGAGCCGCCGCCACCACCCGAGCCGGTGCCGCCGCCGGCAGAGCCCTTTTGCACGCTCTGGTCGGTGGTGGTGTCGCCGTTGGAGGCCGCGGCCTTGTAACCGCCCGCCTCGCCGGGGGTGCCGGGGTCGCCGTCCTCGTGGTGATCCTCGCCCGAATCGCCGCCTTGCTCTCCGCCCGCGCCGGGCGCGCCGCCGTGGGGGCCGCCGCCCTGACCGCCGGCCACGCCGCTTTCGCCGTAGTGGCCCGGTGGGAAGGTGCCGGGAGGGGCCAGGCCGTCCTCGCCGTCGCGGGAGCCCAGGCCGGGCTGGGCCAAGGTGTCTCCGTCGTGGCAGCCGCCCCAGCCCGCGCCCGCGCCACCGCCGGGGCCGTGGCCCGCGCGGGTGGCCGAGCCGGTGCCCACCACCCGGAGGCGGCGGCAGGTGATCACCGCCTCGCCGTAGTCCACGCCGTCGAACGGCTTGACGTCGATGGTGGCGCCCTCGGGCACCACCAGCTCGCGCACCCCGTAGATGTCGCCGTGGATCACGTCACCGTCGGCCAGCGCCAGGTCGGCTCCCAGATAATCGCTGCCGGAATACTCGGCCATCCTAGACCTCCAGCTCCTTTAGCTTGATATCCGGGTCGGCCGCCTCGAACGAGCTAAAGTCGAAGCTGGTCATGGCCAGCAGCTCCTCGCGCGTGCCCGCGTCGATGGCGTCGGAGAGAGTCCCGAAATAGGCGGTAACCGGGGCGATGAACTGGGTTTCGCACAGATTCAGGCGGTCCAGGAGGGCCTGTTGGCCGGCGTCCAAGGTGGCGTCGGCGGCAACCGCCGCGTCCAGGCCGTCCTTGACCCGCGCCATCTTCAGCATCATCAACCCGGTGTAGCGGTCGGTGCCGTCGGGCTTTACCGCCAGGTAGGTGTTGAGCGCGGTTTGCAGCTCGCGGCGCCGCTGGGTGCGCAGATCTTCGTCGCTCAGGCTGTTGATGGGGTTCACGTCGGCCGCGCCGAGCTCCTGGTCGATTAGGGCGCTGATATCCTGGGTCTCGCCGCCCTGGGCGGTCAGGCGTTGGGTGGCGGTGGACAGCAGCTTGCGTGCCACCGCGTCGGCGTCCCAGGTGAGGGGTACGCGCAGGGCGCCGGTGTAGGCCAAGGCGCCGTCCTGGTAGGCCTCGTAGTTCACCACGCGGAAGCCGCCTCGCTCGACCTGGGAGATGGGTTTTACCGTGATAGCCATGACGGCCTCCTATGCGGTGCGCATAATGTCAACGTAGAGCATGGGCATGATGGGAGTGCCCACGGGGTTGGACGTGCTTATATCGATGACCGAGCCCTTGGTGCAGGCGATGTTGGTCAGGTCCTCGCCGGTGATCTCGGCAAAGGCCGGGGTCATGGTGAAGGAGGCCAGGGCCAGGCCGTCGCGGGTCATGCTTATGTCTAGAGAGGTGCCGGACTTCAGCTTGGAGCCTATGGCCACGACGTTGCCAACCACCCCGGCCAGCACACTGATGAGGCTTGCGGCCACCAACCCCTCTCCGGGTATGGAGATGCGCATCGGCCCGCCGCCGGCCATGGTCAGGATCGCGGCTAGGAGCTGGGTGTTGTCGGCCTTATCCAGGGTGATGCCCGCGCCCTCGATGACGTTGGCGGCTTCTTCCTGGATGGCGTTAAGCCAGGCAGCGGATACCACCGTGGCCTTTGCGCCGGTCAGGGGGTCGCCGTCGGTGAACAGGTTGTCTTGGTTACCGTCGGAGTCAATCCGAAACATAGTGCCCCTCGGTTTAAAGGGTGGCCGGCTGACCGGGCCCGATTTCCACGTTGATGGCCTCTGCCTCGAGGCTCAGGGCCACGACTTGATAAAGCACGCCCATGGAGTCGCCCTCGCTGGGCGTCTCCTTGAGCGGGCCCCAGCGCTTTTCAGGGGGCAGCACGGTCCAGGTCTTGCCGTTGTCGTAGGACACCTGCACCAGCCAGGAGGCGGCATCGCCGCACATGACGTGTAGGTTGAAAGGCCCCTTGGGGATGATCACCGGCCAGGTGGCGGCGCCGGGGTAGGTGAGCGATTGCACACCCACGTAGGCGAACAGCACGTTAGTGTGGGCCGGGCAGCGCCGGGATATTTCGCACTCCAGCAGGTCGTTGCCCCAGTCGCGCAGGCGCTCGCCCGCGCCGCCGCCCGCGCGCAGCACGCTGACGGTGGAGGCCTCCGGGCCGCGCACCCGCCAGGCGAAAGCCCAGTCCGCCCCGTAGGCGGGGGAACCGGCTAGGTCTCCGGCGCGCAGGGGCTTAAACTCCTCGATGCCTATCTGATAGCCCAGGGCGGCTGCCAGGGAGATGAAAAAGGCCCGCGATTGGCCGCCGCGAAAAGTGAGTTGGTTTGTCACCGCCGCCCGGCGCTGGGCCAGGCCCTCGGCCGTGTCGTGGCAGGTGCCGGGCAGGCCACAAACCCGCTCCCAGTCGGTGAGCATTTCAAAGGCGGTGCGCGGGTCGGCCTCGTCCACCAGGTCGTCGCCGCGCTCGTCCACCCTGGCCAGCTCGGCCGCCCAGGCGGCCAGCAGCTTGGTCAATGTGGCCTCCGGGTCGCGGGGCCAAACCGAGCCGGTGGGCAAGAGCCCTTGCAAAAGCCGGGTGTAACCCTCTACGTCCAGTTGCGGCATTGGCCTAGCTCCAGGTGATGTCGCCCAGGGTGGTTATCTCGCCGGAGAGTACCGTGACGTCGGCGGCCGGGCTGGTGATGACGTGATCGGTTTCACCGGCCGCGATGCTCACCGCCTCGCGAATGTGGCTAATAAGCAGGGTGCCGCCGGGCACCGCCTCGCGGGCGATCAGGTCGGCCAGCTCGGCCGCCACCGCCGCGCGCACCGTGGTGGTGTCCGGGGTCAAGGAGATCTCAAAATCAAGCTCCACCGGCGTGGGTGCGAACACGGTCACCTGGGCGGTGACCGGGCGCAGCTCGTCGATGTAGGCCTGCACCGCCTCCACCTCCCCGGCGTCGGGGATGATCCCGCCGGGTTTGTCGTCCATCACAAAGCAGACGCCCACCGTGCCCAGGCCCAGATAATTGGCGTAGGCCCAGGCGCGGGTTACCCCGGAGATCTCCAGGGACCAGGCCTCGTAGTCCGCCTCTGAACCGCCGTGGGGCGGCTCCTGGATGTGCAAGAGCAGGCGGGCCAAGAGCGCCGCGTCGTTCTCCGCGTCCGTCCCGCCGCTCAGGCCGTCCTCACCAACCGAGGCCACGGTGTTGACCCCGGTTATGGGTGAGACGAAAGACATGGGCGCGGCAGCCGCGGTGTTGCCGTCCGTGCCGGTTTCCTCGGCCCGCACCTCCACCGTGGTGGTGGCGGCCGCCAGGGTCACCTCCTCGACCACCGCGAAGCGGACCAGGTCGGAGCGCTGCATCACCGAACCGGCGGGCACCACCGAACCCACAGTGCCCGAGACGGTGACCGCCCCGGTTGCCGCGGTGGCTGCCTTGCGCTGCACACCCCAGATGCCGGCCCAGCGCGCCAAGTAATCGGCCTCGGCCGTGTCGGGCATGAGTTGCTTGGCAAGCCAGCCCAAATAGCCGTAGAGTCCATGCACCGCGCCGGCGCTCACCCGTGCCAACACGGCCAGGTTGCTGCGCCTGAGGGTGGTGTCCGCGCCGGGCAAACGGCTGGCGATATCGGCGTCGGCCTGGGCGATAAGCTCGGTTAGGCTGGGGCGCTCAAAGGGCATGCATTCCTCACAGGGTGAGCAGGTAGTCCTCTACAAACACGTTGCCGCGCACCAGGGTGATCTCCACCCCCAGGCCCAGCACCCCCCGGCGCACCACTTCGGCGGTGACCGTTACCTGGCTGGCTACCCCGTCGGTTACCAGCCAGGCCAGGGCCTCGGAGGCGTATTCTTCCGCGCGCCGGAGCACGGCGGCGGTTTGCTTTTCGCGGCTGAGTTGCCACAGGCGCGAGCCATATTGGTCGCCCTCGGTGGGCAGGGTAAGGTCGCCCCACCAGCCACGCTTGCCGGTGGTGCCCGCTGGGAGCACGTCGTCGTCCAGGGCCCGGCGGTCGGTGAACAGGCTGATGAGCACGGCGGTCTGTAGGCCGACTTCTTCCACCAGGGCGCCTCCGGACACCATCATGTCGCCGCCCAGCTCCACGTCGTCGTAAATGGTCGCGATGTCGCTCATTAGTCGCAGCTCTCCACGATGTGGCCGATATGGGTGACGCCCTCTATAACGGTCTCCACGCAGTCGCCCACACGGGCCACCCGGCCCTCGCCGGTTGGGGGAAGCTCCACCTGCTCACCCGGTGCGCCCCAAAGGATCACCGGCGACGCCAGGCTGATTCCTTCCAGGCCGTAGAGCTGGAGCTTGCCGCCGATGACGCGCACGGTGCGGTCCGGCAAAAGCTGGATGCGGCACAGGGGAGGGGCCGGGTCTTCCTCGGTGGCGGGCATGGTGGGCCAGCCCTCGGGGGCGCCGGGCACCTCCGGGATGATCTCTTCTTCGGCCAGCACGTCGGCCACGTTGTAGAGGGCCACCTCGCCGGGCTGTAGGTTCAGGGGGCGGTAGCGGGGATCATCCGTGGCCACTACAAAACCCATGCTGCGGTCGCCGCCTTGGAAGATCACCACCGCCTCGCTGTCGGCCAGGGGGCGGCTGGTGAACCCGAAGTGCTCGAACATCTCCAGGCCCTCGGCCACCTCGCCGGCCAGCAAGGTGGCCTGGGCGGTGCGCTTACCCTCGGACTCTGTAATGGTGCTGAGCAGGGCCCGGCCGATGAGCAACATGATGCGTTGGCGCAAGGGGGCCAAAACGCGCTTGAGGGCGCCTAGTTCCACTAATCAAAGCCTCCGATGGCCGCGGCCACATTGGGCTGGGGCAAGTAGGCATCCGGGGGCACGAGTTGGAGCTCTGTAAGGGTGCCGTCTTGCGGGTCCATGCTGAAAACGAGGCCCTCCACCAGCCATTCGCCGGAAGCCCCCAGCAGGGCGTCGGTGACCGGCACGGTGGTGTTGACTTGCCACAGGCCGCCGTTGTCCGGCCCCCATCCCTGCACGGTATAGGTTGCGCTACGGCTCCGCCCCGCCCGGACGCCCGCCTCCCAATTGGCCCGGGCCTGACAATCGGCTTGAGTGCCCTTGGTCTCGGCCAGCACCACCAGGGGGCGGTAGCGGCTTATGACCGTGTCCAAGGATTCGGCCACCGGCGAGGTGTAGGTTTGCCTAAATAGCTGGGCCTCGGCCTCGGTTAGGGGATCGGCGGGCAAGGCGGCGCGCTGGCCCTGGGCCTTCACTATGTATCGAGAAAATCGCTCCCGGTTGCTTTGGGCCGCGCTTCCGCGCTTTAGGTTGTCGCCCAAGACCAGGGAGCCCCCCCTGCCGCGCGCTCCGGCCTTGGAGAGCACCAAAGCACCGTCGCCATAGGTAAGGGGCAGGACGCCGCGTTGACGGCACAGGCGCACGATAAAGGCGCTGACCGTGTCGCCCTCGTTGGTGCGCACGCTCTCGAACACTTCGCCCAGGGCGGTTTCGGCCTTGACCGCGATGCCGAAGGGGCTGCACACCTCACGGCAGATTTGCAAAAGGCTCTGCCTGGCCCACTGGGAGGGCGGGCCCACATGGGAGCAGTCCACCAGGTCGCAGGTTGCATCGCGGCCACTCAGGGTGATGCCGTGGCTGCCTTTGTCGTAGGAGGGTTTGATGTCCTCCAGGTAGCCGGTGATGACCGTCTGGCCCCGCACCGAGACGGTGCAGGCTTGGCCCATTCGGAAGTTGTACTTTTCAGGGTGGCCGGGGTAACGGTCCGTGGTGGTTAGCTCGAAGCCGCCCGCGAACTGGGAAAGCGACAGGCTGATGCTCAGGCTTTTCCAACCATCGTAATCGGCCCCGCCAATGGCCAGCCGCACACTATCAGGCATTGAGCACCTGCACGGTGGCGCCCGGCGGCAAGGCCCCGGGGTGGCGCAAGTTGTTGCGCGCCACGATCTCGTCGGCCCGGGCCAGGTCGCCGTAGCGGTCGTAGGCCATCACCAGGGACGGGGTGAAGCCGTTACCCGTGGTCAGGGGCACCTCGCGGGCCAGGTCCGCACCCAGCTCAACAAAGGCGCTGCGGGTGCGGGCGTAGAGGCTGCGCAAGGCCTCGTAGCGGATGTCGCTCTCCGGGTTGGGGTCCGCGCCTGCGTCCAGCATCAAGTCGTCGATGCGCTCCAACAGGCTGTCGCGCACCGTGGCCGCCTCCTGATAGCTGGCGTAGTCGCCCGCCAGGCCCGCCTTTACCCCTTCGCTGACTGCCAGCTCGCGCACCAGGGCCGCGATGGCGTCTCGGTTGGTGGCCTGGGCGGCGCGGGTGGCGGTGGTGGCGGCCACCTCTTCCAGGGTGCCGCCGTAGATGCTGGCCTCTGGGTCGTCGGCCGAGGCCCCGAACTTGCTGACCTCCAGGGCCGCATCCACCGCTGATGTTTCCTGGCCGTCGGTGGCCAGATCACCCAGGCCGGTAATTGCCTGGGTGATTAACTCGGCCAGGGTGGCACCGTCGGCATTGGCGGCCACGTCGGCGGCGTCGGCTGCCGCGTCCAGGGTGTCCAGGAACTCCGCGACTGCCTCTTGGTCGAAGGGGCTGGGGATGGCGGTGACCACCGCGCGGGCTAGGGCTAGAGCGGTTTGCACGTTGCCCGCGGCTGCAGCGGTCAGCCAGGCCGGGCCCACCGCGCTGTAGATTTGGGACAACACGCTGGCGGAGGAGCTCTGCAAGTTGCCCGCGGCCTGGCCCGCTTGGTCGGTGTAGCTGGTGGCTTGAGAGGGGTAGCGGGCCTCGCCGGCCTCCAGGAAGCTAAGGCTAAGGCGGGCGTAGCCGCCCTCCTCGACGTTTTCCTCCAGGTTGTAACCATCGTTGGTGACCTGCATGGAGCCCAGGTAAGGGTGTACCAGGGTGGCCGGGCCCTTTTCCTCGCAGGCGGCTATCAGGGCGTCGCGGTCGGCCATGTAGTCCGGGCCGATGAGAAAGGCCTCGAAGGTGACGCGGCGGGCCTTGCGGCCCAGGTCTTCCGCGTAGGGCAAATCGCGCAGGGGGTACTCGTGCACCACCTGGCGGCGCCCGCCACGGGTGCGGTGGCGGCGCACGTGAAAGCCCGCCCCCCGAAAGGAGGCGGGCTGAATTTTGTCTCGCCAGGACATTATTATTCCATGCCGTCCATGGTCAGGCCGCCGTAGATGTCGATTCCGGCGTCGCCCTTTTGGGAAACGTGAGTAATACGGGTGCCCGGTGGGGCTCCGGCCAGCTCCACCCGGATGATGCCGTCAACTTCGCTGCGGCCGCCGGCCGGGGCCGGTGCAGGAGCGGGTGCCACGGTGGCAGGGCCGCCAGGGCCGCTGCCTGGGGGGGAGGCTCCGGCGCCGCCGATGCCCAAGCGCTCCTTGACCCAGTCGGGCAGCCAGGAGAACAGGGCGTCGATTTGTCCGGTGAACCAGCCCTGTATGCTCGCCCAGATGCTTTTAAGGCCGTCCCAAAGGGAGAGCATCAGGGCCCGGCCCGCTTCGGCCAGGTCGATGGAGCTCCAGGTGTCGGAGATCCAAGCCCATAGCTCAGTAAAGAACTTTTTAAGCTCGTCCCAGTGGTTGATGATCAGGCCCACGGCCGCGGCCGCGGCGCCCACGGGTCCGAAGAAGATGGCCGCCACCGTGCCCAGGGCCAGAATCATGACGTCGCCCCACTCGGCCCAGTAGCGTTTCCACCAGGCTTTGATCTCGTCCCAGTAGACAACCACGGCGGTGATACCGGCGATGAGCAAGGCCACGCCTGCGATAACACCCGCGACCAGCCAGGTAATGGGGTTGGCCCACACGGCGGCGTTGAAGGCCATCATGGCGATGGCCCCGGCGCTAAGGGCGGCAACTAAAATCCCCAGGCCCACGGCCACACCGAGTATGGCCTTGGTCCACCCCGGGTTTTTCTCAATCCATCCCTGTACGGCCCTGGCGATCTTGCCCAGGGGCTCTTGCAGGGACTTGAAGGCGGGCGAAAGCACCCGGCCGATAGCGTCGCCAATGTTGCCCGCCCAGTGGGTTAAAAGCTTCCACCCTTCGGCTAATCCGACGTTTTGGAGCTTGGCCATTTGCACATGACGGGTGCCCTTGGCCATCTCCTGGTTGGTGCGGGCCAGCTCCTTGCGGAAGTCTTTCTCCTTGCCCCAGAGGGCATCGATGACCGCCAAGGCCTCATCGGAGCCGAAGGCCTCCTTGATTTGTTGCTTTTCGATGGCGTCCAAGGTGTCGCCGTATTTTTTGCGCAGCAGCTCCAGGACCTCCGGCAGGCTGCGCATCTGCTTCTGGGCATTAAGGAAGGGCAGGCCCAGGGCCTTGCCCGCCCGGCCCACGTTGAGCGCGAAAGACTTGGCCGCGGTGCCCGCCTCGGAGCCCTTCATGGTCGCCTGCAACGAGCCCAGCAGCACGAGCTGCTCGGCAAGGGGCACGTTGGCGGCGGACAGGGCGCCGCGCGTTGATTCGATGGCCTGCTGGATGGCCGGGCCGTTGGTCTTGAAACCCTCCACCGTGGCGGCCAGGCCGGAGGCAAAGCGCTGGGCGAACTCGCTGTCGCTCAGCTCCTTGAACTGGCTCTTGTACATGCCGTAGGCGGTGGCGAAAAGGCTGGTCATCTGGCCCACGGTGGCCTTGGTGGCCTGGGCGGTGATGCCCGCCAGGCGGGTGACGTCGGCCACACCCTCGTCGCTAAGGCTGCTGATGCCGCTCTTGATGTCGTAGGCCGCAGTTAGAAACTCGGCCTTGCTGGCTACGGCCCACTGGTTGCTGAAACTGCGCCCCGCGTTTTCCAAGGCCTTTAGTTTCTTGATGCCCACGGAGGCCAGGCCACCCAGGGCGGTCTCGGTTTGAGCGCGGTAGCCCAGGGACACCGCTGCCACGCCGGCGCTCAAGGTGGCCAGGACCTTTCCCGCCGTGCCCATGCCGCGCACCGAGCTGGTGACAATGCGCCGCTGCTCGCGGTCCATGGCCCGGTAGCGCTGCTGAATGTAGCGCATGGGGCCGGTGGCCTTGTCGATGGCCTTGATTATTATGGCGGCGGTGGTGGCCAACTAGTCCCCCATCTGCTTGTTGACCCATTCCGCTCCCTTCAACCAAAACCGGAGGCGGCGGACGGGCATGTTCCAGATGTCGGATTCTGAAAAGTGGAAGTGAGCGGCTATAGACCAGACTTGATCGCGCCAAGGTCCAGGGGGGCAAAGCCGAAAAAATCCAGCACGACCTTGCCAATCTTCATTGCGTCGGGAACGGAGAGTTCGGCGGCCTCCCCAGGGGTGAGGCCGCATAATTGCTCGATACCGATCTGCATTACCGAGCCCATATTGGTGAGGGCTACGTTGCCGCTTTCGTCTCCGCCCAACCGCAAGGGGTCGAGCATCGATAGGTGTCTAACCTTGGGCTCGTGTACGGTGATCTCGTCCACCTCCACGCCGCCCACCTTGATGGGCCGGGAGAGTTGGACCTTGATGGTTTGGGGGGTGATGTCGTTGTCAGGCATGCTCGGTGCTCCCTTCTAGGACTTGGTCCACTCGGGGCCAGCGAAGACGACGGTCATCTGGCCATCCTTGCCTAGATCGCCAGGAGTTTTGCACCAGGCGTTGGCCAAGATGAATGTGTGGCCTGCGTCGGTTTCAACCTGCACCGTGGCGTCGACGATATCGCTCAAGGCAATAGGGTCGTAACCTTGTTTGAGTGCGATGGTGGTCTCCACCGATGCCTCTACGGCTTCCTCCTGATAGCCGAGCCCTTTGTCGAGCCCCATCACGGTCTTGCGATTAATGCCGCCCAAACCCTTGACGGAATGGGTGCCCTCAGAGGTGATGGGCAGCAACTCGCCGCCCACCCGGACGTAGAGCTTGCCGGCGACTTGGTTAGTTTTGGCTTCAGCCATGGTTTACGCTCCCTACAAAATGAACTGGACTTGACCCGCGAACACGCGGAACTGGCCCACCAGGTCGGGCGGCATCAAGGCGTTGACCCGGTTCTTGTCTGAGGCGTCACGCTCCACGACGAGGTCGTCCTTGAATTGCTCCAGGTTTTCCACGATGCCCGCCGTCTCCATCTCCTTGAACAAGGCGATGATCTCCACCCGCAGGTCCTTGGGGCGCACCACCGCCTGGCCCGCGCCCACCCTGGCGTCGTCGTCGGCCAACTTGTGACGGGGGTAGACGTTGGAGATCCGCGCCCGCACCTGGGTGCGGATGTAGATCAAGGTCATGATGGTGTTGACGTCCAGGTAGCTGGGATCTTCCACCCCCAGGGCGTTGGTCTGGTAGGTAGTGATCAGGCGCTCGACCATGCAGTCGCCGCCGTCGTCCACAATGAAGGTGCTTATGCCCCCGTGCAAAAGGGTGTTGCGCTCCGACTGGCTGAACCGGTCGGCCAAGGTGGGAGCCAGCACGCCGGAAAGCACCAAGGTTTGCAGGGGTCGCGCCGGGTCAATGTTGTAGTAGTAGGCGGCCACGCCCACCAGCGCGCCCACCCACACGTCCAGGGCGGTGGGGCTCTTGCCCGTGCCCAGGATGGTGACGTGGCAGTTGTTGCGGGTGGCGCCCAGGGTTTGCAAGGTGCCCGTGGTGCCCGAGGCGGCGGTGAAGCAGTGCCCGGCCATTTGCTCCATGGGGCCCCACCGCTCGTCCAGCTCGTCCTCCATGTCCGACAGGTTGGTGGTGTCGGTGTAGGGCATGGCGATGTAGTGAAACTGGTCGTCGGGCATTGCCGCTATGGCGTCGGCCACCTCGGGGTTGCCGTCTCCGTTGGTCATGGCGGTAATGGCCACGGCGATGCCAGCGGGGGTTTTCTCGTCCCAGTTGTAGTTGAGGCGCAAGTCGATGTAGTTACCGACCACGCCCTTGTGCCGCGCGGTTAGGGTGATTACCGCGTCCACGGCCGCGGCGGTGACCGGCAGTTCGGTTTCCGCGTTGATGGCCGCGGCCAGGGCGGTGGCCACGTCGGCGGCAGCGTCACCGGAGGCCATGGTGATGCGCACCCGCTCGCCCCCGATGTAGAGGTTCAGGGTGCCAGCCGCGGTGGCCGGACCGGTTATGGTCAGGGTGCCGGTGGCCGGCACTCCGGCGTCGTCGTCGTCCAGGGCGATGGCCCACATCTCGGTGTAACCGTTGTTGGCGATGGCCGCCTTGCACATGCGGGCCAGCATAGAGCCCAGGCCGAACTGGCGGTCGGCGTCCTCGGCCGACACCACCAGGGTGAGCACCCCGGCCGCGGTGTTGCCGGTGGCCAAGCGCTGGCCGATCAGGAGCATTTTTTGGTTGATGTTCGACAGGCCCGACAAGGCGCGGGAGTTGTCGATCTCAATGAAGGTGCCGGGGGTTCGGATGATGTTGGGGATACTGTTGAAGCTGATGGTCATGGCTTAGTCCTCCTGGGCCGGGGCAACGGCCACGGGCGGGCGACCCTGGGTTACGTCGCGGTCCTTGATGCGGCGGCGCCAGTAGTTGTTTAGGGGTTTGGCCGCTCCCTCTGCGGGCAGCGGCTTATAGGTTGCCGGGTCCAGGACCGTGAGCCCTGGGGCGGGCACCAGATAGACTTGTTGGAACATCGGTTATTCCTCCTCAGGGCCGGGGAGGGTTACGTCGTCACTGGCCTCGAGTTGACCGTCGGCGGTGGCGAGGTCGTAATCCCCGTGGAAGCGTAAGAAGTCGTCGAGTGCGTCGGATTCCAAAAGCGGGATGGTGTAGCGCACGGTCCAGCGCAGGGTGAGCAGGCAGGAGAATTGCGCGCCTTTGAACTCGTGCACCTTGTCAAAGCCTTGGTAGCGCAGGGAGAGCACGGGACCAGTGGTGAACCAGCCCTCGTTGATTTCGACCGTCCGGTAAACGCTCAAGGCTATGAGGTCCATGAGGTCGTCCAGGACCTCGGAGTCCTTGGCAATGGCGTAGGCCTCGATCTCCATCTCCAGGGTGTGCACGTCCACGTTGTCTTGCTGGCCGTCCACCCCCTCGCTGTTGATGTAGACCAGGAGCAAGGGCCAGGTGGCCTTGCCGGCCAGCAGGGGCATTTTGTGGGCAGGCCACACCCGGTCCATTGCCGGGGTGGGGTAGCCGCCCTCGGTATCCTCTTGGGTAAGGCAGCGCACCGCCTCGCGGCGGATCAGGGTCGGTGGTGGGGTGAGCATGGCTAGGCCTCGTGCAAGATGAGCTTGGCGCCGTCTATGCCGTCGTCGTTGCGGTCAAGTATGGAGTAGAACTGGCCGTCGATCAGGAAACGGCCGCCCTGCTCGGGCTCCAGGCTCTCGGGAAATTTCTTGACCTCGGGGCTGGTGTTGGCCTTGGCCAGGGCCACGGTGACAACCGGGGCGTAGGAGGTTATGGGCACCTCGCCGCCCAGGTCCACGATCTCGGCCGCGCGCTCAAAGTCGCCGGTCACCGTGGCCGCCACCTCCTCGGAGTCAGGGGGGTAGTAGGGGTAGTCATGGCCAAAGGCGACAAGGGTGCTGTTTAGGGCCGTTGCTCCAAAGTCGACCATCGTGGCTCCAAAAAGGAGCCGGCCCCCACGAAGGGGGCCGGCTCAGGGTTGCGGGTGGGGTTGGGCTAGAAGGTGCCCTTCACCAGAACCTCCGGCCGCTTGACGATGGGCAAGGGGTTGGTCTGCGCCTCGACGGGCTGTCCCTTGTCGTAGGTGTCGCGCTTGCCAAGCTTGGAGTACAGAGGCAGGCCCAGGGTGTTGGCGGTCTCCAGGTAGTCCGCCGGGCCGAAGTTTTCCTCGAAGGTATCGAAGGTGCCTAGGGGCAGGAACAAACACCCGTTGGTGGGGATGAAGTAGCGGGTGGCGCCGTCATGTGTGGTGGCCTGGCCCAGGTATTCGCGCCACAGGATGTCCTGGTGCTCGAAGCCGCTGCGTACGTCGCTGGTCAGCGGGTTCACGCTATGGGCGTAATACTTGTAAGACTCGGCCACGTCGGGGTGGGTGATGAACTTGCGCCACCATCCGGGGGAGCACAGGGCTAGAATCTTGGTCATGCTCTCACCCTTGAGGTGCAGTTCGATGTGTTCCTTGACGTCTAGGCAGGGCTCGATCAGGTTGGCGCCGTCCACCTCCAACTGGAAGTCCACCGTCTTTTGCTCGATGCCGAACAAGTCCCACAGGTCCAGGATAACCGTGCCATCAGAGTCCAAAACCTGGCCGTTGAGGGCGCCGTTCTTCATGAACTCCATGGTCAGGTACAGCTTGCGGGCCATCTGCATCTGCACCTCAAGGACTTTTTCGGCCACGGCCAACAGCCTGCCGCCTCCGCCAAAGGCGCGCACGTTTTGCACGTCGTCGGCGGTGATGTTGTCCTCCAAGGCAAAGTGGGGCAGCTTGAAATAGCGCATGTTGCGGGAGCCGCGCTTGTTGGGGGTGCCCGGCGCTCCGCGCTCGCTGGAGGGCACCAGGTTGATGACGCCTTCGCTGATTTCGATGCCCACTATGGTGGTGTCCACCGGGGCGGGCTTAAAGATGCCTAGCTGGTTGAGCAGGCCGAATGTATTGGGCACCTTGTTAATGGCGCCGGTCATGGAGATGACGTTGAAGGCGTCGTTATTGAAGATGTCAAGAATGTGATCCATGGGTTAGACCTCCTGCCTGGCGATGATGCTCAGGGCCGCGAGCTGGGCCAGGGCCGCCGTCTTCTGGTCGTCGGTGATGGCGTCGGGCCAGGTGAGGCCGCCCAGCTTGACCGCCGCTTCGCGCCTGATGGCCACGCCGGGGGCGTCGCTGCCGTCCGGGGCGGTGACCGCCGCGGCCATTAGGCCGGCGGCGTTTTGCGAGCCGTCCACGGCTGCGGGGGCCAGGGCAACCACCTTGCCGAAGCCGGCGGGAACGCTGATGGTGATCTTGTCACCAGCTACGAAGTCTGTGTCGCCCACGGCCAGGGTCATGTTGAGGTGATCCCCGGCGTAGGCCACGCCCACGGTGAGCGGGGGCATGGTGTAGCCGAGGGGGCTGGTCAACTGGAACACGCCGCCGTCTTCCACGGCCTCGATGCAGGTGAGCACGTAGTCGCCCAGCTCGGCCAGGGCGCCCAGGGTGACGGCGCCCATGACGCCATCGCCGGTGTTGCCCTCGTCGGCCTCGACGGTGGGCGTGCCGTGGGTGATCTTGCCGATCACCTCGCCAATAGCCAGGGCACGCTCCGCGCCGTCACCGGCCAAGACTATGACCTGGTCGCGGCTGCGGTAGCGGTCGGCCTCCTGGATGACCACGTCCCCGATATGCTTGGATTCGGTAAGGACGGTCATGCTACTTCACCTCCCTCTGCCCGTAGCGGGCCTGGACCCTGGCCTCCATCCGGGCCGCCAGGTCCACCTTACCGGCCTCGGCCTCGGCACCGGCGCCCACGTCCGGGTTGTCGATTCCGGCCATGGCCCGGTCGAGCGGGCTGCCCTTGACCTCCTTGGGCGCGGCGGCCAAAAGCTTTTGGGCGGTGGCCAGCTCCACGCCTTGCTCCACCAGGGCGGCGGCCAAGGCGGGCCGCTCCTTTGCCTCGTCGCAGCCCATGATGTCGGCCACGCGCTTGCGCTCGGCCGCCACGGCCTCGTCCTTGGCGGCCTGGATATCGGCCTGGCCGTTGGCCTGGGTTTCGGGGGCCGGGGTGTTGGGGACTCCGGCCGCCGGCTGATTAGCCTCGACAGTCATTTCTGACTCCTCCTGTTTGGGTTCGGTTGGTCCGGCGGCCGGGGCGGTGATGTTCCCGTTTCCCAGCCGGTTGGTTGCGTGGTCGGTGAGCTCGGCCAGGGCTTGGTCAAGCCCGGCTATGCCGTCGGCCAGACCCGCCTCCACGGCGGCCTCTCCGAAGATCAGCCCCGCCTCGGTTGCCCGCACCGCCTTTTCATCAAGGCCCCGGTTGCGGGCCACGGCGGCCACGAAAATGTCGTAGATGCGGTCTACCTCGGCCTGGGCCCAGGCCCGCGCTTCGGGGGGCACCTTGAAGTGGGGGTTAAAGTCGTTTTTCCTCTGGCCCGCCTGAATCACGCTGAACTCGACGCCCAGCTCTTGGTCGAACTTGGCCTGATTCATGTGCTGCCAGATAACCCCGATGGAGCCCACCCCAGCGGTGGGGGGCAACAGCAGGCGGCTTGCCGAGCTGCCCAGGGCGTAGGCGGCCGAGTAGGCCCCTTCGTTGGCGATGGTCCAAATGGGTTTGGACTGGCGGGCCTCGTAGATGTAGTCGGCGAGCTGGAACACTCCGCTTACTTCGCCGCCGGGGCTGTCGATCTCCAGCAGGATGGCGCGCACGCTGGGGTCTTCAACCGCGTCCTTGAACTGCAAAGCGATACTCTTGTAGGTGGTGGGCCCACCGCTTTCGGCCGAAGGCAAACGGCGGTGAACCAATGGCCCGGCAATGCCCAGCACGGCCACGCCTTCGGCGGTGACCGCCAGGCCCGCGCGGGTGCGGCGATCGGCGTTTACGGTCATGGCCGACAGGTCCGGGACCGACCAGCCTTCAGGGCCGCTGAGCTCCAGGCCGTGCCGGTCGGCCAGTACGGCGCTGATAACCGCCAGCTTGGCGGGCGACACCATCAGGGCCGCGTTGAAGGCAAGGGATAGCAGGTGCGGCAAACTCATTTGTCTTCGTCCTCCTTGGGCGCGGTCTCGTCGCCGCCGGCCACCACGGTGATCTGGGTAGGGGGAGAGAATGGGAGGCCCTTTTCGGCGGCTCGTTGGTGTTCTAGAGCCTGTTGGTCCTGGATCTCCTCCCAGTCGCTACCGTCCTTAGCGCATACATCCTCAAGGGTGGTGGTGCCGGTTTCTAGCTTGATCTTGTCGGCGGTAGCTTCTTTGACCGGGTCGATGTTTCCTCTGGGTGGGCCGTCCCAGCGCCCGCGGCAGTAGGCGGCGGGGAACTGGTAATAGTCCTCGGGGTCGATGGGCAGCAGGCCGTCGTTGACCCATTCCTCCATGTAGAGGCGCAGAATTTGGCCGTTCCAGTAGGAGGCTAGGAACTGGGTAAGGTTGCGGAAAAAGCGCCACGACTCCAAGGCGTCCGCACGGGCGCTGGAGTAGTTGTTTTGCCGGAAGTCCTTGAGGAAGATGCTGGGGGCTAGGTTGAGCCCCACCGCCACCTCGCTGAGCAGCTTGTCCACAAACGGGGCGTAGTTGCCTGCCGGGCGGTTGGGGTTGAAGCTCTCCAGCTTTTCGCCAGGGTAGAGGGAGAGTATTGCCCCGCCGTTGAGCCCCGGCCGCGCCGCTTGCCTTTGCGCCAACAGGTCGCTCAAGGCGTCGGGCTCGATGTCGCCGAAAAGCTGGCTCAGTAATTCTTCGGGTAGCGGCGTCTCTACAAAAGCCGCGACCATGGCGTTGACGATGGCGGCGCGCATCTCGGTCTGCTTGTAGTGGCCAAGCATTTTAAGGTCGGCCATGATAGGGGCTAAAAAGGTCTTGCCCCTGGTCATGCCGGGACGCGTCTTGCGGAAAAGGTGCAGCACCCGGGGGCGGCCCCAGGGGGTGCGGGCGGGGATTCGCTCCCACTCGTAGGCCGACATAAGATTGGCCGTGCCCAGGATGACCCCGCCGGGCGCGGTGCGTAGGCGGCGGGTGTAGGGCCAGAGCGAAGCGCCGGCCAGGTGGGCGTCGCCGGGGTGGGCCTTGCGCACGTAGTAGGCCACCGGCGCTCCCTCGCGGTCCAGCTCGATGCCACCGCGCAGGCGGTCACTGTCGGGCGCTTCCTGGGGATTGCTCAGCCGGTCTATCTCCACGAGCTGCAGATAGGTTTTAAAGCGGCTGCCACGGCGGCCGGTTTTGTCCCAGCGGGGAAGGGCCAGCACGCCGCCGCTCAGGAGTACTCCCCGGAGCGCGGTGTCGGTAAGGCCGGCCAGGTTTTGGGTGCGCGAGGCGTCGATGTCGGTGGACTCGGTGGCTTCGCGCCACAGGGCCTCTATCTGGCGTGCCAGCTCAGCGGCCCACTGCCGGTCCTTGCCCAGGCGCAGGTAGTCCGGCTTAGAGCTGAAGCGTAGCCCCTTTGGGCCCACTATTCCGTCGGCGTAGGTCTGGACCACGCCCGCGACCATGGGGTGGTTGCGCTCAAGGTCGCGGCTGCGCGAGGTGAGTGGGCCAAACTCGGGCAGGATCTCCGCGTCGGCCGAGCTAAGGGCGGGCAGCCAGGTGGCCAAGGCGCGGTCGGTCAGGTCGGCGGCTTGGTGTGCCACAGCACCGGGACGGAACTGGTCGGCCCCGACATAGGGTATTTTGCGGATGATGTCGCTCATTACAAAGGCCACGGGTAAGCGGTGCGGCGGACGGAGCGGCCCTCCAGTAGGGCGATGTCGTTTTTGAGGCGCTGTATGTAGGACCGGAGCTTGTCTTCGGTCGCCTTGGAGTAAGTGACCTGTTTATCGCCGTGGCCCACGGAAACCTCGCGGCGGCCGATCATGAGGTAATGCAGTGCGGTCTCGGCCTCGTCCAGCCGAGCCTTTAAGGTTGCCAGGTCTGCCATGTTTGCTCCTAGAGGTAGGGGTCGGCCGGGCGGACCGGCGGGAGCGCGACCGGCGCGGCCGGTCGCGAGGCGGCCGGGGCGCTTTCGCGGCGGGCCTTCTGGCGGCGCTCGATGCGGTCGCACTCGCGGTCGAGGTCCAAACGCAGGCGGCGCTCCAGGCCACAGAGTGCGGCGTAGTTGTAGCCGTGCAGGTCCAAGGCCTCGTTGGGCATCCCTGAAGCTTGGTGCCACTCCTTGATGGGGAAGCCGCGCTTGAAGCGGGTGACGATCTTCTCGGCCGCGAACTGGCGAAAGTAGCTGGCCGGGCGGTCAGCGGGAAAGTGGACAAAGCCTGGGCCGGGCACCTCTATTTTGAGGTGGTCGGTGACAGTCTTCTTGCCGGCGTCAACGTTGATAACAAACAGGGGGACGTTGCCCTTGTTGCGCTTGCTGTAGCTCAGGGGCCACACAGGGTTTTTGAATCCCTTAGCGTCGCCCTTGATGGCCCACACCCGGCGGAACCAGCGCTTCTTGCAGAAGGCATAGGCCATATCCGAGGCGCCCTCTTGGCCGCCGGTGTCCACCACCGCCGCCTTGATGGGCAGGTCGCGGCCGTCGGAGGTGGTGAACCGGGTCTTTAGCAACTCGTCGGCTTCCTCCCACACCTTGGGCAAGAGGGTGTCACCAAAGATTTGCACCCAGAGCAAGGACCAGCTTTCCTTGTTGCGGCCCCAGCCGATGACCTCCAGCTCCAGGCGGTCTACCTGCTGGTCTATGGCTGCGGTGATCACCGCCACCCCGGCGGGGATGGTGGGGGTAGGGCTCCAGTTTTCGGCGCGGACGCGGCGGTAGAGCTCGTCCTGGTCTACCGTCTCGCCGGTTTCTTCCCAGGTCTCGCCCATAAAGGTGTTGGTGAACACCTTGAGGGTGCCCGGCAGTTTCTTGGCCTCCAGGAACTCGGCCACGTACTCGGCCAGGGAAACCCAGGGCGAGTACAAGGCGGAGAGCCAAAAGCTAGCGTGGCCCTTGAAGGGGCGCTCGGCCCGCCACTCGCCGCAGCGCACCGCGAGGTGGCGCTTGGCGTCGGTCCAAACGGAGCCGCATTTTTCGCAGGCGTAGCCGGCGGTCTCGGACAGGTGGACGGCCTTGCCGTTGGCGTCAAGGACCAGGTTGCCGTCTTCGTCGTGGAGCTTGTCCCAGACGACGTTGGCGTGCTTGAGCACCTGGTGGTGGCCGCAGTCCGGGCAGGGCACCCAGTATTTGCGCCGGTCGCCCAGGTTGTACTGCTGCTCAATGCGGCAGGTGCCCTTGTCGGCCGGGCTGGAAAAGAAGCCGAACTTTTTGTTCCAAAAGTTGGAGGCCCGCTTGCGCATGAGGGCAACGGGGTCGCCCTCTTTGGTGTTTTCGTAGCGGCCCAGCTCGTCGGCCAGGATCACCCGCTTGGGGCGGCTGGACAGGTCGCCGGGGGTCTGGGCGCTGGCGATGGTGACCTGGCCACCCCGGAAAGTCTTGCGCAGGGTGGTGTTGTCCGGGTCGCGGCCCTTGGGCTCCATCACGATGTCGCGCAGGCTGGGGGAATCCTCGATCATGGGATCGAGGCGAGTGCGCGAGAAGTCGCGGGCCCGGTCCAGGGAGTCCTGCACGATCATCATGGAGCAAGGGTCAATGGCTATGAAGTAGCCGGCGACGTTGAGCAGGATCTCGCTCTTGGCAAGCTGGGAAGCAGCCATCCAGCTAACCGTATGCACCGCCGGGTTGCTGAAGGCGTCCATTATCTCGCGGGTGTAGGGCACCCGGTCGGTGCGCCACGGGCCGGGCTCGGCGGCCGCCGGACCGGAAAGCTTCCGGTTGGCGTCGGCCCACTCGCTCACCGTGGTCTTGGCAGGGGGGGCTATGGCGCGGCACAGGGCATCACGAATCAGGGCCAGCATCGACGGGCACCTCTTGCAGGTTGCGGAGCAGCTCTCCCAGGATGAGGTCTATTTCCTCTGTGAGAATTTCGGAGCACTCGACGGGGGTGGCGGCCACGGCCAGGCGCTTGGCCAGCTTGGCGGGCAGGCCCCGGAGCTGGTCACGAAAAAGGCGGCCGGCCTCAAAGGTGGAGTCCTCAACGAGCTGAGTTTTGACTACGGTTCCCTGCAGTAGGTCCAGCTCCACCTTGGCCCTTTGGGCCTGGATGATCTCCCGCTGGGTGCGTGCCTTGGTCAGGGTTGACTCTGGGCGAGCCTCGTTGTCACCCTCGCCCTTGGGGGCGCGGGCCTTGACCGGGCCGGGCTTGGAATCGCGCTGCTTGCTGGTGTCTAGGTTGGCCTCAAGGGCGGCGTCGGCCGCGGCCGGGTCTATCTTTTTCGTCTCGGGGTCAATGGGGATTGTGCCCTGCTTAACCCACTTGCTGACCGCCTGGCGGGTGACGCCGCGGCGGCGCGAGTATTCGGCTTGGGAGATGAGTTCGGGCAAGCAAGGTTACTCCTTAGATCGCCTGAGAAGTGCGGCGGATCCCGTGAACCGGTATGCCTTATCTATTTGAAATTACGAGGCGTTGCTACCGTGAACCTACGTTGACAAAACGTGTCAACTGTCAACCCAAATTCGACCGCATCAGCTAGAGATTTATTGCGCGGCTCATGCTACCCGCAGGCGGGCCCCCCGGGGTAAGTACCTTTGAGGGCCGGCGTCGCGGGCAGCGAGCCTTTTTAACTTATCGTTATTGCGTAGCTTTTCGGTAGGTTGCGGGCCGCCCTTTCGGCTCCGGCCCGCGTGTCAACGGCGTGTCAACGATGCCCCCGCCAGGTTGTCAACCAACCGGGTCGCGGCGGGTAAGGGCCTGCGTGCACCTCGGCTCTACTTGAGCCCGTAGCGCCTTAACAGCCCCCTGGTGTTGTAGTCGAGCTGCTTGTATAGGCGGTCCAGGGCGTTGCCTCGCACCGCCTCCCGCACCTGCTTGCGGCGCAGGATGCTGCGCACCCCCGGCCCGGTTAGCTTTTTGATAGGCAGTTTGGCCTTGCCCCTGCGGGCAAAGAACACCGGTCCGTCCGCTTCGCCGGCATCGGTGGGCGGCATGATCACAAAGCCTCGGCGCACCTTTTTGCGCCCGGTGGACTTTAGCACCATGAACGACGGCCCGCCCTTGGGCCGGCGCCTGGCGTTGGGCACGCCCTGGGAGCTCACCGGCTGGGCGGGACGCACACCATAGCGCATCAGCGAGAGCTTGCGGGCCTTGGCCTTGACATCCACCCCGGCTTCAAAGCGGCCGCTCGCCGCCCAGGGCCGCAAAATCTTCAGGTCGGCCAGGACAGTGCGGTGCTTCAGGCCGTATATCTCACGGCCGGTGCGCGAGGCGTCGCTGATCATGCCCTTGGAGGCGCGGCGCAGGCTTTGCTCCAACACCTTGGCTAGGCCGTAGGGAATGCGGGCCAGCTTGTCGGCCACCTCGTCGAATTTCTCTGGTTCAAGGACGAGAATAGGGTCCATCTTAGGCCCCCTCCCCAATAAAAAAGGCGGGCTCGGTGGCCCGCCGTCGCACTTACGAGAGATTGTATCTAATTTATGAGTTGGTGCCCCCCATGTCCAGCGTCATTTAACGACATTAACCACCAACAAAGCGTCAATTAGCGCTTTTCGGGAATTCGCTAACGCTTTTTGGCACGGGCCTCACCCACCAGGCACAAAACGGCCAGCATCACCCACACCGGCCACAGCCCGCCCAGGGCCGCAGCCCAGGCCCATTTCCACCCCCGGCTCTTGTCCTGGCCCACGAAAACCTCCCAGGCCCAGCGGGTAGGCAGCACGCCCAACGCCCACCAGGCCGCCAGCCCGGCCAGCAGGGGAGTCGCGGGCAGGTTGACCACCACCAAGGCCGCCAGGATCACCGCGACCAGCAAGGTCACCAGGTTGAGCACTATCGGCCTCCACTTGTCTTTTGATTGCCGCCGTCCACCCAGGCTTGCAGCGCGGCACGGCTGGTTGTTATCAAGCGCCCACTCCTGCCCTTGCGGTCCACCGGCAGGCCAAACTGCTTTTCCCAGCGCTGAGCCTTGCGCACCGTCGTGTTTAGCTCGTCGGCGATCTCCTGCCAGCCGGTGAGGATGTCCACCTTCTCCGGCCTCACAGCACGCCCCTCTGGCGGGCCTGTTTGGCCAGGCTCTTCAGGGCGCCCACGATCTCGGTCTTGAATTGCTCCCAGGTCACATCCAACAGCGTCAGCGAGCCCCGCAAAATCGGGGAGTTTTCTTTCCACAGCTCTTGCTCCAGCTCCATGAAGGCCAAGATCCAAAAGCGCTCGCGCGGGGCCATCCCCCAAAAGGCCAGGTTGAACTCCTCCAGGCGGGCAGGCTCTTGGCGCGGGCACATGAACCTGCGGCTGGCCACCACCCCCCGTCCGGTGATCTTGTAGGTCAGGTTGGGATCGGGCATCTTGACCGGCCGCGGCGCCGCCTGGGCCACGCGCCACTCGGCCCACTTGTGCAACAGGCCCAGCAGGCCCGCCGGCACCGGGCTGGGCCAGGGCAGGGTTTCGCCCACATGCTCCAGCGCCGCCTTGCTCAAGACCACACCCCCGCCGCCGCCTTGAGCCGCCTAAAGCTCTGCCCGGGCACCTGAACCGGGCGGCAATAGGCTGTCAGGCGGTCGGCAAAGCGCCCGTGAGCGTCGGCCCGCCTGAAGCGCTTGGCGATCTCCGCGACGTCGGCGTTGGTGGTCACCAGGGTGGGGCGGCCATCGGCCTGGCGGCGGTCGATGATGCGCACCGCCTCGCGCTGGGCCTCGCTGGGCATGCGCTCCACCCCCAGGTCGTCCAGCACGGCCAAGCCGGCGCCCAGGGCCTGGCGCACCATTTCGCGCGCCTCGGCCCGGTCGCGGCGCTCGATATGCCCGCACCACTCGGGCACGGCCAGGAAAACCGCGCTCTCGCCCTTGGCCAAGACCCAGGCCTTGAGGGCGCACACCGCCAACACGCTCTTGCCGGTGCCCGCCGGGCCTTGCAAAAGCAGGCCCGTGCGCCCACCGTGCCAGGACTTGCACTCTTGCCAGGCCCCTTGCCACCCGGCCAGGTCCTCGCCCGCCTTGAACGCCTGGGCCGCGTCCCAGGCCTGGGCAAAGTCCCAGCCTCGCAGGGAGGCGGGCAGCCCCGCCTTGGTCAAGATGCTTCGGCAGGCAAGGCCACGCTCCTGCTCGTCTCCGGCGCCTTGCATCTGGGCCGCGCAAGCATCGCAGAGCGTGGACGGCTCCAGCCAGTGAACCCCTTCGGCGTGATAGGCCGACTCGATGCGAAGGGGCTTGGTGACTGCGCCGCAATGCCTGCACCGCCCATCGGGTGGCCTTTGGGTGCGCCCGTGCGGTTTCCGGGTTGGGGCGTCCGGTCGGTGCCTTTGGTTTGCTTGTGCCTGCATGTCTCTCGCCTCCTCGGCCGCCTTGTTTTTTACTTGCCTCTTGCCTTGTCCAGGACTTGGCCCAGCGCTTGGGGTGGGCCGCCACGGGCCGAAGGGGGGGCATGGGGGGGTTCCCTTCCGGAGGGCTCGGGCTCGGGTTCGGGTTCGGGATCGGGACCGCGCGCACCCCCGCGCGCGCGAGGATACCCCCCATGCACTCGGCGGCGATGCTGGCCGCGTGGCCGCACCCCCGCGCGCGCGAGGATACCCCCCCGATACCCCCCCGGGGCCCCCTCGATACCCCCTCGGGGGGGCCTCTGCCGGGGCATTTTCGGGCGAATCCGCCTCATTTTCCTCTCCGGGCGCACCCCCCCTCGATACCCCCTCGATACCCCCTCGGGGGGGTATTTGCCCTTGTTCGGTTGGCTCGCAGCCCCCCTCGATACCCCCCGGATGCCCCCCCGGGGGGGTATCCGTGACGCGGGCCAGGTTGTCTACCCGCTCAAGGCGGGCCTCCAGGTTTCGGGCGATCTCCTCGGCCTGCTCGGCAGAGCGCAGGGCCGCCTCTTGGCGCTTGGAGTCGCCCTGGGCCTTCTCCCGCGCAGTCTTGGCCGCTTCCCGCGCCGCGGCCGCCAGGTGCTCCAGGGCGGGGATGATCACTGGCGAGTCGGGGTACACCTCCAAGGAGGCCATGGCACCGGCCACCGCTGGGTGGCCCTTGTAGGGCTGCATTTCCAGCAGGAGGGGAACGCAGATCAGCGCGGCTTGGTGGTCATAGAGGACCAGGCCCGCTTTCTCCAGGGCGCTCAGCGCTTGCAGAGCCGTTTCCTGGTCCCACTCCGGCATGAAAGTCAGGGGCTCGGTTGGCAGGTAGCGGCGCACCCCGGCGGTGGGCCGCTCATTGGCCGGAGCCAACAGGAAGAAAAACAAATTGCGGGCGTTGGCATCCACCCCGCTTTGCGCAAGCTGATACCAAAGCTGGTCGCCCCTTATCTGCGAGTAGCCGGACAATTACGTCTCCCCCAGATGTCGATGTTGTCGGTGAATCGCCTTATCTCTTTTCGCCACCAAGCTTGCCCGACGCTTTTAACCACGGCTCCATGGGCTTCATTGTTCGGCTCATGCGTCCCTGCCATTGATGCGCCCCAGGCTGGCGCCGCTGGCGATGAAAGGCCGAGCCTGGGCGTTGACCCGCTCCAGGTCTTGCGCCGCCCGTTTTTCGATACCCCGGAGGGTGGCCCGTGGGTCGCAGCCCAGCTCCAGCAGGGCCCGCACCAGGCGCTTTTTGCGCTTGATCACCCTGGCCGAGTAGGCCAGGTCATGAAAGCTCGGGCGAGCCACTCCGCTGCTCCTACCCAAAAACCAGGGCCACCGGGTCGGGCCAGCCCAGCAGCTTGCACAGTGCCCTAAACCAGGCCAGGGCGAACCACCAGCTAAGCCAGAACTTGCCCCACTCCCGGTTGCGCCGGGTGTCGCGAATCCAAAAGTATTGCGAGGCCAGGCCAAAGGGCCCGGCCCACAAGGCCCAGGCAGGGCCGCTGTTGGCCAGCCAGATGGCCGTGCCGGTCAAACCCAGGATGGCCGTCTCGCTGATTGCCTTGCGGCTGGGCCACTTCCTGGAAGGCCCCCGGCGCTGCTCCGTTGCGCCTTGCCGGGGGCGGGTTGGTTCAGGGTTGGTCTCGGCTAGCGAGGACATGGCAGCCAGATGGGCCACGGACGGCACGGAGCCAAGGGCACGCCGGGGCGCGAGAGGGGCCACGCCCGGCCCAGGCTGTTGGGGGGACATGTTAAGCAGCCTCCAGGGACAGCGCCTCGCAGGCGCGGCGGGGCTGGGAGCAGTTGCCGCAGAGCTCGCGGCCGGGGCCGCCAAGATCGGGGCCGACCTTGCCGCACCAGTCAGCGTGCCAGCCCTCGGGCGGGCGGCGGCTTCCGGTGTAGATCACCACGCCGCAGCGCTCGCACTCGTGGCGCACCAGGTTGCTCTTGGGCCAGGGCGGCATGATCACGATGATCAGGGCTGGGCTAGGCATGGCGGGCCGCCTTGATGATCTCCGAGGCCCTGCGCATCACCGCGTTGCTCCGGCGCAGGCCCTTGCGCTCCTGGTTGGCCCGGGCCAGGTCGATGTCGTGGATGTCGGCCAGCATGGCGTCCAGGTGTTCCTGGCCTTGCATGAACAGCCAGTCCATGAAGCGCAGGGTGCGCTGCATGTCCTCCACCTCGGGCCCGCCGGACACCTTGAGGGCCAGCATCAGGCGGTCGCGGTTTTCTTCCTCTAGGAGATCGCGCAGCATCTCCACGGCTTCCTCAAAGCGGTTGTCGGCTCGCACTAGTTTTTGCAATTCAGACATTGGTTTCTCCCCCATTCGGTTATTCGGGCCAGGGCCCCACCCACATGCAGGCCAAGGCAAGGGCCAGCACCAGCAGGTAGAACCCCGCCTCCTTGGCCATGCGGGCAGGCCGGCTCACTTGGCGCGCCCCTTGGGGCGTTGGTCGGCCATGGGCATGATCAGCCCTTTGAACCCGGCGTCCGCGTCGCACCCATCGGCGGTGATGATCACCGGCCCCTTGCCGTCGCCGGGCTCGATGGTCACTTCCTCGCTCTCCAAGGGATTGCAGGCGTCCAGCAGGTACTTGCCGTTTAGGGACAGGTCCACGCGGGGGCCGTCCCACACCACCTCCAGGCTTTCGTTGGCCTGACCGGTGGCGTTGTCCTGGGCGCTGAGGACAAGCACGCCGTCGGCCAGCTTCATTTCCAGGCGGCGGGTTTTATCCGATTCGATCAGCACCACCCGCTTGACCACCGCGATCAAGGCCTCGCGGTTGACAACCGCCTGGGGCCCCTTGCCCTTGGGCACCACCACGTCGTAGTCCGCGAACTCGGCCTCGATGGGGCGGGCGTATAGCCGGTCCCTTTGGGCCTGCAGGGTCACCAGTTTTTTGCTCAGGCCCAGGGTGGCTTCGCCGGAGTCCAACAGGCGGCCCATGGCGCTCACCGCCTTGGTGGGCACTATCACCGTTCGGCCGAGCTCCAGCAGGGCCTCGCGCTGCACGTTTTCGCTAAGGTCAAGGTCGTAAAAGGCCATGCGGTGGCCATCCGTGGCCACCAGGCGCAGCACCAAATCCGCGCCGTCGGCCCGCACCTCGAACAGCACGCCGGTGGTCCAAAGGGGTTTCTCGCCGGTGGCCGTGGCATAGGCCACCCGGCTCAGCCCGGCCAACAGGGCCTCGCCCTCCAGGGACACGGGGGTGGCCCCGTTTTCCGGCGGCGGCGGGTAGTCGGCCGGGTCTGGGCCCAGGATGCGATAGTGCGTGGCCCCGGCGTTCACCACCAGGGCGTGGGCCTTTGCCTCCAGGGCGGCGTTTTTTGCCGGTAGGGCCTTGGCCACCTCGGCCAGCTTGTGCGCGGGCAGGCACAGCGAGCCGGGCTTGTCCACCATGGCGGTCACCTGGCCGATGAAGGTGGTTTCCAAGTCCGTGCCGCGCAGGGTAAGGTCGGGCGCTTCGGCGGTGAGCAACACGTTTTGCAGGATGGGCAGGGAGGTTTTTCCCCGGGTCACCAGCCCCTTGGCGTTGTCCAGCAGCCGGGCCAGGTCATTGGCGGCGACGGTTAGCTTCATGAATCCCTCCGGGCGTTGGGCGATGTTTTCGGTCTGCTCATTGATGAAAACGCCATTTCTGGGTTGACGAGCGCAGTCCGGTAGTCTGTATGCTCAGACATGGCTTGCCGTCAGGTGTCGTGTTTGGGCGGTTTTTTAAGGAGAGATAGATGGAATTGCCGCGAGTGAAAAACGTAATAAAAGACCCGCGTCGTGACGTTACCTATGTGGTCATGGCCTATAGGCAGCTCACTCGCCAAGAAATAGTTTTCGGAGTGCAATGCTATCTCTCCCGAGTAAAGAAAAAGCCTAAAAAGGGGGATACGGTTACCATCTACTCAGTCTTTTCCTAGCTTCTGGATTTCTAGGGCGCAAAAGGCATAGGCCTCGATGAAATCAGTGCCCTTGAGGTCTGTCCTGACCACAACCTCCACCCTGGGCAGCAGGGACGCGGCAATTCCGGCCGCCGGGCCAAACACCTGCTCCAGCCCCTCCTTCGAGGGAACCACCTGCAGGCCCGAATTCTCGAGCTTGTCCATTAGCTTTTGACCCAAAATATCCCTTGCATGATCGCGGCAATGCCATTCGGCAACCTGTGAAGGGTCTTGTGGTTCACGGACAATGAACTTGGGATTCATCACCGCCTCCAATTACCCTGCAATTCCATGTATTCCATGAATCCCTCCGGGCGTTGGGCGGGTTCGGATCACCCTATTTGACCGTCCCCCCGCCCAAGCCCCGTTAGGGTTGATAATCCCCGCCCCCACCTTGGGAGCGGATGCCGGTTAGAAAAGCCCGCGCCATGGCGAGCTGTTGCTCCACGTCCTTGAGCTCCTCCAGGGCCGCGGCGGCCTCGGCCGGGGAAATGCTGGCCCCGCCCTCGGAGTCCGGCCGGGCGCTCTCGGCCAGCTTGGTCATGAACTCCCCGAACTCCTTGGTGGCCCGTCCCACCGTCTCGAACACGTCGGCGAACCTACCATCGGCCTGGGGCAGCAAGAAGGCGCAGCGGCCCAAATGGAACTCGGCGTAGTCGCGCGAGTCGAAGAGCCCGCACACCGCCGCGATCTTCACCTCGTCGGTGAAGCTCAGCTTGGCCCCGTCGTCGTCGGGGTTCAGCTCGCGGGCCAGGGTGGTGGGGTGTTTGCCGATGAGCCGGGCCACCCGCTCGATGGTAAGTCCGGAGCGGTTGATCATGCCGGCCACCACCTCGCAGTGCTCGCGGGGGTCGTAGCTGGGCATGAGCCGGGGCGCGATCGTGGCTAATTGCGGGTTGCTCACTATTGCTCCACCCTTAGCGTATGATCAGGGGTCCAGATATCGGCGAGGTCGCAGTAGATGTAGCCGGCCATGGCCGCCCGGGCCTTGTTGGACCAGCCGTCGATGTTCAGGATCTTGTGCAGGTAGTTCTCCGCGTAGCCCAGCTCCATCTCCATTTCCCGGAAGGTCTTGCCAAAGAGCATTTCCCGCGCTCCGTTGATCTTTTGGCGGGGCGATGTGGGCAGGGAGCGGACTATTGCTCTCCAGGCTGGAATATGGTTAGCTGGGACAACCGGTGCGACCGTGACGATGGGGGAGTGGGCTTGCTCAGGCATGGTTACCTTCCATCCCGGGCGTCCAGCTTGGCCAGGCGTTGGTTTTGTTGCGCTTGGGGTTGTTCATTGGTCGGTGGTCTTCCGGTTATGCAAGGAGGGGGGATGGAACAGCCTATTTTTTTCGGGATTCTCTGGATCGAAGAGGGAAGGTATGAGGCCTTTCGCGCCGCCTGCGACGACAGCGAAAAGTTGCCCCACACCCATGCCGACTTCGCGAAGGGTTTTGAAAAGGCGAAGGCCCTTGTCGAGGGCCAGGGAAATATCTTCGTCAAGGTCGAGGTGGACGTCGAAGAGTTCTTGACCTGGTGCAGGGCCAACGGACGGCGTCCCGATGCAAAAGGACGTTTGGGTTTCGCAAATGTCAAAGCCCACGATTATGCAATCGCACATATGGGAAGGCGGGCATGAGGGTGTGGCGGCGGTCATCGGATTAAGCTCCTTGAGACAGGGAAGGTTCCATACCCGTCCAGTAAATGAGCGCCGCGCGTCTGATGTCGTCTTCTGGGGTGTCCAAGGCGCGGAGGGAGTTGATTAGGTCGAGGCATTCATGGCCGCGAGTGGAATTGGGCACGAAGGACTCAATGGGTTTGTCGGTTTTGGACATGGGTTGGTCTCTCCCGGTTGGCTGTGGTGTACGGGTAGAGGATAGTGCCAATTTGGCAGGATTGTCAACGGTAAAATGGTAAAAAGTGGCAGTTCTACATTTGCCTCGCAATTAAAGAGGTTTAGGCTGACTACTGGTATGAGTCAGAAAGATTTTTCCAGCCAAATTGGCATGGCTGAAAGAACCTACATTCGGTTAGAGAATGGCGAAACCGATAGGCTTTCAGTTGACTCTCTGGCTGCACTATCTCGCCTTGGTGCAAATTTGGATGCATTGGTCGCATCTAGTAATGCCGAGCCGGCGGGACCCTTGCATGCTGTGCCTGATTGGCTGCAGCCGCTTCTACCTGAATTGGCAAATCTGGAAAAATCTGGTCGTGACCAACTAATAGGCTGGATTAAGGGATACTTGTCTGCTCAGGCCCCTAGCAGGGGGACTAAGAGTAGAAACAAAAAGGCCGGATAATCGATCTGGCTAAGTGGCGGCGGCGTAAGAAGCCCGCACCGAGAAAACCCACCTGACCACGCCCTGCCTGCCCCGGGAGGGTGGTTTAGGCCGCATAATCCAGAACAAATTTTCCCTTGAGGAGAAGGTGATGACAGAAGATCAAGCGGAAATTTGGCCAATAAGGGCCGGGCGGCCGAGGCCGCGGCCAGACGGGCCGAGCCGGTGGCACTCCCCGCCACCACCCGTTGACAATGATATTGCGTTATAATTGAGATTGTTGGAATTTATTGGGCTTATGTTTAGGCAGACTAAGACAGCCAATATGATTATGTCTGTGGGTCTACCTGATAGCCGTTGCATGTCTTGCCATGGCGTAAATCATTCCACGGCCTACCGTGAGCCTGTCGTGGCTCCTACCAGGTCTTGGGAGACTGCCCTGAGTAATATTTGTTGCATGCAGACGGTGTGTGGTAGACTCCTTGCCAAATTGAGTACTGTGCCATATTGCACAATCTTGAGTGTAAAGTAGATCTGACGCATTATGATAATGCTTCGCAGATAATCGCTCCCTCTGCCTCGATTGACTTTACTCTAAGCTTTTTAAGCCACTGCTTTTTTAACTAATAAGAGCGCTATTATGATAAATACAGCGGCAATTGTCATACAAGGCAACTTTAACCCTCCGATCTTCCACCCGGAGTGGTTTGAAAGATACAAAATTCTTCCTATACAAGAAACACAATGGGCAAAATCTCAAAGAACAAAAAAACAAAAGATTGAACTTGAGGGAGAAACTTTATTCATTGAAAAAGGGCCTATTATTAGTATCGAGCCTACCAAGGCAATTGTTAACTTTGAGTCCAGTGTTTTAAAGGTGGAGTTACGCAAATTTGAACAAGGCACTACCAACCCTAGTTATTTTGATGAATTAAAAAATGCTGTATTACGTGTATGTTTAATGCTAAGCCACACGCCAGCTAAAGCTGTGGGTATCAATTTTGTTGGTTTTATTGAAGCCAATAACGTTGCCATGAAACTGAGGGAAATTTTTGTTGGTGACAATGCGACCCTGACAAATTGTTTTACTGACGAATTTTTAGTTGGGGCCTCTGTAAAACAAGAAATTCCTGATGGTTCCTTAAATTGTTCTATCAACGGTAAAGTTGATAAAGATAAAGAAGGAGTTGTTGTAACGTTTAATTACCACAGAGATTTGTCTGAAAAAAATTTGAAGTTTGCAAGCGAAGTGATTTCAAGTAATTTTGATCTTGATTTGGCGAGGACAAATCAAATTCTTGATCTTATTGGCAGGTCAATTCACTAGAGAGCTTACGATGTCTTATCTGTCTACAAATCCCCAGCCAATACAAAGTGACTCTTATGATGACCTCGCAAAGCCTGACTTGTGGGAAGCACCTCTTGTTATTGGCTCCGATCAAACCTCGTCTCCTCTTGAGGGAACCGAGCCATTTTCTGATTTAAAAATCGCTGGTACCGATGGCAGCACGTTACAGGAATTGGCTAAGGAGCTAAATAAGGAGACACTAGATTACTCATCAACTTCCGATGTTCCATACGAGTATATGGAAAACTGGTGGAAGGGGACAATTACTGCCGTAGATGAAGGTTTTTTATATTTCGAGGCAGTTCTTGAAGACCTGGATGGGTTAAAAAGTATCGCCAGGTTTTCAATTAATAGGTTGAAAAAAAGATATGATTTGGATGAATTAAAATTGTATATTTTCGAAGGATCAACTTTTGCATATTATGTTTTAACGAAAATATTTTCTAATGGTAGGAAAGTTCCTGATAGTTCTATTGAATTCTCATCTCCTCTTATTTGGAATGAATCCCTTCAAGATAGAGCAGAGAATGCATATAAGCGGTTGTTTTTAGATGGCAATTAAGGCTGATAGCGCGGATGAACTGTTTCCAAGTTTATCAAAAAATTTGCCATCTGATGAAGAAGTTGAAATTACAATAATAGGTCCTGGATATGGAGAAAGCATAATATTAAATATCCCTGGAGTTGGTGTTGGAATAATAGATTCGTGTCAGAGCAGAATTAATGATACAAATTATGTCTTACCTTTAGAGTATTTAAAATATTTGTATCCTGATTTAGATAAAATTAGCTTTTTACTATTGACCCATCCCCATAAAGATCACTACCTAGGGCTTGATTCAATACTGCAATATTATCGAGGTAACGTTCAGCGTGTCTGCTGGTATGCGGGGCATGGAACTGTTGAATTAAAGAAATATTTGGCAAGAGAAAGAATTGCAGGATACGACAAACTAGAGGGGTTTATACCCGTTTTAAAAGCCATGGAGAAAGCTGTCGCTGAGGGAGCCACTGGTAAGAAGCTTACAGAGCTAACTAATGTTGTTATGCCGACTAAAGTTTATACTAAAAATTTTGGTTGGGTAGATACGTCAATACTTGCACTCAGTCCCTCATTTGACAGCGAGAGAAAATATACAGAAGCACTTTTTAATTCAATCGCAAAGACAGGGGAAATAAGTGTTCCTATTAGAGACAGCGCGTTAAATCGTATATCAGTCGTGCTGTTAATACATTTTGGACAGATTAAGATTGTACTTGGTGGTGATCTTGAAGTCGAGTTGGATGAGAAAATAGGATGGAAAAGGATTTATACGTGTGATGAAATACCAAGTATAAATGCAAATATTTTTAAGGTTTCACATCACGGTTCAGAAAATGGATTTTATGAACCAATATGGGAAGAATTAACTAAAACGCATAACACTGTGGGTCTGATTGCTCCATTCGACCGGACTATCGAAGGACTCCCCACCGTAGAACAGATAAAAGTTTATCAAGAAGTATGCGATACGATTTACATTACATCGAGTATTAATAATACCGATAAACTGCACAGATACTATAAAAAAAGGATAGCGGATCAGCTTAGAAGAGATTCTTCCACTTGGACGGTGATTGATGATGGTTCCGCTGAGGTTGGATACATAAGAATATGGATTAAGCCCGATGGTGAAGTGTCGAAAATCGAACGTTCATCCAATTCAATAAAGTTATAAATCGGTCTATTCAAATATTTGGATTCAAATTTAAATGGTGCTAACTGCTTAATATTAATGTGTCGGTTGCCTATTTGTGTCTGGCCAGATACATCTCTAAAGCTTCGGCAACGAGTCCGGCAACAGGACGGCCTTCCAGTACTGATTAGACCGTAATTTTACACCAAGGCATATCTGACATATTGCTAAGAGGGTGCCCTGGGATTCTACCATCGTCTCATCGAGGAGGAGGCTCGGGTCTACCTGCCGAAGGTGGCTATGAACGGCAAAAGCCTGGGCAATGCGCAAGCCAGCCTGGGGGCGATCATGAGCGTAGGACGGAAAAGCTGGAACTAACCGTGGAGGCCTATCGCGCAGCACTTGAAGTATTTGGGGCAGCTGGGGAGGATGACTACATCGAAGAAATGCGGCAAAACCTCCTTAAGGCCCAAAAGTTGTTGGCCGAGCGCAAAGGCAATGGGAAGGCGGCCGAATGATTAGACACCTGGTGGCCACTGCCCTTATCACGGCCGCGGCCGGCCTGCTCAGCCTGGTGCTGAAGCTGGAGGAAGGGCCCAAGGATTGACTATCACCTAAAACACAGGCTATCATTCCGCTTGTCTAGAAAATTCCAGGGGATTTGGTGGTTCGCCTGCTCCTGAGATCGATCAGACACACGTTTTAGCTGGTGGGGGCCGCTTTAACTTCCTTGGTATCTAATCACAATCCCTCACAAAAACCAGGCCTAACCATACCTACCTGCTCAGGGAGATGAAGTGTTGTGGTAAGCAAGCTGGATGAACAGGGCCAACCGAGAAGTCTGATATTCAACCGGACGAGAAGGCGGGATCGCAGCGTCGATGAACTCATTGGCGTTTGCAAAGGCATGGCCGCCGATGGCGTGGTTAACCAGGCAGAAGCAGAAGCACTACTCAAGTGGCTAAGTGCCAACCGAGAGGTTACCGGACAATGGCCGGCCAACATCCTTTATGGGCGGGTTTGCGAGATGCTGGTTGATGGCAAGCTCGATGCCGATGAGCAGGTAGAGCTTTTGGACACGTTGAACCAATTGACAGGTCCCATAGGGAATGGTCCTTCACCCAAAAATATCTCAACTTCTTTGCCTTTGGACGACCCTCCTCCAGACGTGGTTTTCGAAGATCGTATCTTCTGCTTCACAGGGCAGTTTGTGTCTGGCACGCGCCCGGAATGCCATGCAATGGTCGAGCAGCTGGGAGGCATGGCTGTGAAAAGGCCGACCCAGAAGACGCACTACGTGGTCATAGGAGACCTGGGAAGCCGAGACTGGGCACACAGCTCCTACGGCCGGAAGATAGAAACGGCAGTAAAGATCAAGGGAAAAGGATTTCCTCTGGCTCTAGTTGCTGAACAGCACTGGGCTGAGTACGTACTTGACCTCTAGACCATAAAAGGGGGCAAGATGTGGCTTGCTGAGCACAGGCTAGCCTATTCGCAGCAACCACCGAGGGGAAACCATGAAAAAACTTCTATCAGTTTTATTAGCCGCCTCAGTGGCGATATTGTGGTGTGTTCCGTCTTGGGCGGACGACCTAGTGGAGTTGGGGGCGCCCACCCTGATCTGCAACAGCAAGTCTTCTTATCAGATGGCGACTCAGCTCGTGGCAAGGGGAAACCGCGATGCCGTGAAGGGAATGGTGTCAAGCGGCAGATGTAAAGTGTATGGGAAGGGGCGCATCGTTTACTTGGAAGAAGGGCACGCCACCGGTCTCGTCAAGGTAAGCGTTTTTGGCGAAGCAGGGTCGGGATACACCGAGTTGCACAATTACAACAAGTGAGGGGGCTATGAAAAGATTGCTTTTTTGTGGGATGATAATCTTTTCTCTTTTAGCTCCGGCACTTGCTTCAGCTGGTGAGTACTACACCAAAAAAAATGCGATCGCCTGCACTAGTAAAAAGTACCTAGACCAGGCTATCACCTACGCCGTGCAAAAGGACAAGATAGCCTTTGTTAAAATGATGGATGGTCGGCGCTGCACTATTGTCAAACCGGGGATTAAAGTGTTTTTAAAAGATGTTTCAATGTTCAGCGACATGATGGAAGTGCGGCCAGCTGGATCCACCTCCACGCTGTGGATGACTAGGGATGGCTTGGACCGTAGATAGATCATGCATAACAAATAAAATCGTATTTGACCATAAATCTGCCTGCCCAGGGAGAAAGATATGGCTGTTAGATTGATTGGTTACGACCTCAACAAGCCCGGAAAAGATTATAAACCCCTATATGATGGCATCAAAAAAGTGGGGAGCACCTGGTGGCATTATCTGGATTCAACGTGGTTGGTCGTAACCGATAAAAGCCCATCCGACATACGCGACGAATTGAAGCAGTATATTGACAACAATGATCACCTCATGGTGGTTGCGCTATCGGGAGCCTGGGCGACCCAGAATTTAAGCAAGGAATGCAACGATTGGCTGCATCAGCATATGTAGACCATTACAGCCCGCATGTGGAGGTGCCAGCGTGAAAGCAGCTACCGGCGCTTCCAAAACGCTAACCGATAAGCGCGCCAGCAAGGCCTCCAAGTCCGCTGCGGGCAGCGCTCTGGCGCAGACGCCGGCTAAGAAGAAACCTGCGGCAAAGAAGCGTGCTGCCACGAAGAGGAACGAAAAGAAGAAGTGAGGACGTAGTGGCGCCCAGGCGGCAGGTTGCCTGGACACCCCAACAACCTCACCGTTTAGACGATGGCGTCCAACGGTAGGGGCGGACAAGGGCAAGGAGAAGCAACTCTGATACTGAGGAGTTAACTAAGCGCCAGTGATCACAATGGTCTTTTAGAAGACTTCAAATTAAGTGAAACGTAGGTGGCGCCGTATAATCTGGGGTTGGAGGAACCAAGCGATGATGAGTAGAGTACTTATTATATTATCGATAATGGTGATGCTATGTTTGGCGGCATCCATAGCAGAAGCTATAAATGTTCCATGCGAAATAATGCCTGGTGATCCCGCGGTAAAACGCATAACTGATCCTGGCAAGGACCAAACTAATGCCGTGGCTGGAAAATTGTGGTGGCACCGAGATAAAAAAATGTATAGGCGTGAAATAATTTTATATAATGAAACACCTTCCTCCCGCATTACACAGGAAATTTATGATTATGTGATGAGCCTTAATCCTACTCGCTATACGGGAGAAGAAAACTATGGATATAAACTATGGCCAACAAAAGCAGTTAATTTCAATTTCGACAAATTCAAGAAGCAAAACAAATAGGCATCTAATAATTAAAAGCGGTGTTAATTTATGATACGTCATAAATGCTTGGTATAAATGCACTAGTCTTTTAGGCACGCAAAAATTTGGCGAGCCTATAAATAGCGATACCCTTACCATCGCGCGAGGATTAGCATCTGGAATCGTTAACTACATCTGCTTGGTTCAGTTCGGCTATAGAAGAACTACTTAAAAAGTACGGATTTATTGGCGCGGCTATATTTATATTCCTAGTGCTTTTGTTGTACTTTATAGGTAAACAAATTAATGTGTGGGCCGCAAAAAAAGCTGAAAGTGCTAAAACCAAAAAAGTGATAATCTACATTTTTAGTTTTGTTACTTTGTTCTTTATATTGGCTGGCATTGCATACTACGTTATTCCAAATAAAATAAGGGAAGAAAAGCCGCCTAGCTTGAATGATCATGAGATTTTGCCACCTTCGATTGTCGGCAACAGTAACAATGAAAATATCAAACTAGTCAAACTATATTGGGATAATCCTAAATCACCAAAATATCTTGTATATGAGTATATTGTCTTGTCTGGTCACGCTGGACATAATTCTACAAAAATGAGAGTCGTCATGTACGACCATGACCAAAAGATACTCAATGATGTATATATAAAATTACCTCAAGAACAACTATTAGCACGCGGCGATATTAGAGAGGGATTGGTAGTAGTACCGAAAAATGTTACACGCGCTAATATTATATTAGTAGACAAATAGTGCCTTCGTCCAATGCGCTAGGCCTCCGGATTGTAGCAGTGCGGCGTTTTCTGCAAGCACAAGGCCTGGCCGGCGCACTGCCAGATAGATAGCGTTATCGGTGAACGCCGCCTGCATGGACGGCGTCGCGCGCCATAGCGGGGTGGGGTAGGGGAGGGGCGGTCGGGAGGTCGCCGATTGACCGGGGTCGGTAAGGTGGATTACCATATAAAAATACTGGAGATTGCGATTCTCGTCGGGGTTTGAGCGAGCAATTGCTTTGTCTGGTAGGCAATGAAGCCTGTGGGTGCGGCCTAAGCGGGTGGGAGAGCGCGCAAGGAGCGCCAAACGGCACGAAACGAAGTCAAGAGCGGCGACTGCCGCATAATATGGGTTGGTTCCTTTAGATAGATGACCCTTAATTAACGCGCCCGGCCTGCTTCCAGTCCGGGTGCCCTCAATATGCGGCCCGACTCGCCATGAATAAAGGAGCTATCATGTTTACCAAAAGCTTGGGTGCGGCGGCACTAATCACCTTGCTGAGTTTGCTTTTGGCAAGCCCGCCTCCGGCCCTGGCCCAAAAAGCGCTCATCGAACCAACCCCCCAGCAAGCCCTGGCCATGCTCAAGGCGGGCAACGCCCGTTTTTTAGCGGGCGAGCCCCTGAGGGAACATCAGGACGCGGCACGCATCCAGCTGGCCGATATCTCCAACCAGGCCGAGTACGCCTATGCCACCATCCTGAGCTGCTCGGATTCGCGAGTGCCGTTGGAGCATATCTTTGACGCTGGGATCATGGACCTGTTCGTAGTGCGGGTGGCGGGCAACGTGGCCCAGACCGATGAGGTCGGCACCATCGAGTATGGCTTGGCCCATGTGAAGACCCCGCTGCTGGTGGTGCTGGGCCACACCCGCTGCGGCGCGGTGGCCGCGGTGGCTGCCGCGGCCCAGGGCAATCGCCTCACCCTGGAGCGCAACATCCCGCCCCTGGTGGAACCCATCTTCCCGGCGGTGCAGGCTGCCATGAAGGCCCACCCCCAGGTCAAGGGGGCACAGATCGTGCCCTATGCCATCGAGCAGAACGTGTGGCAGGCCATCAGCGACCTGTTCCTGATGAGCCCGGCCACCCGGGAGATGGTGACGGCCAAGAAGGTAATGGTGGTGGGCGCCATCTACGACCTGGCCCACGGCAAGGTGCGCTGGCTGCCCCAGGACCAGGTGGCCAAGCTGCTCCAGGCTGCGGAAAAGAACCCCAAGCGGGCCATGAAGCCCACGGTCACCATCAACTAGGGGCCGAGCTCCCGCGCAAGCCAACGTCCGCCGTCCCGTGATCTATTCGTGACGGTGTATTGCTCCCGCTAGAACTGGCCTAAGCTGTCCCTCCGCCATGCCCGCGGCCTGGCACGGTCCCCTGTCGACGGATACTAACCAATAGCTGCGCCAGGCCCCGGGGGATGCCTGCGCGGCGTTTCCAGCAAGCACAAGGCTTGGCCGGCGCACTACCGGATAGAGCGCGTGGTTGGTGAACGCCGCTCGCATGGATGGCGTCGCGCGCCATGGTGGGGCAGGGCAGGGGAGGGGCGGTCGGGAGGTGGTCGATTGACCGGGGTCAATGAGGTGGATTACCATATAAAAATACTGGAGATTGCGGTTATCGCCGGGGTTTGAGCGAGCAATTGCTTTGTCTGGTAGGCAATGAAGCCTTTGGCTGCGGACCAAACGCGTGACAGAGCGCAGCGAGGGCGGCAGAAGGCTCAATATGGGCGAATCGCTGTGGCTGCCGCATAATTAGAGATTAGACAAGCATAACCAAATCAAATCGGCCGGAGAGCCGACAAATCCGGCTGTGTGGAGGCCGTAATGCAACCGATAGGTCCCTTAATGCATGAACACCGCTTGATTGAGCGCATGGTAGACCTGATTCAAAAACAAGCCAAGCAACTTCAGGGGGGCGCTGAGCCGGACTCGAAGTTCATCGCGGACGCGGTGGAGTTTTTTCGTGTCTATGCCGACCGCTGCCACCACGGCAAGGAAGAAGACCTGCTTTTCGTGGAGTTGCGTAACAAAGAGCTCCCTCCCGAGCTATCGGCCATAACTGACGAGTTGGTCCAGGAGCACAAACTTGGTCGCGGCATGGTGAAAAGCCTGAACGAAGCCAACTTAACCTATAGAGACACAGGCACCGGCACCCAAGAGATAATTCGCTTATTGGAAAAGCTTGCCGGCTTTTACCCTGAGCACATTGAAAAGGAGGACAAGCGCTTTTTCTTCCCGGTCATGGAGTACTTCAACCGGGAGGAGATGGACCGCATGCTTGCAGACTTTTACGAGTTCGACCGCAAGCTTATCCATCACTTCTTCCAGGACAAGGTCGAAGGTTACGAAGCGGAGAAATAGCAACGCCCGAGGTGACCATGCAAGGCAAGGGCCCACGCCTCAAGAGAATTTATGATCCAGTCGAGTCTGCTGACGGCAAGCGCTATTTGGTCGATCGGCTTTGGCCTCGCGGGGTGAGCAAACAACAGGCATCCCTGGCTGGCTGGCTCAAGGAACTAGCCCCGAGCGACGAGCTGCGCCAATGGTTCGGACACGACCCCGCCCGCTGGAAGGAATTTAAGAGACGATACCGCCTGGAGCTGAAGGCCGAGACCAAGAAGGCCAAGCTACTGGAGTTGGCCCAGGAGATCGATGTGGACGTGGTCACATTGCTTTATGCGGCCAAGGACAGGGAGCGCAACAACGCCGAGGTACTGCGAGAGGAGTTGTCGCGCAACTATTGATGCAGGGAGTCAGCTCTCACTTCGGCCGTCCTTTCGCATGCCCGCGCCCGGCCCCGGGCGATACCGGCGTGGCGTTTTCAGCAAATACAAGGGCTGGTTGGCGCACTGCCGGATAGAGCGCGTGATTGGTGACCGCCGTCTGCATGGACGGCGTCGCGCACCATAACGGGATAGGGCAGGGAGGGGCTGCGGAGCAAGCAGGCCGAGGGGATTGACTCTCGCCTGTGACACGGGCTATCTCCCGGGTGCCTAGAAGTTTCGGGGGCTGGTGATTCCGAGCCCCTGAACTGGACTAACTTATTGTCTGGGCGAAGTTTAGTAGGCTGGTCAGGGGGCATGTAAGGTTACTTCCGCTCTTTTTTGTTACAATGAAGAAGGGATAATTCCCTTTACGGATTTGAGCGCAGCAAATGATAGAGTAACGATTGCAGGACAACTTAAATTGACTAAAGTGTTGAGAGGTTAAAAATGGGCATGGCAGAAATTTTGGCAATTATTCAGGTAATTCTGGGCGCCGCCTGCGTTTACACATTCATTAAGAAATACACGGTAAGGATGTTGACATCCGCGTGCGTCCTTACAGCGTCCAATTACGTGTTTTTCTTTGTCAGGCGGTATTTCCCATCAGTCATTGGGGACGATTGGTTGTTCATTACTTGGCTGGCTTGCGCGGTTTCTTTAGCCGGCTTGGGGTTTGGCATATATCTGGTTGCCAAGGGTAAGATATAATTTGTTATGAAATTTTAGGGGGTCTGGTGATCCCAAGCCCCTGAAGCGAACCATGGGCATGAGTTAGCTGATGGGGTGCCGCCTTAGCTTCTTCTTTGTCAAATCCAGACCCTCACAAGATATAGACCTGTGCAGGCCCTGCCTGCCAATCATTGGGTAATGAAGTTGGTAGATGCGGTCCAACTGCGTGACGGAATGCATCGGGATCATCAGAAGGCTCAAAACGAAATGAAACGCGGCGACTGCCGCATAATTGAAATTAATCTGTTTGGGCAGGGTGATGGCGGTTGAACCCGGCGTCAGTGTTGATCACCCCCCCGTGACCCAACGTGACCATCCAATGGAGTTCGCATGACCCTACGGCAGGAACCCTCCCCGCCAAACCCAAATCAGCCGAATCCAGCCCACAGAACGATTATGAAGTTGGAGTTCGGCCAAGATAAGGACTTTGAGACCGATCTGCGCCAACGGGTCAACCAATATTTTAAGCAAGGAGGCGGGCGCTCCAAGGCGGGCGATTGGAGGCTGCACCTTAAGACCGCGATCATCCTGACCAGCTTCGCGGTCTCTTATTTTCTTCTGGTGTTCGTGGCTGAAAACCTTTTGCAAGGCCTTCTCCTTGTTCTTTTGCTTGGACTGTCCACGGCCTGCATTGGGTTCAACATCGCCCACGACGCAGGGCATAAGGCATACGCCAAGACGCCATGGGTCAACAAAATCATGGCCTGGACCATGGACCTGGTCGGAGGCAGCTCCTACATGTGGTTTTGGAAGCACGCCGTGGTCCATCACCGCTACGTCAATATCACCGGCTACGACACGGATATTGATTTGGGCTACCTGGGACGGCTGTCGCCGCACCAGAAGCGGCTGCCCTTTCATCGCTGGCAGCACTTTTATCTTTGGTTCGTATACGGGTTCTTGGCTGTCCATTGGGAGTTTGTCGGCGATTTTCAAAAGATGATCATGGGTGGCGTGGGCAAGCATCGCTTTCCGCGGCCCACTACCCATGAACTGGTGGTTTTCGTGGCGGGGAAAGCCGCTTTTTTCATCTGGGCACTGTTGATACCCTGGATTTTCCACCCCTGGTATGCGGTTCTTTTTTACTATGGCATTGGTGTCTTGGTCTTGGGCGGGTTCCTGAGCATCGTATTTCAATTGCCCCATTGCGTGGCAGAGGCGGATTTCCCGCTACCGAACCGCGACACGGGGCGGATGGAAAAACCTTGGGCGGTTCATCAGTCAAGCGTGACCGTGGATTATGCCCGCCGCAGCCCCATCGTGAGCTGGTTGTTCGGCGGCTTGAACTTCCACAAAGAGCACCATTTATTCCCGACCATCAGCCATGCCCATTATCCCGCAATCAGCAGCATCGTGGAGCAAACTTGTCGGGATCATGGTTTGGCTTTCAGGGAGCACCGTTCGTTTTGGTCGGGTATCGCGGCCCATTACCGCTGGCTGCGAAAAATGGGCGAACCGGATCATTAAGCTTATTGGTCCTGCCCAGTTCAATGGACACCTCTTTAAGCGAGTAAATTTCGCGAGAGATGTGATCCGTGACCAAGCGATCAAGCGGGCACAAATCTTCCCGGCGGCGCTACTCGCCGGAATTCAAGACCACGGTGTTTTCAGCAAGCACAAGGGCTGGTGGGCGCTAAGCCGGCAGGGCAGGGGGCTGCGGGGCGAGCAGGCCGAGGGATTGACTAGGGGGAAGGGCAAGCGCTAACATCGAACGCGCATTGGGAATTACCATATACGGCCTCTTTCTATCCTGGAAAATTCCCTTGGGGGACTGGTTTACGCGTTGGCGTTAACCGGGATTCACCACGATGGAAGCTGGCATCCCTGCACCGGGCATCAGGCCAAAGGATGGCGATTTGAGGGCGTTCCTGAGGAAATGGACCCCGCTGCTGGCGGCGATGCTCCTGCTGGCCGGCCTGGCTCTGCCCGCCTTGGCCGGGGACCAGGTGGGCAAGCCGGAGCTCCAGCCCGGCGCGGCGGCCGACCGGGCCATCCAGAGCACCCTGACCGCCGTATTCGCCCGGGTGCCCGAGTTCAAGGGCATCAAGGCCCAGGTGTCCCATGGGGTTGTGGTGCTCAGCGGCGACACCGCCTCCTTCGCGGCCAACCAGAAAGCGGTGGACATGGCCGCCAAGATCGCGGGGGTGGTCTACGTGGTGGATAACATCGCGGTGGAGGCCCATGTGGGCTCCTACATAGCCCCCGCTTGGCGCAAGCTGCGCCAGATAGGGGACCAGGTCCTGGGTTTCGCGCCCCTGATCGGCCTCGCCGCCCTGGTTACCCTGGCCTTCTACCTGGCCGGGCGCTGGGCCACCTCCTGGGATTTGCTATACCGCCGCTTGGCCGACAAGGTGCTTTTGCAAAACCTGGTGCGCCAAATGGTGCGCTACGCCTTCTTGTTCCTGGGCCTGTTGGTGGCCCTGGAGATCCTGGGGCTCACCGCCCTGATCGGCGCCTTCATGGGCGCGGCGGGCATCCTGGGCCTGGCCCTGGGCTTCGCCTTCAAGGACATCGCCGAAAACTACGTGGCCGGGTTTTTGCTGGGGGTGCGCAGTCCCTTCGCCTATCGCGACTGGATCGCGGTGGGGGACCACCAGGGCAGCGTGGTGCGGGTCACCGCTCGGGAGCTGGTCATCATGACCCTGCAGGGCAACCACGTGCGCATCCCCAACTCCCAGGTCTTTAAAAGCGTCGTCTACAACTACACCCGCAATCCCCTGCGCCGCTTTGACATCGACGTGGGCATCGGGGTGGAGGAAGACCTGTCCCGGGTGGCCGGAATCGGCCGGGATGTGTTCACGGCCATGAATGGGGTGGCCGAGGATCCCCCGCCGGGCATGCGCAACCTGGAGTTTGGCGACAGCGCCATGCTGGTGCGCTTCTTCGGCTGGGTAGACCAGGGGACGGCCGACTTCATCAAGGTGCGTAGCGAGGCGGTGCGCATGCTCAAGGAGGCCCTGGACCAAGCCGGGGTGGACGTGCCCGTGCCCATCAGCAAGGTTATCTCAGCGCCGTCCGAGGCTGCGTCGCCCGATACGCCCTCCTCACACGACGGGCTCATGCAGGACGCCCGCGCGGCCGACGTGGAGCTCGATCCCTCCCTGGACAAACAGATCGAGCACGACCGCCGCACCAGCGGCGACGTGGACCTGCTGACCGACAAGTAGGCCGCCACCCGGTCCGGCCGGGCCTGTTGGTCGCGAAGCGATGGCAGTTGGTCTTGTCCCAACGCAGGAGAAGGCTTCCCGGCGTTTGCAGCAAGCACAAGAGCCGGTCGGCGCATCACCGAACAGATTAGGGTAATTGACGACCGCCGTCTGCACGGACGGCGTCGCGCGCCATGGCAGGGTAAGGCAGGGAGCCCGGGTTAGGATTGACTTGCAAAAAGCTTTGCCCCGAGAGATGACCCTGGTGGATGAACTTGCCTGCCTCCGGCCGGATGCCTTCTCTCGGGGCTTCTTTATTTATAAACACTAATAAGTGTTAATAAAAAAATTGTGAACTTGCGATAACGAGTGCAAGCTCGGTCTATGGCCTGGCCCGTATGGTGAGAACCGGCTTGACGCAGTGGCTCACCACCCTCTTGGTGACTCCGCCCAGGTTCCAACGCCCTATGCCGCTCTGGCCGTGAGAGCACATGGCCACCAAGTCTATGTCATTTGATTCGGCGTGGTCGAGAATCTCTTCGGCATCGTGGCCATAGCGGATATGTATCTCCACCGTGAGGCCGGCTTGCTTTAGCTTTTCGGCGACCTTTTCCAGGTACTTATTCGCCTGATCAATCGCCTCTACCTGATCATCAGTGGGGTCCGCTCCCGGCATGGTATGGACAATGACCACCTGCAGAAGCGAAACCTTCGCGCCGCTCTCCTTGGCCAATTCCTCCACGTGGGGAAGCACTGTTTCGGCCAATGCCGAGCCGTCCAACGGGACCAGAATGTGCTGGTACATTTTTCCTCCTTTTCCAGCAACTTCACGAATTATTTATAGTCTAAATGCGAATAATGCGGCTGTAAACCGCCCCCGCCGGGTGCCAGCTGGATTTCCTTGCTTGGAGGATTGACAAATAACTTGATTGGTTCTTAATATGAGCAACAAATCTCGGTCCGTCTCGCCTGTTTTTTTAGTTTGCCAGCCCTGCCATCGTATCTGCCCCAGGCTCTCGGACCGTATATAGCTATAAAAAAATCACCGACGAGTTCACAGCAGTCTGAACAATCTGGAATATTTCACCGTGGCTCCATGGAGGAAGCTCATAAGATGTTTAGGTGGACATCGTGAGAGTATTTACCATAGGCATTCATCGCTGCCCCACTTGCAAGTCTAGGGAATTACATCGATCACATAGGCGCAACGGCTTGGAAAGGTTTTTATCCGTTTTGGGTATTTACCCCTACAGGTGTAAAAATTGTTTGAATAGATTTTTCAAGATTTGAATAAAGTCCTACCATTTGATACGGTAAATTATGAAAAATTCGGAGGGGTTATTCTTAAACCTTCCAAGCCAAAGCAGGGGGAAGTATTGTTTCGAAATTTAATGGTAACGGTTTTGCTGGCAGGTTCTCTGGCTCTGTTGAACATGGCCTGTCGCCTGGAAAGGGTTGACAGCCAGGGCACGGAGCCTGTAATTTGAATTTACCCTATTTGACCGTTCTCTCGCCCAAGCTTGGAGTCTCCAGGTTTGGGCGATTGTCTGTCCATACAACCTCGCTGGCTTTCGCTTCGAGATGCAGCCGCTTATTCAGCCTTGGGGCAGAAGCGGTTGAAGGCTCTGGCGCGTGAGGGCGTTATAGCTGGCGCGCCGGATCCGGAAGATGGGCGGGGTGGGTGGATATTTGATCGCCTGTCCCTGGATGCATACCGAGAGTCCCAACTCGGTGTCGACGTAGTGGCCGCCGCGGTGGCCGAAGCGCGGGCGGCCATGTCATGAGGAGGGCCGTGAACTTCTTTAAACGTGGCAAGCGCTACTACCTTCAGTGGTGGGAGGGTGACCGCCGGCGCTACAAGTCGTTGGGTCCAGCCGTCAAGACAGAAACCCAAGCCAAGATCATCGTTGCCGAGCTGGAAAAAGCAGGGCTGGAGGAAAAACTAGCCCGTCTGGACCCTTCGCGGCTGACCCTCGGCCGATTCATTCCTCAGTACCTAAGTGAACGCAAAGGGCATATCAAACCCAAGAGCCTGGCTCGCTATGATGTGTCGCTACGCATGCTCCAAGCCGATTTGGGTAAGAACTTCCTGCTGCGCTCTCTCACCACCCGCAAGCTGCAGCAGTGGGCCGGTCTGAGGCTTCAGCAGGGTGTGAGCCGTGCCGGAGTCAATACGGACCTGCGCCATATCCGAGGCGCCCTGAACTGGGCCTTTGACATGGGCATGCTGCAAAAGGCTCCCAAGATCAAGCTTCTCAAAGAGCCCCAGAACCTTCCCCGCCATCTGACCGCTGAGCAGGCCCAATCCCTGCTAAAGGCCGAAGCTAACGCAGACCGTCGCCGCCTATGGGGCTTCTTGCTCTGGACCGGCATGCGTAGGGCCGAGGTCCTTGGCATGCGCTGGAACCACATTGTTTGGGATCCCAAGCCTGCCGCGCTGGTGACGGGCAAGGGAGACAAGCAACGCATGGTCCCCTTGCTGCCGGCCGCCGTGGCCTTTTTGGCTGGCCTGGATCAGGATCAGGTTGACGGCCCCATTTGCGTCTGGCCCCGGACCGAAGTAGGGCAGGTGTGGGTTATGCCCACCCATCCCTCAGGCATAGCCGAGCCGGTGATGGTGGTGCCCAAGCCAGACACGGTAACGCGCTGGTTCAAGGTGGCGGCCCGCGCGGCCGGGCTTGATTGCCGCCTGCATGACCTCAGGCACACGGCTATCACCTGGATGGTGAGCCGGGGTGTGATGCTCAGGGTTGCCCAGGAAATTGCTGGTCACGCCCACTATTCAACCACCGAAAGATACGCCAAAGCCTTGGTGGCAGACCTCTACGACGCGGCCAGCAAGGGCCTCTAACTGCGACAATTCGGCTACACCTGTCGCAATGCACCTGTAATTTAAATTAGTTATATCAAAGGGATACGTACTACGAATCCGTAGGCCGCCTGTTCGAATCAGGCCGGGCGCACCAAGCAATAACAAGGGGTTAGGCCAACATGGTCTAGCCCCTTTTTTATTCGGGTGCGGATGGGGTACTTGAAAATCGGGACCGCCCAATTCGCTCACTGCCGCCCGGCTGCCTTCTGTTCTTCAAATATTTTTTGTAGTCATCGGAAACGTCTTCATGGGCTAATTTTTGATAGGCCTTTTAACTGCAGCCCGTGCGTAAACGCAGAGTTAAATGCCTGTCTCCGTTTAATATCGCCAGCTTAAAACAGCATAACTTGGTCAGGATCAGTATTATCGTCTAGCCGCGGGGACGAACATAGTGTCTGTAGTCATTTTGCCAGCGAGGTTCATAGTGCCGGCGGTTGGGTTGATAGCTCCGGTGGTAGTATCCCTTGGGCCAGGGTACATACAGCACCGCGCCGCCGCCCCGATGATGACCAGGGCCCGGTCCCACCCAAAGGCAACCGCTAAGGCTAATAGCGGCAGCGATCAGCCCCAAGATAAGCATAAGACTAATTATGTTTTTACGAATGAGAAGCATGGAGGGCCTCCTTTTCAGAGATGGGGGTCCACTCTGATAAGTTTGCAGCCAATGTGCCAGTTGGAGGCCTTGGGTTAACTTAAGGGGCTTAACCGTGAAAACGGTATCTTAGGAGCGATTCGTTGTCTGGGGAGGAGTCAAATTCCTTTGGGAAGTGGAAAGAAAATACCCGGGAAGGCAGGTGGTAGAGCAAATATTTCCCGGCGGTTTTTGCCAAAACTTACGGCCCTCTGCTGGAGAAAACAGTCAGCCGCGCCCGGCTAAAAACCGGGCGCGGCTGCAATGATCACCAAATGCTTGGCTATTATTGGGCGGCCGCCGGAGTCTTCAACTTTTCCAAGACCTGGTCGATGGTGAAGCTGGCCGCCTTCTGGCGCGGCGGAAACTCCTGGAAGGTGGACAGGAAATTGGCCACATACTGCTGGGCCGGGACCACTAGGAAGACATGGTCCAAATACCAGTCCCAGTAGGTGTTGGAGGTCACGTCGGCCCTCTCATAGGGGTCGGCCCTAAGGTTGAACAGCTTGGGCAGGCGGAGAAGGGTGTAAGGCTCGGCCCATATCTGCAGGTGCCCCCGAGCCCGTTGCTCGGCAAACACGAACTTCCAGTTGTCGAAACGCAGACCAGTGAGGTCGCCGTCGTCGGAGAAGTAGAAGAAGGACGCGCGGGGGCTTTTGTCAACCTTGCCGGTGAAGTAGGGCACGAAGTTGTATCCGTCCAGATGCACCTTGTAGGTGCGCTTGCCCGCCTTGTAGCCTTTGAGCAGCTTGTCCTTGATGTTGGGCTCTCCGGCGATGGCCAGCAGGGTTGGTAGCCAGTCCATGTGGGACATGATCTGGTTGGACACACTGCCGGGCTTGATCTTGCCCGGCCAGCGCACCATGGCCGGCACCCGGTAGGCCCCTTCCCAGTTGGAGTTCTTCTCATTGCGGAAGGGGGTCATGGCTGCGTCGGGCCAGGTGTTCATGTGCGGCCCGTTGTCGGTGCTGTAGAAGACGATGGTGTTGTCGGCAATACCCAACTCGTCGATCTTATCCAAGACGGTGCCCACGTTCTTGTCGTGGTCGATCATCACGTCGTGGTACACACCCTGCCAACGTCCTGCCTGCCCCACGCTGTCTGGCTTGGCGTGGGTGCGGAAGTGCATGTGGGTGAAGTTGACCCACAGGAACACCGGCTTGCCCGCCTTGACGTTGTCTTCCAGGAACTTGCAAGCCCGCGCGGCGACATCGTCGTCAATGGTCTGCATGCGCTTCCTGGTCAGCGGGCCGGTGTCTTCTATCTTTTGGGTGCCGTCAGGGTTGGCGTAGCTGTGGATCACCCCGCGTGGGCCATACTTCTTTCTGAAGGCCGGGTCCTTGGGGTAGTCGGGCAGCTCCGGCTCCTCCTCGGCGTTGAGGTGATACAAGTTGCCGTAGAACTCGTCGAAACCATGTGCGGTGGGCAGAAATTCGTCCTTGTCGCCTAGGTGGTTCTTGCCGAACTGGCCGGTGGCATAGCCCCGGGCCTTGAGTAGGGTGGCGATGGTGGGGTCTTCGGCCCGTAGGCCCAGGTCGGCGCCGGGCAGGCCCACCTTGCTCAGGCCGGTGCGGTACACGCTCTGGCCGGTGATAAAGGCCGAGCGCCCGGCGGTGCAGCTCTGCTCACCGTAGTAATCGGTGAAGATCATGCCCTCGCGGGCCACTCGGTCGATGTTGGGGGTGCGATACCCCATTAGGCCCTTGGAGTAAGCACTCAAATTAGTCACACCGATGTCGTCGCCCCAGATGATCACGATGTGCGGTTTGCCTGACTGCGCGGACCAGGCAAAAGTGGCAGTTAAGCCAACCAACAGGAATAACAGTAAAAATGCCATTCCTATCTGCTTAAGCTTAGCAAGCATTATATGCCCTCCGCTTGATATTTTAGATAACTTTAAAATTAAATTATAGCATAACCCAGGTGAGTTTAGAAGATTACATGGGTAGGATTTGAGGGAATTTTCATGGGGCATGGTGATGTGCTTGGGAAAATCAGTTTTGGTATTAAAAAATCAAGACTATAAAATTGGTGATGTAAATGCCGAACCAACCCCACCGAATAGGCGTGAGTACCTTGAGCAACTTGTACTTTTTTGTAAATTTTGGATAGAACAAAGCAAAGATAAAATAATAGCCCATTACAACATGACCTGCGCTATTTGCTTTTTGTTGGTGGTTGATAACATCCTATATTTATGGCGCATTCTACGTAAAAATGCCTTAAATTCCCTGCCGGTGAATCCGGACATCTACACAATAAAGTCCCCTATGGTAAATACAGCTTAAATTCTGTTGAATATTAACCTGAGGATGCGTCTGGATAGCTGGAAAATATAACCGTCTAGGAAAATTTCTCTGAATCCACTAGTTTATTAATCGTAAACTAACGCGAAAAAACAGTTTTATCCTGATATTTGTCTAATTAATAACCAGTATTGCCTTTTTACTAGTTCTTCCCCTCAAATATTATATAAATGCTTGCTCCTCTTTTATTAGAAATAATAGGGTTGGAGCTAGGTGGGGGGCATTTTCGCTGGGCCAGGCCGCACCCAGAGGACACAAATCACCCTCCGTTAAACACGCCTGCCACGGGTCCGGACCACCATAAACCCAGCTAAATTGCCCCTTTACGATCCATGCCATGACCAACGGGGGTGCTGATGCCCCAGCGTCCGAAAGAAAGCGGGACCCGTTTGCGCGAGCTAATAGATCAGGTTATTGAGTCCAACGGGGTTGAGCCTAATAGTCCTGAGATTCGGGACATCATGGGGCTGATCAATGAACTGCACCAAAACCGCCGACAATTGGAATTACAAAATCAACGTTTTCAGGAAAACCAGAGACTCCTGGAGCGATCTCACCGGCTGTATTACCGTCTGTTCAACCTGGACCCCTTGCCCATAGTGCGTCTTGATAAAAACCTGAAAGTCGCTGACGCCAACAAGGCGGCGCTTGAGTTGTTTGGACCCAGGCGTCATTTATTGGGGAGCTTTTTCACCACCTTTATTGATGATAGCTCAATTTCGGATTTTCACCGATTGGTGCACAGAGGGGCATATGACGGGAGGAAAATTGAGCAGGAAATTACCCTGAAGATCGCTTTGGGAGTGCGGCCTCCTTTCCAGGCTTACCTTGCATCTATTTTTATTGAAGGTGATGAATTGGAAGGATACCTGCTTGCCATGGAGGATCTGTCCACACAGAAAAAGAACCACGCAGAGAAACAAAAGACATCCGATAAGCTTGAAGAGGTAAACGTTGCTCTCAGGGTCCTGCTGGAAAAACAGGAAGAACAACTGGAGAATTTGAAGGAATCAGTGGCCGCTAATAAAGCGCGCATTATCGATCCCATACTCAAAAGGCTATCCTCGAGCAGACTTACTGATGAACAAAAAAACTTGGCAGAGCTCCTGCGCAAAAATCTAGACAAATTGACCGTCGACTTCGCCAACAAGCTTTCATCTCCCATTTATGGTTTGACCCCTCGGGAGTTGGAAGTGGCCAACTTGATCCGCAGTGGCTGGACCAGTGACGAGATCGCCGAGATGCTGCATATATCTCTGAGCTGCGTCTTGTATCACCGCAACAACATACGCAAAAAGCTGGGTTTGATAGGTGATAAGGAGCGGTTGACAGCCCGTCTGCGAAGAATCAGTTGAGCCCTAATATTATTAATTTTTGTTCGCGGAAATATCAGTTTTATCCTGATAGTTAGCTAATTATTAACAGGCGTTGCCTTTTTGCGGGTTCATCTACTCAAAATAATATGAGGCCATGACTCTCGGTTAGTAAAACGTCCTGAATGGTGGGTGCTTTTGGTTACCCCCAAAATGCAACCAGGAGGGGTAAGTCCAGAGTGGTACGACAAGTAAACACAAAACCTTGTAAGGCTTTTGGCGCTGTTCTGTTGGTGGCTTTGTTCGCGTTGTCTGGCTGTAATGGCGAAGACCAAGGCGCAGCCGGCCCCAAACCAGCGCCAGGCACCTACGCCGCAGCCGTGGCCCAAGCCAAGGAAAACCCAGGGCCCGGCACTATGTATAGGCTCGGCGTTGCTCAAGAGAAAGCTGGGAAACTCGCGGAAGCCATCCATTCCTACCGCATGGTGGCCGACACCTATAAAGACGAAAAGTACTCGCCGATGGCGTCCGCGAGAATTGCGGTTGTTTATTATAGGCTGGGGGGCATTGACAGCTCTCGCAAGTGGCTTGAATTAACCCAGAAAAGGTATCCAGGTTTCAAGGACGTGGATCTGATGGAAGTTGAGATTCGCCTCACGAAAGACCTGGATAAATCGTCAAAGCTTCTTGAGGCTTATCTTCAGATGCCAGGCGCCAACTTAGTTTTTGGCTACCAGAGCGCGGCTGATTGTATGCTGGCAATGGCCCAAAACAAAAATTGGGACAAAAAGCTGCTCAGGGCATCCTACGGCCTCTGGCTGAATGCCATTAGATACAATCCCAAGAGCGCACGCGATCAGGCGATGGCCGGCCGAGTGCTCTACAGGATTACCGGGGTAAGTAAGCAGGTCGTCGAACATTTCCAAGCTGCGGTGAAACTATCGACTGGTAAGGAAAAAGTCGTTTATCAGAAGGAGCTAAATGCTCTCGTGGAGCAATACAACAAGGAAAAAAGTATTGCCTTTAGCCGAAGTAAAATTAACGAGATCGAAGCCAAGCTGGACACCGTAATAACCCCTGAGGAGAGGTCGGAGCTGATTGAGCAGGAGGCCAAATATCGATTCAACCTAGGGGTGGCCCTAATGGGGATGGGTCGATATGGACTGGCCGAACATGAGTTTACTCAGGCCACTTCCATGGTTCCGAGAAATAACCCCAACCACGTTTACTCCTTGGTCTATTTGGCCAAAATCAAGATGTCGTCGTCCAGAATTACCGAAATCAAGGAAGCTGTCGATCTGGCCTACCAGGCGGCAGATACACCAGGTTTCGAAGACAATGCCATGGTGAACCAGGCATTGGACCAGGCTACCGCCAGGTTTTGCTCGGTTCGTCCCCAGTGCAAGCAAATCATCGAATCATCGATATTGGGCCAGGTTAGCAGTAAGGGCCCCAAGGGAAAAGAGCGAAGTAAGTAACGAGGAACAAAACAAAAAGCTCCTTTGAGCATTGGCCATAGCGATTTCAAGCGTCCCCCACTGCCGGTATGTCTCATACTTACTGGTTTTCGTGGGGGGCTGCGGGTGCTAATGGTCCACAGGCTATGGTTAAATCCCACGCTTTGGGGAGGCTCAACTGGTTGAATATGGATTATCAATGCGATTGAGCATAACTTTTTGCGCTGTAAGTAACTTAGGGGCCTATGGGAAGCAAGAATCGGCCGAAGCTGCGAATAGAATGCTAACTAAGCATTGTCGTTGAGGAAGGAGGCCTTTATGCGAAAGGTCATTTTTATCGCATTGCTGGCTATGAGCCTGTTGTCGGCCCCTAGCTTATTGTGGGCAAAATTTAAAACCCCGAGTCCGAACAACAACAACAAGGATGTATATTATTCTTATTACTACCCCAATCCTGAAGATTTACAGCATTCTAAGGGGCCTGGTTACGGGATAATGAGCCCATACTACGGCTATGGCATGAGCCCCACGGTCATGGGGCCCGGGTTGGGCCCTGGTTATGGCTACGGCGTGGGATTTGGCATGATGGGACCGGGCGGCGGTTATGGCTGGGGTATGATGGGCCCTGCCAGCTATTGGCAAGGCAGGGGACAGATCTGGTACGCAATGTCTCCCAAACAACGGCAGACGTGGCGTGGCATGTACAACCAGTACCTCAACGACACCCTTGAATTGCGCCAGGACTTGATGGAAAAGCAGTTGGAACTGGACACCCTGGTGCACAGCCCAAATTCGAAACCAGACCGCATAAAAGCATCAGCCGACAAGCTTGTTGATCTGCAGGCCAAGCTGGCTAGGGCGCAAAACCAGTTTTTTGAGAAATGGCAAAGTTACTTCATGAAACGCGTCAAATCGCCCGCGGCTCAGTAGGTCCCTTACGTCAAGGAGGGGAGCCAACCTAAACGGGGGAGGTAGGGTGGCACCTTCAAGGCCCGGAGGGCCGAGAGGTCCTCAGTTTCCTGGAGGGCGCTCTCCATTAGTACCGGTCAGCCGGTACGGTTATTTAAGCACTAGTTCCTGAGACAATTAACGGAGGGACTGACTTAAATAAATAAGCCTCTGGAAAAGCCGGGTTGGCTTAGTGATTCGGTTTCCACTTCTTGGCGGCCTTTTCGGTACTGGCCGGCTCTTCAATGTCTGACCACTCGCTGTCATGTTCATGAATTATAATCGGTCGTTCTCTTTTTTCACCCGCCACACTTGGTCCAATGTAATCCTGGGAATACTGCTCCACTACACTTCGCTCTCCAGAATACTGCCCCTGAATTACGGTTTTTTCGGAAACGGACCCAGCGGCCCATACAGCCGTGTTGTAGAGAGCCAACAACGAGACAGCTAAGAACAAGGATATTAACCTTTTCATTGAATAATCCTTTCTTGTTCTTCTCCGCGATGCTTAGCGGGCAATCCGTATGGTAGCTATTTTTCTTGCGGCGCAGGCGGCTTCCACTCACCTGCCAGTTCTTCTGCCTCGTCGATTTGTTGAGGGGTCATTTTATTGGCTACCAGAATCCTCCACTTTATTGCCTCTTGGTTTCCCTGGCGAATGGCAAGTGTGTACCACTTGTATGCTTTGACGTAATCCTTAGGCACCCCTTTGCCGACTGTGTATATTCGTCCCAAGTTCAATTGGGATATTGGGTTGCCAAGATTCGCGGCCTTGGTATACCACTGAAAGGCTTCTTTATTATCTTGGGGCACCCCTTCGCCGATCTCGTATAAATGGCCTAAGTTGTTCTGAGCTAGCGGGGAACCTTGATTGGCTGACTTTTTATACCAAAGAGCTGCCTCTTCGAGGTTTTTTCCCACAACGTTTCCCTGCTCATACATGTAGCCCACGGCATATTGCGCCCTGGCATCACCCTGGGTAGCTGATTTTTTGTACCAGTCAAAAGCCTTTTGGGGGTCCTTAGTTACGCCGTAACCATTCAAAAAAAAGAAGGCTATAATTCTTTGCGCCTTAGGGTTGCCCTTGTCGGCCACAGGCTTGACTTCAGCAAAGGCTTTTTTGTAATCCTTGTTCAGGAATGCTTCATGCCCTTCTTTCAAGCCAGCCCAGGCCGGCTGCGATAGGCACAAAAGAAACAGCATCAGCCAAAAAAGCTTTTTCATGGAAATATCTTTCCCTCCTTTTAGTATTTTAACAATGATAACATTTAGTGTTGGTTAAATAATATGCTACCTTTTTTAAATTAATGTAATTTCTTGCTTCCATGTCATTGTAAACTGTCCAAGCTTTTCAGCAGAACCAGAAAAAACCGCGGCCCCCGCCATTCGGCGAAGGCCGCGGCAACCTTAACGGTTAAGGCCTACCAAGGAGGATTATTGAAAAACTCCTGCTGGCCATTCCAAGGATCATAGGGGTACAGACCAAGCGGGTTGATGTTGTTGACGTAAACACCACCCTCGCCGACCTCGACCTTGGCGAGCACGAATCCCTCGTTCTTGGAAAGAGCGAAGTCGGTGCAGGCAGCCTCAACATCAGTAATCTGGATAAGGCCAGCCTGGGCACCCAAGTCAACATTCACCGTGCCCAGAACAACGCCCCACTGGTCGATGTCCACGTTGGGCAGGTCCACCTTGGAGATCACCTTACCATCGTTCTTGGTGATGATCTTATCAAGGCCAAAGACATCAGCGCTAGCCTGCTGCTGCAGGTCTCCAATGCTGATGGCCGAGAAGTTGGTGCCGCCTACGCTAAGCTTGATGTCGGCGTTCAGGTCCAGCGCCATGGCGGAACCGGTCATAGCGAGCACCAGAGCGGCGCCCAAAGCAAAGATCATTAGCTTTCTCATAGCTCTCCTCTCCTTCTACTTGGTTGACGAAATTGCGGTTAATCAAGAGCCATTCACCAGGATTTAGAGAAGGCCTTGGTGCTAGCGAACCCTCCTTTCCCGAGGCCGATCAATAGTGCTCTCTGGTGCATGCCTCCACGATGAGCGACAATGAAAAGCATTGTCTTGGTTAAGTTGAATAAAAACCCTTTCAACTAGGACTTGGTTGCGTACGTTTATGGCGGTATGCCAGGGCTACTTCTTGGCGGTCTTAGTTACAGCTGCCACCACCATGACAACCGGCCGCACCAAGACCTCCGAGGTACCGAAGCCAAAGGCGCCGCTAACCTGGGCGGTGAACACACCGGGGCCATCACCCTCCAGGCGCCCGTGCTGCGCGCCCACAGCGAGACCCAAGCCCCAAGCCTCAGGCTTCAGGCGACGCTTGATGAAGATGCCGGTCAGGCTCGGCTTGGCCATCCAAACCCGGCCCGATCTGGTGTAAAGGGCATTCAGGCGTCCGTTCTTGGCATGGATGTCGGTGGAAAGGCCCTTGATTGATCCGCCGGACTGCTTGGCAGCGTGAAGGGCCTTGGCGATGGCGGTCCACTCAGTCTCTTCGGCATCACCCTTATACAGGGCGTAAACGTGCTCGGTTCCCGCCCAGACCATAACCCCGGACTCGGTCTCCGTTGGTTCGGTGGCAAGTGCCTCCACATCGCCTTCGGGAATGGCGTCCAGCAGAGGGAACAGTCCGCCGCCGTTCTGGGGACCATTACGGTAAAGAGGCGTGACGTTCAGGGGAAAGGCTGGGAGCTGGTCACCAATAGGAGCGTTGATCTTGGTGTTAAAGCTGTTGGACAGATCAAGGAAGGCAATCCCCTGCCCTCCGGCCGCTTGGGATATCGGGTTATTGTTGGAGTACTGAACAGACTCTTGCACTGAGTACGATGTTGCTGAAAGGTTAGTGCTTGAATTGTCAACATTCGTGGTACCACAATCTGTACATTGAGCCCACGCACTTGCACTGCAGATCATAAATACAGCGCAAGTAATCACGGTGAGTAACACCCTTGTACGCACCTTGCGAGACTTTTTCATACCGCCCTCCTGCAGTGTTATTACTTAAATATCTTAAAAGCTGAAAAATACTTTTTCGGCTTTTACCTTCTGGAACATCTATGAGCGCGTTGCATTATCGGCTAATCGAAAAGCATCCGCCTTTACCAGACGTTTTCATAGCCAAGAGTAATGCATTTGTATAATTTTGAGGGTAAGTACTAGTAAAAAGGCAATATCGGTTAATGATTAGTCAAATATCAGGGTAGAACTGATCATTTGAGCGCTTGGAAATTAATAATTATTGGGTTCAATTGATTTTTCGCAGACGGGTCCTCGGCCGCTCCGGCATAATTGACCCCCTAATTTTTAGCCAGCGCGAGGGTTGGGATTGTTAACTTACCGCGATCAGAATTTTTGATTCAATGGGCTTTCAATTTTGAAAAGATGCTCTGGTGAGACAATATTTTATTGTGGGCTGAGCAAGCTGCATCCTCATTCAATAAACGGAAATTCAAATGGTGCAGAGAAGAGTTTACTATCGGAAGTGCTTGCTTAGAGGCGGTTCGCCTTTCCGATGTTGATCTTTGGCTGGATGTACTGCGAGTAAAAAGCTAGCAGAAATATAAAAACATTAGTTTTTATAATAAAAATTACTAGGCTTTTTCTCAAAAAGTTAACCTTTGCTCCTAAATATTTTGGCGTCAAACAGGCCACAAACCCACAACCACCGCGCCGTCGATGCCGCTACACCCGTTGGGCTCAATGGTGTATTGCACGTTCTGCTTGATTTGTTTTTGAGGAAGGGCAACCTTACACCTAATCCGTATTATTGCTGCCTCGAATTCATCATCTGAATAGGCAAACTCCTTTGGTTAAAATGCCCATGCAACATAATAAGGCCAAGACGACTCGGCGGCTCTGTTTAGTCGAATTTCAAAAACTAAGCCCGGTTACCGCCTTTGCGCCGCCGGCGCGAAGCCATCCAGGATAGAAAACCAAAGACGAAAAACAGGGCGTTGAGGCCCCAGATTACTTTAGCCCAGCGGGGATGCTTGGCCGGAGGCGCGGCCGTGGCTATGGGGGCCGCGGGCCGGGTCTCTTGCCCCGGAGCGGCCTGCACCTTGGTCACGGCCTTGTGTCCCATGCCGTCGGCCGCGGTGACCGTCCATTGGCCGCTACGGTCGGGCACCCAGGCGAAACGGCCGTGCCCGTCGGTGTTGCCTACCTGGAAGGTCTTGCCATCAGGCCCCTTCACCCGGACCTTTACATAATCCATGGGCTCCCCGTCGTCGTAGGCAGCCTCCACTACCATGGCCCGGCCCTCCCGGCAGTTTATGCTCACGCCGTGGGCCGGGCAGGACACGGGCCAGAGCAACAGCAAGGCCAGCCCCGCCCAAACGATGAGGGGCCGCGGCCCCGGCAGGAGGCCGGAGCCGCGGTTTTCACTGCTGTGCCGCATCATTTGATCCTGAAAGTGAGCACGGCGGTCTGGCCAAAGGTATCGCACTTGGCGGGATCCTTGTAAGGCTCCTTATGATAGGCGCGAACCAGCCATAGACCGGAGTGCCACAGCTTCACCTTTACCATGCCTTTTTTGTCGGTCTTGGCGTAGAAGGCCATGGACCTTCCCTCGGGAGTGAAACCCGCGAAGGTGGCCATTACCTCGGTCTTGGCCAGGGGCTTGCCGTTCAACAACACCTGTACGGGCAGCTCTCCACCCGCAGCGATGCTGCCAGGGTTGGCCAGGGGCACTATCTCCAGGGCCGTGCCCACGGGCTTGCTGACGTCATCCAAGGCTCCGCCCACGTTGACGATGGCCTTGCCATACTTCACGGTGCGCACGCATCTCAGGGCGCCTTGCACCTGGTCCTTGGGCTTGTTCACACTGCCCTCGGGCGATTTGGTGTACCACTGGGCCTCGCGCCCGGCGGTGACCACGTAAGAGCCCTTGGCCAGTGGCTTGAGGCTTTCGTACTTCATCTCAGCCACTGGTTTGCTTTGGATCACCCCGGCCGGGGACACCACGCGCGGCACTACGATGAGCTTGGCATCCAGGGGCTCGCCCTGGGGGAAGGCGTGCCCATAGCCCAGCTCTATGATCAGGTTCTGCCCCGGGTCCGCGCCCGGAGTGGTGACCCAAAGGTCATGGGCCTGGGCGCCGAGGGGAATCATGAGCGCGGCCGCTACCAGGGCGGCCAAGGTCAAGCATTTGGCTAGGTTCTTCATGAAATGTCTCCTTTGCTGGTTTAGAACTCAACCCGGAAGGTCAGGTAAACCGAAAGCGGGTCCGCCGGAGCGTAGGTCATCTGGCCGTTGGTATATCCGGCGTATTCCGAGTATTTCTTGTCAAATAGGTTCACCACGTCCAGCTCCAGCACATAGTGCTTTTTAAAGCGATAGGACGCTTGCCCGTTCACCACCACATAGCCGTCCAGGGTCCTGGTGTTGGCCGAGTCGATGTAGGTGTCGGACACATAGCGCAGGTTCAGCCGGCCGCCAAAACCCTGCTCGGGCCGGTAACCGGCCTCGAAGTTAGCGATATCGTGGGGTACGTTACGCAGCTCGTTGCCGGCGTACTGCACTCCGCCGCTGATGTAGTCGAGGTACTCGGAGTCGATGTAGGAGTAGTCGGCATGGGCATACCAGCCGTTTTCCCAGGAAAAGTCCGCCGACACCTCGACACCTTGGCGGCGGGTCTCGCCGGCGTTCTCCAACTGGTCGGGGTCATCCAGGGAGGCCTGTATGTCATCGGTGGTGTTCAAGCGCCACAGGGCGACCATGAACTTGGCCCAGGGCAGGGGCTGGGCGCGCAGGCCCACCTCGTACTGATTGCGGATGGCCGGATTGAGGTTGTCGTCCACGAACAGGTTCTTGTCGGTGGGCAGGGCAAAGCCGCGGCCGTAGTTGGCAAACACATCCCAGCCCGGCACCACGGTGTAGATCAGGCGGGCCTTGGGGCTGAATATGTTGGGCCCGCTCAGATCATAGTTCTGCGAGGGCATCTTGTCGTCCATCTCGCCGCTGAACATGTCCACGCGCCCGCCCAGGATCATCCGCAGAGGCTGGAACAGGGTGTAGTCCAGCTCGCTGTATACCGAGGTGGTGTTGAGGACGATGTTGTAGTCTTGGTACTTGGAGCCTTTGTTGCGGCCATTGCCCACGGTCAGGTACCAGCGCTCCCGGTCGTCATCCTCGCGCATATAGTCCACGCCCAGGACAAAGCTGGTGTCGCGGCCCCAAATCTGGCCCAGGTAGTTGTAAGAAGCGCCGGTGCCCACGACCTTGCGTTGAAAGTAGCGCTCGTTGCCGTAGTTTTGGCCCTCTTGCTGACTGGGGGATATCCAGTTCTGATACCAACGGGTGAAGTCTTGGTCATAGCCCCAGCCGTAGAACATGAGCTTGCTGCTGTCATTCAGCTCATAGTCCACGTCCACTCGGCCGTCCACCCGCTTTTTCTCGCCGCCGTTGACGTCGGATACCGCTGATTCGGGACGGCTGTCATAAACGGGCTGGGGGATGTATCCCGGAGCATCCCAGGTGCTGTTGAAAAAGCGCATGCCCACCCTGGCGCTCAACTTGTCGTTGAAGTGATAGGTGAGGCGGCCCGAGGCGTTCTGCTTGTCCCAGTCGGAGTTATCCTGGTAGCCGTCGGTGTGATAAAACTGGCCGGTATAGACTTGGTCCAACTTGCCGTCGGAGCGGGCCATGGAAAACACCGCGTCTTGGGTGTTGAAGCTACCGTAGCGGGCCTTGAAGCGGGTGAAGTCGCCGCTTTTTATGGTCATGAAATGCACCACGCCGGCGCTGGCATAGTTGCCGTAGAGCGCCGAGGCGGGGCCCTTGATCACCTCCACCCGCTCGATCTCCTCGGGGATTACGATGTTGGTGTCGGCGTAACCGTCGGTCTCGTTGAGGGGCACGCCGTCCAGGAAGATGGCCGCGTCGGGCCCATGAGAGCAGCTGGTGAAGCCGCGCATCTGAAAGGCCGATGCCGTGCCGCCCTGGTGGTACTGTTGAATGGAAATGCCGGGCACCAGTTTGAGGATGTCCAGGGGGGTTACGTAGATCCGGTTGGTGATTTCCTCGTTGTCCAGGACAGTGGCGCTGGTGGCCTGCAAGTCTTCGGAGGTCACTTGTCCGCGGACGACTATGTCGCCCAGGCCTATGCTTTTAGATTTGGCGGGTTTGTCCGCATCATTGGTTTGCGGGGCGGCCGGGGAGGGCACCGGGAAACACAGCAGTGCCACGATCGCCAGGGCCGCCGCCCAGGGGGTAAAGCTTCTCACGATTATCCTTTCCGAAATAAAAACAAATCTTTTGGCTTCGGAAAGGAGCAAGAGGTAAAATTCAATTCGATGGATGGGGCCAACCATCCGTCACCCGGGAGGGCGGTGGCGACTCTTGCCGGAGGACTGCCGCTCTCCCACTTACCATGCTTGCTCCCACGCTGTTCATTTGTGTCGCCTTTTCATCCCTCCTTTCCGCGCATGAACAAAAAAAGCCACCCTCCCTGGGGGAGGATGGCCTTCATGACCAATCAGCGCTATTTTTGGGCGGATAGCCACGGGCTACCCTTATGCGATTCTCTGGGCCTTCAGCCCAAGGTGTTGATTGTGAAAGACAATACACTGTGTTTTAAACCGTGTCAATCGCATATCCCGGCCGGCTTGCCCAGGCGCAAAGCGCTACCCGCCGAGCCTTACCGGGTCGGGTAAGCGTCTGAAAGCATGAATTTATTCGGGATGCTTAACCGCAAGGCGCACTAGGATGATTATTCAAATCAGGCCGAGTGCGCCAAATACCATTGGGGGGGTGAGGCCGGAAAGCCCAACCCCACAACCGTTTACGGTCTTTTAAAAACTATGGATTGTCCGCGCGGCCTTTTTTTATGGCCACGGTCAGGCACACGGCGGCCCCGCCCAGGGTGATCAGGAATCCGCCGATCATCATTATCCATGCGCCCAAGGTCATGGCGAACTCCTTATTTAGTAAGCCCATCGTTTGGTGGCCAGCCACCAAGCGCCCAGGCCGATGGCCGCCATCAGGGCCCAGCCAAAGGCGATGAGCGCGGTAAGGGGATAGCCGCCATAGGGCTGGGCCAAGTCCCCCACCAGGTTGGACACGGCCATGACTCCCAAGGTAAGGGGCGTCACCACCTTGAGGCAGACCGCCCACCAAGAGCCCAGGGGAAAGTCGGAAACTTGGTTCACGTACTCGCGCATCTCGGCCAAGCGGCCGAACCAGGCGATCAGGATAATTTCGGCCAGACCGCCGAAGACGATGCCGTAGTTGTTGATAAAGTGGTCCACGATGTCCAGCACCAGCAAGCCGCCGCCGGTGGAAAAGGGCAGGCTGCCCACCAGACCCACGCCGCACAACACGCTCACCGCCCGGGTCCGGGTCCAGCCCAGCTTTTCCATGAGTGGGGCGATACAGGCCTCCACCACCGATAGGAAGCTGGAGAAACCGGCGAACAACAGGGCCAGGAAAAACACTATGCCGAATATTCCGGCGGCGGGCATCATGTTCAGGGCCGCCGGGATGGTGGCAAAGGCCAGACCCACTCCCTGGGAGACCACCTCCTTGATGGGTACGCCCTGTTGAGCGGCCATGAAGCCCAGCACCCCGAACACCATGGTGCCGGCCAACAGGCTAAAGCCGCAGTTGATGAACACGGTGATAAAGCCGTTGTTGGTTATGTCGGCGTCATCGGGCAAATAGCTGGAGTAGGCGATCATGATGCCGAAGCCGATGGACAAGGTGAAAAATATCTGACCATAGGCGGCGGTCCAAACCTTGTAGTCCCATAGGTGGGAAAAGTCCGGCCTGAACAACCAGTTCAGTCCGTCGGCCGCACCAGGCAGGGTGACCGCCCGAACCAAGAGGATCAATACCAGGACGAAAAGCACGGGCATGAAAATTTTGCTGACCCGCTCGATGCCCGCGCGCACCCCCCGCCACAGCACCACCCAGGTGGCCAGCCAACAGAAAACGTTGGCCGCCACGATGGGCCAACGCATGCCGCCGGTGTGCAGGGGCCCGGCGGTGAGCTTTAAAAAGTCCTTGAAAAAGTAGGACGAGGGGTCATTGCCCCAGCTTTGGTGGAAGCTTAGGAAGAGGTAGCAAACCGTCCAGCCCAATACCACCACGTAGTAGAAGGAGATGACCAGGCAGACCAGCACCTGCCACCAGCCCAAGCCCTCCCAGCGGGCTTTGATGGCGTGGAAGGTCAGGGGAGCCGCGCTCTTGTAGCGGTGACCCAGGGCGAACTCCATGATGAGGAAGGGCACGCCGGCGGTGAGCATGGCGAAGAAATAGGGGATTAGAAAGGCGCCGCCCCCATTGTCATAAGCCATGTAGGGGAAGCGCCAAATATTTCCTATGCCTATGGCCGAGCCCACCGCGGCCAGGACAAAACCGGTTCGCGAGTTCCACTGTTCTCTCATGATCCTCCCAAGGCCGTTGAACGCGAGTAGGGGATGATCTCTACAGACTATGCCAGGGCCAGAATATTATATGGTACGCAAATGTACTAGTCATGAAGAAGCCGGAAGGCTTATTGGCTTAGTTCAACCTGGTAGACCTGAATGGGATAATGGAATCCCTTGACCTCTATGGCGCCAACGTCTTCACATGGTATCTCGTCCTTAACCAGGGCCCAGGTGGCGTGAGATATATAGATTTGCCCTGGCTGGCATATTTGCTCCAGGCGTGAAGCCAGGTTCACGTTCAGCCCTATGGCGGAAAACTCCATGAAGCCTTCGGAGCCATAGTTGCCCACATTGGCCATTCCCGAATGGATGCCGCAGCGGATCTGGAAGGGGAACTGTATACCTTCGTTCCACCATTTGCCGCGAACCAAGCTCATATGGCTTTGCATCTCAATGGCCATGCGCACGGCGTTCAGGGCATCCTCACGCGCCCCCCGGCTGTCCGGGGCTCCGAAAATGGCGTAAACGCTGTCTCCGGTAAATTGGGGTATGGTCCCACCCCAGTGCCGCACGATCCTGGCCATCTCGCCCAGGTATTCGTTCAGCAGGCGGGCTACCTCCTCCGGGTCCGAGGCATCGGTGAACTGGGTGAAGTCCTTGATGTCGGAAAAGAACATGGTCAGCCGAGCCCGCCGGGAGGTCAGCTCGGCGCTAAATTCACCGGAGAAGATCTTCTCCACCACGTTGGGGTCCAGGTATTTGGATATCTGAGCCTGCACCTGTTCGAGGTTGTTTTTGGCCTGGGCCAGCTCCTCGGTGCGCATGGCCACCTTTTCTTCCAGGTTGGCGCTGAACTCGTGAATGGTCTCCCATTGTTGGCGCATGAGACCGTATATAAGCAGGAAACACAGCACCAGCCAGGCAATTGCGGCAAAGCTATGGGTGGGCACCCCGAAAAAATCGGGCAGGATGAGCCCGGCCACGATAACCCATGACTGGGCCAGGCCGATGGCGGCCATGGAGATGATGCGCGCCCGGCGCAGGATGGGATCGGTCGATGTCTTTATGCCTCGGTGCAAAATAAAAAGCAGCAATGCCAGTAAATAGATATTGGCAAGGATCACCGGCCGGTGAACGGGTCCATAGCCATGCTCCCAGCCGGTAATGGGGTTGTGGGTCGGAGCGGCCACCACCAGGTCGCTGAATCCCACCAGGGCGAAAACCAGGGCCAGCACGCCTATGGTGAGCCAGTAGTGCAACCTGATGGGCAGAAACATGAAGCGTTCGCTCATGCGCGGCTCGCCGCCCGAGATTATGAGAGTGTATTGCAGGAAAAGCCAATAGGTGAAGCAGTTGAGCAAATAGGGCAGGCGGTTCCAAAAAATGGCCTGCTCCCGGGTGGCGGCAAGGTGGAGCATGCCTCCGGCGCCTGCGACCAGGGCGTTGCCGATGCAAAAGGCGCAGACGATCTGATAAAGGCGGTTGCGGGGATTTTGCAGAATGATGGCCAGCCCCAACAGGATTAGGGGCACAAAGGACATCAGAAAGGGCAGGGCGTACGGATTCACCGGCTTTACCTCACCATGGTGAGGGTGCGGACCAGTAACTTCAGGTTAAGATAAACCGGTGGGCAATGTCCACCGCGACACTATGCTTGTGCGGCCCCTCGGGCGGTCCTACAGATCCTGATCGCAGTCTATGCCCAGACGGTTTATCCGGTTCCAGATGGTGGCCCGGCACACGCCCAACATCTCGGCGGCCTTGCTCTTGTTGCCCCCGCACTGGCGCAGGGCTTCGATAAGCTCCTGGCGCTGGGCCATGCGCTTGCCCGCCTGGGAAGAGGCGGAGGGCCGCGCGGCGACAGCCTGACGCAGCTTGGGCGGCAGGTGCTCGGGGGTAATCAAGCCGCCGGAGCAGAGCACACAGGCATACTCCACCGCGTGGCGCAACTCGCGCACGTTGCCCGGCCAGGGGTAGGCGTCGAGCAGGTCAAAGGCCTCGGGCGACATGCCCGTGATCTCCTTGCCCGACTTGGCCGCGGCCTGGGCCATGAAGTGCTCCACCAACAAGGGCAGGTCCTCGCGGCGCTCGGCCAAGCTGGGCATGTGCAGCGGCACCACGTCCAGGCGATAGTACAGGTCTTCCCTAAAGGAACCCTGGCGCACCAGCTCAGCCAAGTCGCGGTTGGTGGCCGCTAAGATGCGCACGTTGACCTTGCGGGGACGGTTTTCACCCACCCGCTCGATCTCCTTTTCCTGCAACACCCTGAGCAGCTTGATCTGGGTGGCCGGGGGTATCTCGCCGATCTCGTCCAGCAGGATGTCCCCGCCCTCGGCCGCCTCGAAACGGCCCACCCGGTCGCGGTCCGCGCCGGTGAAGGAGCCCTTTACGTGGCCGAAAAGCTCGCTCTCCAAAAGGTTGGGGTTCAGGGCCGCGCAGTTGACCTTCACGTAGGGCTTGTCCGCCCTGGGCCCCCGGCGGTGGATGGCCTCGGCGGCCAGTTCCTTGCCCGAGCCGCTGGCCCCCTGGATAAGCACCGGGTATTCGGATTGGGCCACCGTGTCGATCAGGCGGTACAGGGCGGTCATGGCCGGGGAGCTGCCCACCAGGCCCTCAAAGCCGTCATCCGCGCGCAAGCTGCGGCGCAGCTGAGATATCTCGCGTTCCTTTTGGTGCAGCTCGGTGAGGTCGGTAAGGGTCTCCACCGCTCCGGTGATGTTGCCCAGGTCGTCCTTGAGCACGCTGGCCCGCTTGAGCACCACCACCCGCTCGCCCGCGCGGTTGGTGATGGTGCAGCGCTTGGAGCGGACCTCTCCAGCACTGAACAGGCCGCAGTAATCCACTCCGCTGCCTTTGCCGATGATCTTGCACCCGGTGCAGTTGAGAACCCGGCAGGACTGGCCTTCGATCTGCTCCTGGGTATAGCCGGTAAGCTGCTCTCCAGCCTGGTTTATGCGCACTATGCGCCCTTGGGGATCAACCACCAGCACCGTGTCGTGCAGGGTGTCGGCCACGGTTCCCCAGTGGGAAGCGATATCAACGTCCATGTCTACCTACCGTTTAAACAGTGTCTAAACATATTAATAGTCTACTTAAACACTCGTAATTTGACAAGTCTTTCTATGAAAAAATATAAGTCATAGATAACAAATAGTTATAACTCATATCAAAAAAATCGGCTTTTTGGCACGCAACCTGCTCATGTAGCGGGGGAAGCGAGTTGCAGAACTTCATAACTTGGGAGTTTCAAAAGGCCGAATATGAGCAGCCTAGCCGAAAGCCAGCAACGGGCCGACGCCGTCACCGAGATGGTCAAGGCCATTGCCCACCCGATCCGCCTCAGGATCATCTCTCTGCTGTGCCAGGAGGATCAAAGGGTGATTTTTATGGCCGAGCGCCTGGAAAAGACTCCGGCCGCGGTTTCCCAGCAGCTGCGTATCCTGCGCATGAGCGGGTTGGTCAGCACTGAGCGCCGCCAAGGAGAGGTGTTTTACACCCTGGCCAACCCCCAGTTGCGCCAGCTTTTGGCCTGCCTGGACGGATGCCAGGCCGCCTGAAACGCCCGATACAAACCTATAAGACCTTATTGACCCTGGAGGAAACATGAGCGCGGAACCCGCACGCAAAATGGAAGAAACGGCCCCCGCCCCCAAACCGGCCGGTGTGGCCCTGGAAAACAAGCTGTCCATGGTGGTCTTCTCCGGCGACCTGGACAAACTCCTGGCCGCCATGATCATCGCCACCGGCGCGGCGGCCATGGGCATGAAAGTGGTGATGTTCTTCACCTTCTGGGGCACCGCCGCCCTGCGCGACGCCAAGAAGAAGGTAGGGGGCAAGGACTTCATGTCCAAGATGTTCGGCTGGATGCTGCCCAAGGGCCGC
>JAHLLJ010000200.1 GCA_020444205.1 Deltaproteobacteria bacterium | reverse complement strand
ACGCCACCGAGTTCTCCATGCCCGCCATCGACAAGCGCCTGGGCTTCTACAAAGTCGTCAAATACAACTACTACCCCGGCTGGCACCAGCAAGCCTCTTTGTTCGAGCTGCTGATCAACAAGGACACCTGGAACGCCATGAGCAAGCATCAGCAGATGTGTCTGGAGATCATCACCCGGGCGGCAACCGCCGACTCGCTGGCTTTCGTGGAGTCCCTGCAGGCCCCGGTTATCCAGGAAAACGTGACCAAGCGCGGCGTGATCAACAAATACTGGTCTCCTGAGATGCTGGCCGCTTTCAAGAAGGCCTGGATGGAGGTGGTGGAAGAAGAAAAGAAGAAGGACCCCTTCTTCGCCAAGGTGTGGGACGACCTGAGCAAGTTCCGCTCCCAGTACGAGTACTGGTCTTCGGTGGCCTTCCTGCCCCGTCCCGAGCCCAAGCTTAAGTAAACCCGCCCCGAGGCGAGTTCTCTCCCGGCCGGGGCGGCGGTCCGCACCGCCGTCCCGGCCCCCTCTTAGACGGCCCGGAGCTCTCCCGGGCCCCAGCGGAGGCGGCCAATGAACGGCGAATCCATGGAATCACCGGCCATCTGTAAAAAGCTGGACCGCTTTGTCATCAAGGTGGGCAAGGCGGCGGCCTGGAGCAACTGTTTGCTGGTGCTGGCCATCATCCTCAACGTGGTGCTGCGCTACGTCTTCGGCAAAGGACAGGTTTGGCTGGAGGAGATGCAGTGGCACCTCTACGGCCTGGCGGTGATGATCGGCCTATCCTACTCCCAAGCCGTGGACTCCCCCATTCGGGTGGACATCCTGCACCAGCGCTTTTCCCGCAAAAGCAAGGCCGCCTGGGAGATAGTGGGCACCCTGCTGTTTTTGCTGCCCTGGGTGGTGGTGCTCATCTGGATGGGAGTGGATTTCTGGACCGAGTCCTGGCGGGTCAACGAAAGCTCCGACTCTCCCCTGGGACTGCCCTTCCGCTGGATCATCAAGGCGGTGATCCCCATCTCCTTCACCTTGCTGGGCGTGACCGCCATCAGCCGTTTCATCTCCAGCATAGCCGTGCTCGTCGCGCCTCGGGGGAATCGCCATGCCGGTTGAAGACTATCTGGTCATAGCAATGTTCCTGACCTTCGTGGCCTTCCTGTTCACCGGCTACCCGGTGGCCTACGTACTGGGCGGGGTGGGCGTGTTGTTCACGGTGGTCGGCTATTTCTCCGACATGTACCTGGACACCCTCACCGGCCTGGACCTGATGACCTTGGGCATGGCCGTGAACCGGGTCTACAAGTTCATGGACAACTGGGTGCTGGTGGCCCTACCCATGTTCATTTTCATGGGCTTGATGCTGGATCATTCGGGCATCGCCGAGAAGATGATGAAGGCCATGCAGAACCTTTTCGGCAAGGTGCGCGGCGGCCTGGCGGTCACGGTGACCATGATCGGCATCATCCTGGCCGCCTCCACCGGCATCATCGGGGCCTCGGTGGTGCTCCTGGGCCTGCTGTCCATGCCCGCCATGATGGCCCAAGGCTACTCGCGGCCTCTGGCCCTGGGCACCATCGCCGGTTCGGGCACCCTGGGCATCCTCATCCCGCCGTCGATCATGCTGGTGATCATGGCCGATCAACTCGGCCTGTCAGTGGGTGACCTGTTCATGGGCGCGGTGATGCCCGGCGTGATCCTGGGTGCGCTCTACATCACTTTCATCCTTGTCTACTGTTTTTTCAAACCCGATTCCGCGCCGTTGAGCCCAGACCGGCAACCCCTGCAATGGAGCATGGTCTGGGACGTATTCAAGACCATCCTGCCTCCCGCCGCCCTGATCCTGGCAGTGCTGGGCTCCATCTTCGCGGGCATAACTACCCCCACCGAGGCCAGTGGAGTGGGCGCCCTGGGGGCCACCTTGTTGGCCGCCTACAACAAGAAGCTTAGTTTCAAAGTCATCAAGGAAGTAACCTTTGCCTGCTTCAACACCACGGCCTATATCTTCGCCATCTTCCTGGGGGCCACCACCTTTGCCCTGGTTCTCAGGAGCCTGGGCGGCGACGAGTTCATCGAGGCGGCCCTGACCGGCATCCCCCTGGGTCCCCACGGCATCATGGCGGTGATCCTGGGGGTGATCTTTATCCTTGGCTTCTTCCTTGACTGGATCGAGATCACCCTGATCGCCCTGCCCCTGCTGGCCCCCATCATCAGCTCTCTGGGCATCCACGTGGAAGGCCACGGCGTGGTGGAAAATCCCGAGCTGGTTTGGTTCGTGGTGCTGGTGGCGGTGAGCTTGCAAACCAGCTTCCTCACGCCACCGGTGGGCTTTGCCTTGTTCTACTTGAAAGGGGTGTGTCCACCGGATGTGCAGTTGATAGAAATTTACAAGGGCGTGGTGCCCTTCATCATCCTGCAGCTTATCGGCCTGGTGATGGTGGCCATGTGGCCCCAACTGGTGATCTGGCTGCCCACGGTGGCCTACCAATAGGCGTTGGCAAGGAGGGTAGCCATGACGATCAAGATAATAGCGGCAGTGGATTTTTCCGACTACAGCGGCGACACCCTGGAGGTGGCCGGTGAGATGGCCAAGTGCCTGGGCGGCGAGCTGGTGACCCTCAACGTGCTGCACCAGCGCATCGTGGACGAGCTTAAGTTCATCCAAGGCACCACCGAGCTGGTGCAATGCGAGGAGGTGGTGGCCCAACGCAGCGCCGACCGCCGGGAGCGCCTGGAAACCCTGCTGACCGATCACGGCCTGACCGCCCGCATCCAGATAGAGGTGGGGGTGCCCTGGGAGGCCATCCTGGACGCGGCCCAGCGCGAGGAGGCGGCCTACATCGTCATGGGCACCAAGGGCCGGGGAGACTTTAGCCGCACCCTGCTGGGCTCCAACGCAGACAAGGTTTACCGCCACAGCCCGGTGACCGTGGTGTCGGTGCGCGGCGAGCAACACCGCAACCACCTTAAACGGGCGCGGGGCGCCCAGGCCTGATGCGCCGGCTTCTGCCCATAGGAGGCCTCTTGCTGGCCGTCCTGCTCTTGGCCCTGGCCGTCCCGGTGGCGGCAGCGTCGGAAGTTGGCAACGCGGCCTGCTTGCAGTGTCACGCCGACGAGGGCCTCATGGACGGCGGGGGCAAGGACCTAGGCCCCCACGGGGAGCTGAGCTGTCTGGAGTGCCACCGGGGAGCTCAACAGGTCCCTCATGAGGACCTCAGGCTCACCTCATGTCTGGCCTGCCACCTGCCTCACACCGAGGCGACCTCCGGTGATCTACACGCCGGGGTCTCCTGCCAGGTCTGCCATATGGGAGGCCAAGCTGGGCCGCATGCTCTGGTTTCCCAGGCTGACCAGGGTTCATGCCAACGCTGCCACTTTGCGGGCAACCAGGCCGGAGCCCCAGCCGCGGTGCTGCCTGCCAAGAGCTTCCTGTGCCTGGCCTGCCACACCGCCACCCTAAGCCTGGCCGACTGGCCCTCGCGCATCGCCCTGGTGGTGCTGGCCCTGGGCCTGCTGGGCTCTCTCGCCTTCTGGCTAAGCGGCGGCGGGCGGGGACCGTCCTCCCAGGCCCTGCACAAGGGCCATGGCGATGGGGGAGCGGGCCGGGTGCTTACGGCCCTGGTCCTGGACGGCCTGCTGCAACGCCGCCTATGGAAACTTTCGCCCGGCCGCTGGCTGGTGCATGCCCTGATCTTCCTGCCCTTTGCGGCCCGCACCCTATGGGCCCTGCTGGCCCTGACCCTCAGCCACGCCCAACCGGGCGCGGATCTGACCCAGGCCATGCTGGGCAAGAACCAACCGGTTACCGCCCTGTTCTTCGACCTCACCGGCGTGATGGTCCTGGCCGGGGGGCTCCTGGCCATAGTGCGCCGCTTTCTGCGCGGCGGACGAGCCCTGCCCGGTCTGCCCCGGCCCGATTGGCCCGCATTGGCCCTGCTGGTGCTGGTGGTGCTTAGCGGCTTTGTGGCCGAGGCGGCCCGCCTGGCCCTCACCGGCCATGCAGGCCCGCCCTGGTCCTTTGCAGGCGCGGCCCTGAGCCCCTTGTTCAGCCCCGGACCGAGCCTGCAAAGCGCCTATGCCTATTTCTGGTACGGCCACGCCGTGCTCTACGCCGCTTTCGTGGCTTATCTGCCCTTCAGCCGCCTGCGCCATATCCTGCTGGCCCCCCTGTGGCTGGCTCTCAAGGCAGGCAGCGAATCTCCGCAAGGAAAGTGACGATCATGAAACCCGAAACCAAAGACAGGCTACGCGCCGTAGTGGGCGAGGCCAATTTCAGCGACGGGCTCATCGACCTGGTGAGCTACAGCTCCGATGCCTCGCCCCATCTCCACCGTCCCGAGGCGGCCATCTGGGCCACCAGCACTGAGCAGGTGCAAGCTATTGTGCAGTTGGCCAACCAGGAGGACTTCCCGGTCACGGTGCGTGGAGCGGGAACCGGGCTCAGTGGCCTGTCGGTGCCGGCCAAGGGCGGCCTGGTGATGGATCTGAGCCGCATGGACCGCATCCTGGAGGTCAGCATCACCGACCGGGCGGCGGTGGTGGAGCCCGGGGTGATCTACGCGGACCTGGACAACTCCCTGGTCCCGCACGGCTACTTCTTCCCGCCCGACCCGGGCAGCAGCAAGGTATGCACCCTGGGGGGCAACGTGGCCACCAACGCGGGAGGGGTCAAGGGAGCCAAGTACGGCACCACCCGCGACTACGTGCTGGGCCTGCAAGTGGTGCTGGGCGACGGCAGCATCATGCGCACCGGCAACCGGGCCATGAAGAGCGTGTCGGGCTTTGACCTGGTCCGTCTGTTCGTGGGCAGCGAGGGGGTGCTGGGTATCGTCACCGAGATCACTCTCAAAATCAATCCCAAGCCTCTGGCCACTGCCACCACTTTGGCCGTGTTCGACAACCTGGAGGACGCGGGCCGCGCGGTGAGCGGGGTCATGGCCGGCGGGGTGGTCCCTAGCGTGCTGGAGATTCTGGGCCGCGAGACCCTAAAGGCCATAAACCAGAACACCGAGCTCAACTTGCCCGAGGCCGACGCCATGCTCCTGGCCGAAACCGACGGCTACACCCAGGGCGAGGCGGATTATCAGATGGAGCGGGTGGTGGAGCAGTTCACGGCCCACCATGCCCGCGAGGTAAAGCAGGCGGAAAGCGCGGCCCAGGCGGCCGAGCTGTGGAAGGCGCGCAAGAGCTGCGTCCCAGTGCTGGCCCGCATCCGGCCCAGCTTCATTCTGGAAGACATCACCGTACCCATAAGCCAGGTGGCCCCTACCCTGCGCGGGGTGCAGGAGATCGCCGCCCGCCACCAGGTGCAGATCGCCACCTTCGGCCACGCCGGAGACGGCAACCTGCATCCGCAGATCATCTATGACTCGGCCGATCCCGACGAGAGCGAGCGGGTGGAAGCCGCGGCCCACGACCTGTTCCAGCTGGCCGTGGACCTGGGCGGCACCCTCACCGGCGAGCACGGTATCGGGCTGTCCAAGGCGGCCTACATGGAGATGGAGCATGACCCCGTGGCCATGAGACTCATGCGCTCCATCAAAAAGGTCTGCGACCCCAACAACATCCTCAACCCCGGCAAGATGGCCCTGGACGGTTAATCATGGCTGAGCAACACCCCCTCTTAGAAAAATTCCGTGACCAAATCCAGCGCTGCTCGCGCTGCGGCTTTTGCCAGGCCCACTGCCCGGTGTTCGGCAGCACCAAACGCCCGGCCCTCAACGCTCGGGGAAAGATGCTGCTGCTCAAGGAAGTGTTGGAAGGCAGCCTGGAGCTGAACGAGGAAATGGTGGAGAGCCTGTTCCAGTGCACCACCTGCGCATCCTGCGCAACCAACTGCCCTTCCGGGGTGGACGTGCCGGCCATCATAAAGGCGGCGCGCAAACAGATGGTGGGCCTGGGCACCTGCCACCCGGCCTTCAGCGGCATGGACCAGGTCCTGGATGAATACGACAACATCTACGCCGAGGAAGATCCCGAGGACTTTGACCACGAGCGCAACCAAAAGGCCGAGGTGGTCTATTTCATGGGCTGTGTGGGCCAGTACCGCGAAGAAGAGGCCACCGAGGCGGCCCTGGACCTGCTAGACCATTTGGAGGTGGACTACACCCTGATCGACGAGGTGTGCTGCTCGGGAGTGCTGGAGGACGTGGGCTTCAGCATCAAGCCCGCCCTGGCCCAGAAGAACATCGAGCGCATTCTGGCCACGGGCGCCAAGACCCTGGTCACCGGCTGCCCATACTGCTTTCGTACCTTCAGCAAGCAGGAGACCTACGCTCCCCTGCGCGAGGCGGGGCTGGAGATCGTGCACCTGAGCCAGTTCCTGGCTGGGCGCGACCTGGGCCTGCACAGCGACCTCAAGGTCACCTATCACGACCCCTGCGACCTGGGCCGCCACTGCGGCATCTACGAGGAGCCGC
>JAHLLJ010000199.1 GCA_020444205.1 Deltaproteobacteria bacterium | reverse complement strand
CCCCAAACCACAAAACCCGGCCGCGCATTCACCGCAGCCGGGCAGTCTTGGCCCGGGGGCTGGCGCCAAGGTCTACATCCAATCTAATACCCTAACGCTAGTCTATGTTTCGCATGATGGTCAATATTAATCTTGCTCACCTGCCTGGTCTGTGCTAAATGTGAGCACCCGTCTGCACGACATTTCGTCTATACCCTGCACCCCCAGGGCATGGAGCTGCCTGATGTACCTGATAAACGAGGTATCCCGCAAAGTTGAGCTGAGCCAGAAGCGCATCCGCGAGTACGAGAAAGAGGGGTTTATCCTTCCCGAGCGCGAGGCCAACACCAACAACCGCTTGTACAGCGATTTCGAGGTGTCGCAGATACGGCGCATCAACTTCCTTATCCACGAGCGGGGCTTCACCCTGGCTTGTCTGCGCAACCTGATGGTGCTGGCCCCCTGCTGGAACATCTTCGCCTGCCCCCAAAAAGAGTCTTGCGCCGCCTACCAGGAGCCCCACCGCCCCTGCTGGGAGATCCGCGGGCAGGCCTCCACCCTGTGCCCCGGCCCGTGCGAGCGTTGCGCGGTGTACCTGAATCGCGAGTACGCGGCCCAGCGGGTGCTGGAGCCCTCTGGCGGTGCGCCCATGGACCAGCAAAGCTGATGCGGCCCGAGCTTACCGGCGTGGTATTGGCCGGGGGGCCGGGAACCCGCCTGGGCGGGGGCAAGCCCTGGCGGACCCTGGCCGGACGCCGCCTCATCGACCTGGCCCTGGAGCGGGCTGGGGAGCTGTGCCCCCAGGTGATGGTGGCCGCCGCCGACTGCGCGGACTTCGCTGACCTACCCTGTCCCATAGTGGCCGACCGCTGGCCGGGCCAAGGTCCATTGGCCGCCCTGGTCACCGTGTTTTTGGACACCCCGGCCACCTCGGTGCTGCTTTTGCCGGTGGACGCCCCCCTGATGCGCCCGGCTCTGCTTCGACGCATTTTGGAGCTGCGGCAGGGTCAAAAAGCGGTGTGCTGCCAGGGGCCGGGCGGCCTGGAACCCTTGATGGCCTGGTACAGCCGCGAGTGCCTTGCTTGGGCCCAAAAAATGATCGAAAAGGGTGAGTGGCGGCTGCGCCTGCTCCTGAACCAGGTAAACGCCCTGCTGATCGATAGGCAACAGGTGCAAGCCTTGGACCCCTACGACTTGAGCTTTCTCAATGTGAACTTCCCCCAAGACCTGGAGCGAGCCGAGCGCATAGCCGCCGAACGTGGGCTTTTTGACACACCAAAAGGTCCCTAGTGTGTTTTTCGCCCCCCAATACTAGTAAACAGGGAAACTTTTGTTCACCTACTCCCTTTAGTGGTGCCAAACAATTTTTGCTTGCAATATTGTATCATTAGCCGTATCTTCCTCCTTCGGACGCCGAATCGGGGTACATGGCACGCAAGTTGCTTAATTACTGCCCAGAGTTATGTCCGCACGAGGAGCCGACTTAATGAATCGTCACCAGCGCACCTTAATGCGCCCTGTATCATGCACCGGAATCGGATTGCATAGCGGCAGAACCGTTAATCTATGCCTGCGTCCAGCGGAAACGGACACCGGAGTGATGTTCAAACGCTCCGATCTGCCCGCTTCCCCCCTTATTCCCGCAGACGTCAACCATGTGGTTTCCACCGACCTGTCCACCACCGTGGGCATGGACGGGGTGACCATCTCCACCGTGGAGCACCTGCTCTCGGCCCTGTCGGGCCTGGGGGTGGACAACGTGTTGGTGGAGGTGGACGCGCCGGAGATCCCCATCATGGACGGCTCGGCCGCGCCTTTCGTTTTCTTGATGCGCGGCGCCGGCTTCACCTCCCAAGGCAAGCCCCGGCAGTACTACCGGGTCAAGCGGGAGATCGAGGTTGCCGAGAACGGCAAACGCATCAAGGTGGCCCCCTCCAAGAAGCTCAAGGTGGATTTCACCATCGAGTTCGACCATCCCTTGATCCACCGCCAGAAGATGGGTTTCGTACTGGACGAGAAGGGCTACGACAAGGAGATCAGCCGGGCGCGCACCTTTGGGTTTTTGCGCGACATGCGCTACTTGCACGAAAACGGCCTGGCCCTGGGCGGCAGCCTGGACAACGCCGTGGTGCTGGATAACTACCAAGTGCTCAATGAAGACGGCCTGCGCTTCCCCGACGAGTTCGTGCGCCACAAGGTGTTGGACTTCATCGGCGACCTGGCCATGGTCAACCGCCCCATCGTGGGCGCCTTCACCGCCCATAAGTCCGGCCATGCACTGAACAACAAGCTGTTCCGCAAGTTCCTGGCCGACCCCACCGCCTGGGAGCTGGTAACCCCGGACCTCGACCAAGAGGCCCTGCCCGTGGAAGAGCCCTTGCCCCTGTTCGACCGGGTGGCGGCCACCGCCTAGAGCCCCGCAACCCAAGCATACCCACGCCCCGGCACCTGCCGGGGCGTTTTTTGTGTTCCTAATTAGTGAAGTCCCTTCCTGGGCCGTGGCCGGGCGGTGGGGTTTAATTAGCCAAACCCATCGACAGAGGACGAGCAAAATGTTTTCAGGTCAAGGTTCGGTCGTGGTAGGGTATCGCTGGATCACCTTTGGGGGGGACAACGCCTGCAAACAATGCGCAGCCCTAAACGGCAGGGAGTTCTACCTGAACCCCGGCCCCGGGCAGGCCTCGGTTTCGGACATGCCCCATCCGCCCTTGCACCCCAACTGCGGCTGTAAGCTGATGGAGATCATCGACGTGGCCCGGGCCGGGGGGCGGCAGGGGGAGCTGGAGGGTGAGCAAGACCTTGAAGCGGTGGACCAACAGCCGCCGAAGGAAAGCCGCACGGATGAACAACCCGAGGTCTTCGTGGATGGAATCGTAGGCCTTAGCTGGCGCTCCGGTTGTATCACCAGCGGCCCCATATACGGCAAGTTTTGCGGCAAAGACTGGACCAACAACAAACATGACCCAAACGATAAGTACGCCGTAGATAAAAGAATGCCCCCACAAGACGACCTGGACAAGGCATGCAAGGCACATGATTTTCTATATCAAAGCCTGGAAGAGGCGAAAGCCGACCGCCAACTGGCCGAGGCCCTGGCAGCCCTGCCCGAAGACCCAAGGATGTGGCCCCGCAAACCGCCCGAAGACAAAATCGAGGAAGCCAGAAGATACCGTAAATGGGCCTTGCTGTACTTCCAGGGGGCGGTGGCCGCCCGCGAACAGCCTGCCAAGGACCGCTATGAATGGGGCGATGACCACGAGGGGGGACATTGATGAGATTTCAAAACAATTCAAAGGCTATAATCCTTTTGCTCCTGGCCGCCACCCTGCTGGCCGGTTGTTTCACGCGCTTGCCCGATTCCCAGCAGCCGAAAAGCTATCCTGGGGTCACGGAAGCCATTTTCGCGCCGGACGGCAAGTCCATTTACTTCACCTTCACCAGCCCAAAAATTTATGGCCTTTTCCAGATGAACCTGGACGGCAAGGTGATCGCCTGGCTGTCCAAGTGGCGCATTGGTGGCCCCGCCCTTTCGCCCGATAGTCGCACCCTGGTTTTCGCCGTGCGCACCCGGGACGACAAGGGCGATCTGTGGGCTATGGACTCCGACGGAAAGAACCTGCGCCAGTTGACCTTTGACTCGGATTATGATCGCAAGCCCCGTTTCTCCCATGACGGCAAGCGGATCTACTTTATGCGCCACGATTCTTGGGGTTCTTTCTCCAGTCTTGATTCGGGAAAAAGCTGGGACAGCGACATATATTATTTGGACCTGACCACCGGAAAGGAGCACCGCGTCACTGATCAAGAATTCTGGAGGTTGGGGGTGTTATTTGTTTTTCCCGATGACCGCCATATCTTGATCAACACGCCGCAATACCTCAAAGAGACCGGCCACTCTATTTGGAAAATCAACATTGACGACCCCGGTAAACGCCGGCCCATCGAGCCCAACATGCAGCCCTTTTCAGAGCAGCCCAAGGTCACGTTTGATGAAGGCAACATATTGTTTGCCATGTATAGCCTGAGGCTGTCCCGGGACGGACGCTTTCTGCTTTTCGCCTGGGAAGATCCAGCTCACCGCTGGGGGGAGGACCCACTGGCCGGCGACCAGATATTCCTGACCAACATGGAGGACATGAGCACCCAAAAAATCCTAGGCGACAAGCACTATGTGTCTCCCATGGACATCTCCCCGGACAACCAGTGGATTCTCTTTGCCGACTCACCAGAAAAGTCTAAATTCCATGGCGGTGTGTTCGTGGACAGCAATCTGTGGATGGTCAGGCGCGACGGCAGCGGCCTTAAAAACCTCAAGCTGGACTTCCGGGGGGTGCTGGACAAGCCGCCCGCGGCCCTGCGCTTGCCCTAGGCGGACCATAAGGATAAAGGCAAAGCCATGAACCACGAGCAAATAGCCGCTTACCTGAATCAGACTATAACCGACGCCCTTGAGGCCCAGAACCTCCGTTTTCGGGAGTACTGGGAGCCCCAGGTGGTGGCCACCCTCATCCCCTTGACCGGGGAGTGCCTGGGCAAGATCAAACCGGCCCTGAGGGCGAGGCCCGCCGTCTGGCCGCCCTCAGCGCCCTGGAGCGGGTGGTGGAAAAAAGCTATCGCGGGTTCATGCAGCGGGTTGGGGCCGAGCTGGAGCGAGCCGCCGCCGGTGAGCCCGACTGGGAGCGCCTGGAAGCCGTCATGGAGCGCCTGGCCGGGGCCTGGCAAAGCCGCCTGAGCACCATCGCCCGCACCCTCACCCACGCCGCGGCCACCCGCCTGAGGCTGGCCCAAACCTAGAGCCCTCCCACCGCTTGCCTCCGAACCGCCCCTCGCGTAACATAGCCTTGACTTTGCATTTATCCCCTTACCTCTGACGAGGGGCCATGGTCGCCGATACCACCGCCCAGGCCGAGCGCGCCAAAGAGATACGGCGGCGCAAGCGTGAGCGCATCATCATCATCGTCACCCTCATCCTGGTGGCGGCCATCACCTATGTGGAAACTCAGGTGGTGGACATGGCCCAGGGCCAGCCCCTGGGCTCCTCCCTGCTGGTCTTCGCCCTGATCAACGTCAACGCCCTGCTTTTACTGCTGGTGATCTTCCTGGTGTTCCGCAACCTGGTTAAGATGACCATGGAGCGGCGCAAGGGCGTGTGGGGAGCCAGACTGCGCACCAAGCTGGTGGGCACCTTCGTGCTCTTGTCCTTGGCTCCCACCATTCTGCTGTTGTTCGCGGCCTTCCAGTTCGTGGGCGCTTCCATGGAGTACTGGTTCAGCGCCCAGGTGGAAAAGAGCCTGTTCGACGCCATGGAGGTTTCCGACGCCTACAGCCAGCAGTTGGCCTCGGAATCCAGCCACTTCGCCGGGGTGCTGGCCCGCGAGCTGGAGCGCCGGGGCTACCGCCTGTCGCGTCCCGATGAAAAACTGGAAGAACTTTTGGAAAGCCGCCGGGCCTTGTTCGACCTGGCCGGGGCCAAGGTGTTCTCCGACGACCTTAAGCTGTTGGCCCAGGCCACCCAGAGCGGCACCCACGCCAGCCATCTCCAAGGCCTGCCCATGGAGATGCTCAGCCGCTCCATCTCCACCGGCCTGCCGCTTACCCACTTGCAACCCGCCCCCACCGGAGACTTCGCGGCGGCCATCCAACCGGTGTCCCAGCCCCGCAAAGGCATGAAGCCCCAGGTCATCGGCGCGGTGGTGGCTTTTCAGCTTTTGCCTCCCGGAGCCCTGGCCCGCAGCCGGCAGGTGCGCAAGGGCCTGGAGGGCTACCGTCAGCTAAAGGCCTTCAAAGAGCCCATCCGCACCAACCTGTTCATCACCTTGTCCATCGTCACCCTGCTCATCGTCTTCGTGGCCACCTGGCTGGGCTTCCGCCTGGCCCGCACCATCACCGACCCCCTCAGGGAGGTGGCCGAGGGCACCCAGCGGGTGGCCGGGGGCAACTACGACTTCCATATCGCCGGGGCCGGGCCCGACGAGATCGGCACCCTGGTCAACGCCTTCAACCGCATGACCGCCGATCTCAAGACATCCAAGGCCCGCCTGGACGAGGCCCAGACCGAGATGCGCCGCACCAACCTGGAGCTGGACCGGCGGCGGCGCTACATGGAGATCGTCTTAAAGAGCGTGGCCGCCGGGGTAATCACCGTGGACGCCGAGGGCAAGGTGGCCACCATCAACCCTTCGGCCGAACGCCTGCTCAAGGTTCAGACCAGCGCGGTGCTGGGCCATCCCTGGCGGGAGCTGGTGGACGGGGAGAACCGCACCATCATCGAGCGTATGCTCACCGGGCTCATCCCCGGCGGGGCGGGCACCATAGACCGGCAGATGCGCCTGACCCTGGGCGGTGAGAGCCTGTCGCTGATGGTGCACCTGGGCCTGCTCAAGGACGAGCAAGGGCGAAACTTGGGCATGGTGGTGGTGTTCGAGGACCTGAGCGAGCTGGAAAAGGCCCAGCGCA
>JAHLLJ010000198.1 GCA_020444205.1 Deltaproteobacteria bacterium | reverse complement strand
GGCGGCCGCCCACCCCGGCCAGATGGGGCCACACCGCTTCCACGGGCAGGGGGATACCCAGGCGATACCCGGCGCGCAGCACCGTGCCTCCGGCATATGGCGCGTCGCCGCAGGTCACCCATTCGGGCGGGTTCAGGGCGCCCGCGTCCATCCAGCAGGTTTCCACCTGGTCCTGGGCCCGGCGCTCCAAGGCGGTGCGGATGGCCTGGCGGCAGGTGACCAACTCCTGGGGGACGATCTCGCGGATGCGCGTTTCCCGGCAGACCACAGTGTTGCGCAGGCCCTCGGCCAATGGGCGGCCCAGGCTGGCCGGAATCGGGGTGACTAAATGAATCCAATAGCTACTCAAGCGGGGGCTGAACACCGGCACCGGGATGATGATGCGCGGGGCCAGGCCCGCTTCCTGGGCGAATATCTGGAATAGCTCGGCATAGGTGTGGATATCCGGACCGCCGATGTCATAGGTCTGCCCGGAGACCTCGTTGTGCTCCAGGCAGCCCATAAGATAGCCCAGCACGTTGGAAATGGCTATGGGCTGGCAGCGCGAATGCACCCAGCGGGGGGTGATCATCACCGGCAGGCGCTCGGCCAGATAGCGCAGCAGCTCAAAGGAGGCGCTGCCCGCGCCCAGGATCATGGCCGCCCGTAGCCAGGTGCAGGGCACCTCGCCGTTTTGCAGGATGTAGCCCACCTCGGCCCGGGAGCGCAGGTGGTGGCTGATATGAGGGTCGTCGGGCACCAGACCACCCAGGTAGATGAGGCGCTGAACCCCGGCGGCGGCCGCGGCCAGGGACATGTTTTGGGCTGCCTGGCGGTCTGCGGCGGCAAAATCCTTGGTGCCGGGGTTCATGGAGTGCACCAGGTAATAGGCGGCCCAGCAACCCCGCATGCCCCTGGCCAGAGACAGGGCGTCCTTTACATCGCCCTGCACCAACTCGCAGCTGGGATGGGAGGCCCAGGGGCGGCAAGACAGCTTGCCCAAGGAGCGGCCCATGGCCCGCACCCGGTGCCCGGCGGCCAACAGGCGGGGCACCAGGCGGCCGCCCACGTAGCCCGTGGCTCCCAGCACCAATACCGGTTCGGCGCGGCGCGGCGAATTTTGCCGGTTCATGCATGCCTCCTCGCCCCCGGTCCATTGCAGCACAGGCAGGCGAGAAAAAGCAACGGGGCCGCCGAAGCGGCCCCGCTGGGTCAGGACAGGGGAGGGAGGGTCTAGTCGACCTTCATAAAGCGTTCGCCTTTGGCGCCGCACACCGGACAACGCTCCGGAGCGCCGCCCTCGTGGGTGTAGCCGCACACCGGGCATACGTAGTAGGCATAGTCGCCCACATCACCACCCAGGTTGTCCAGCAGCTTTTGGTACAGATCAGCGTGCACCTTTTCCACCGCGTTGGCCCACTCAAAGGAGCGCAGAGCCTCCTTGGCGTCCTCGGCCTTGGCCGTTTCGATCATCTCCGGGTACATGTGCTCAAATTCGTGGGTCTCGCCGTCCACGGCGGCACGCAGGTTTTCCTCGGTGGTGCCGATTCCCTTCATGGCGCGCAGGTGGTTATGAGCGTGCACCGTCTCGGCCGCCGCGGCCGCGCGGAACATACGCGCCACCTGCGGGAACCCGTCGTCATCGGCTTTTTTGGCAAAAGCCAGGTACTTACGGTTGGCCTGAGATTCACCGGCAAAAGCTTCCTGCAGATACTCTTGAGTCTTGGACATGGTATTTTCCCCTCTCTTTGGCTGTTGCGATTGCTTATTGATAATAATTACTATTACTATATAATCAAAGCAGGCTAGGATGTCAAGGCTTGATCCATAAAAAACAGTCTGAAGCATGGCCTGGAATGTGACAAGCCCTGTGCCTCGCTTTTACAATAGAACTAATAGTGTAATAACCATGATAATCAGTGGTCGCTGACTGCCCGGCGACAAGGAGGCGACATGAGCAACGACAAGCAAGTATTCATGCACGGCAATCCTTTGAATCTCCTGGGCGAGACGGTGAGTGTGGGGCAAGACGCCCCGGACGTCGAGCTTTTGAACAATGATCTGGCTCCGGTGAAGATCAGCGATTACAAGGGCAAGGTGGTGATCCTCTCGGTGGTGCCTTCTTTGGACACCCCCACCTGCGATCTGCAGACCAGGCGCTTCAACAGCGAGGCGGCGGGCCTGGGTGACGACGTGGCCATTCTCACCATCAGCATGGACCTGCCCTTTGCCCAAAAGCGCTGGTGCGGCGCGGCCGGGGCCGACGCGGTGATTACACTGTCCGACCACCGCGAGGCTGCTTTTGGCATGGCCTATGGACTGCTCATCAAAGAGCTGCGCCTGTTGGCCCGGACGGTGCTGGTTTTGGACCGTGAGGGCAAGATCACCTATATCCAGCGGGTCAAGGAGCTCAGCGAGGAGCCTGAATACGACGAGGTGTTGGAGGCGGTGAAAAAGGTCGTCTAGCGCTAGGCGGCGAGTAAAACAACAAAGGGCCGGCGTTTTGCCGGCCCCTTGTTCGTTTGTTAACCAGCCTCAGTCGGTTACCCACTCCCAGGCTTCCTGCTCCTGCTTGGGGGAGAAGTTCTTGACCTCCCCGGACAGGAAGTGCTTACCCACGTCCATGGACCATTTGACCCACTTGGGCGCGCCCACCATGGCCAGCTTGGCAAAGTCCTTGCGGTGTTTTAGGCCAAAGGAGGCATCGTCCCAGGCCCCCCTGGCTTCCCAGCCCCGGAACTCCGGGCCCATGACCATCATGATGCGGGCCTTGCCCTGCTTGGCGATCATCTCCCTGAGCCGGGGGATCAGCACCTGCTGATAGTCGGTGTCGGTGAGCTTGCCCCTGGCCTGGACCGCCACGGCGGCCTCGGTGCTTTGCGGCATCAGTTCCAGCATGCGCCGTTCCTCCCCGAAAAAAGCTCTCGCCTGGCGCCGGCGGCGTCGGGTTGCTGATCGGGATGGGGCCTCGCGGCGCTACTTACTATTTTTAATGTAGCCCATCCGCCCCGGCTTGCTCAACGGGCCAATCCCCGGGCCAAAGCCCGGCCCAGGCGGTCCAGCAGCTCCAGGGGGGTGTCCGCCCCCAACCCCAAGGAGCCACCCAGCCAGAAAAAGCCGCCCGCCAGAGAGACCACGGCCAGGGCCAGCTCCTTGGCCCGTTGCCTGGGCCAGCCCAGCTGCTCCCCGGCCGGGGCGATCATCTCGGCCACCATGTCCAGGTGCTCGCCCAGGCGGGCCACCGCCGCACGGTGAGCCCGGCCGCCGCTGTCCAGGGCCAGGGCTTGGTTTGTCAGCGCGGCGGCCTCGGGGTTGAGCTGGAAAAAGCGCAGATGAGCGGCGGCCACGTCAGCCACCAGGACCTCGGCGTCGGTAGGGGGGGGCAGGCCCAGGGGGCGCACCCGCCGGGCCAGGTCGGTGAGTACCTGGTCCAAAAGGTCGGCTACAAAGGCGTCCTTGCTGGGCCAGTGGGTGAAAAAGGTGCCCTTGCCCACCCCGGCGGCGGCGGTGATGTCCACCACCTTGGCCGCGGCCAGGCCCTGCTGGGCAATGAGCCTGAGACCCTCCTCGCTCAGGCGGCGGGCTGCTTGCTGCCGCCTCTGTTGCCGGGGGCCGGGAGTGGTGCCGTTGTTGTATGATGGGCGTTCCATGGGGAGATTTTCTCTTGACCCGCCGGTCAAAGTCAACCGGCGGCTCCATGGCTTAACAGGCAAGGCGGCTTGGGATAAAATTAGACGCCCGCCCATGCTCAACCTCATCCTGGAGAAGCGAATGTCCTCGCAGATGCAACAGCTGGATAACTTGGATCAGGACCAGTTGGTCCGATTCGTCTTGGAGACCTTTCACCGCAACTTGATTCACTACGGCCTTTGGTTCCGCGAAGTGGAGCACCAAAACGGCATGGACAACGTGCTTCAGGCCGACAACCAGGTGTTCGAATCCTGCCTGGCCTTTCAGATGGGTCGCCTGGGCAAGCTCCTGGGCTTCGAGGTGGACAAAAAAGGCGTCCCTCTCAAGCTCAAGAACATGAGCCGCGACGAGCTCATGGACCTGGCCAAGGCCTCGGCGGCCAACTGGCTGGTAACCGACGGGGTGTGGTTCCAGGCGGTGGAAACGGCCCACGGCATGGAGGCGGCCAAGCGGGCCAATGATTTGTGCTGGAGCCGCCTGAGCCCCCACGAGGCCTTTTACATCAAAAAAATCCTAGGCCTGGGCGAGATGCCGGGCCTGGCCGGGCTAAAGGCCGCCCTGGGACTGCGCAACTACACCTTGCTCAACGTGCAGTCCATCCACGACGTGGATGAGCACAGCTTCATCTTCCAGATGAACGACTGCCGGGTGCAGAGCGCGCGCAAGCGCCGGGGCCTGCCCGACTACCCCTGCCACTCGGTGGGCATGGTGGAGTACCCCACCTTTGCCCGCAGCATAGACAAGCGCATTACCACCGAGTGCGTGGGCTGCCCGCCCGACCACCCAAGCGAATGGTATTGCGCTTGGAAGTTTACGCTGGTTGAGTAGGCGTTAGCGGCTTCGCCAGACGACGACATACTGCGTTGCCGGCATCGCTCCGGTAGTGGGTGTTGAGTCTCTGGCCGCCTGCGGCTGCGCCAGACCCCGCATGGCGGCGTTGTCGGCTGCGCGTCGGCCTCGCTGTAGGCTTGGCTACAGCTGCGGCCCCCGCTCGCCCAGCGTGCCGCTGGTGGCATAGCAGGTCGACAGCGAAGGTGCCTCAACCCGCCCTGGAAGCTCCCGTTGAAGCCACCTTGGCAACCCAAACCTTGGGCCGCCTTGCCCTGCGGTGCCTGGCTGTGCCGCAATTAGTTCGAGCCATCAGCTAAGAATTTAAGAAAAAATCGATACGGAAATTGTCAGGCCGGCGCTACTAGGAGTAGCGTCGGCCTGTTGCTAACTGCCTGGCGTAGTCGATCAGACTATTTTTTCAACCTTACAAGGTATTGCCGCCATATTGGGGGTGCCGAACTCCTTGCCCAGCTTGGCCGCGCTGGTGAGCATGTTGAAGTTGGCCCGCTCCCAGCCGCCCAGGGGGTCGCCTTCCTCGGGGAACCACCAGCCGTGCTCGGCAAAGACCACGCCCTGGCGCACCCGCTCATTGAGCTTGGCTTTTTGCACGATGCTCCCCTGCCGGGTGCTCACCCGCACCTGGTCGCCGTCGGCGATGCCCAGGCGCGCCGCGTCGGTGGGATTCAGCTCGGTGACGGGCTCGGGATTGAGCTTCTTAAGCTCCTGTACCCAGCGATAGGAGGAATGCAGGGCCACCTTGTTTTTGCGCCCGGTGAGCACCAGGGGAAACTCCTCGTCGGTCTCCTCGGGGAATCCCTCCCAGGCGGGCAGGGGAGGCAGGCCGAACTTCTCGGCCGTGGAGAGCATCAGCTCCACCTTGCCGCTGGGGGTGCGCAATCCCTTTTGTTGGTACTTCTTGAACTTCTGCGGGCCTTGCAAATGGCCCATCTCCACGAACTCCTCCCAGCTGACCCCGCTGGGCTCCAGCACCATGTTGAGTAGCTCGTGATAGTCCTCGGGCCACAGCTCCTCTGCGGTCATGCGCTGTCCCAGGTCGCAGCATATCTGCATGGGCGAGCGGCACTCCTCGGGCGGGTCCACCACCTGGGGCCGGGCCAGGATGAAACCGTGGCCTATGCCGTAGTGGCCGATGTCGTCGAACTCCAGGCTGGCCGCCGCGGGCAAGACCACGTCGGCCAGAGCCGCGCTGGGGGTCATGAACAGCTCGGCGCAGGCAAAGAACTCCAGGCTCTCCAGGGCCCGCTTGGTCAGGTGGCTGTCCGCCCAGACCATCAGGGGGTTGGTGTCCATGCTGAAAAAGCCCTTCACCGGATAGGGCTCGCCCTCCAGGATGGCACGGCGCAAAAAGGCCGGGGGTATGGTCATGAAGCGGGGGATCACCCCATGGGCCGCGCTGAGCATTTCCTTGCGCTTGTCGGGCACCAAGTCGGCCCGCACATAGGGCCCCAACCCGGCGATCTTGGGCTCCAGGGGCTGGATGTTGCCGCCCATCACGTCCAGGTTGCCGCTCAGGGCCATGAGGCACACCAGGCCCCGGGCCGCGTGAAAGGCGTTGTTGGTGTGCTCGATGGGGTTGCCCCAGGCCAGGGCCGCGGGCTTGGCCTGGGCGTAGAGCCGCGCCGCCTGGCGAATCCGCTCCGGCTCCAGCCAGGTGATCTCAGCCACCCGCTCCGGGGTGTACTTGGCCGCCTGGGCGGCCAGCTCGCTAAAGCCGTGGGTGTAGTTCTCCACGAACTCGGTGTCAAAGAGCTTTTCCTCGATGATCACGTTGATCATACCCAGGGCCAATGCCGCGTCGCTGCCCGGCCTGAGAGGCAGCCACAGCTCGGCCTTGTCGGCCAAGCGGCTGCGATAGGGGTCGATGACCATGAGCTTGGTGCCACGCTCCACCTGCTTGAGTAGCTGGGAGCAGATGCCGCCTTCCTCGTTGGTGTTGGTCACCGCGCTGGCCCACAGCACCACCAGCTCGCTGGGGTGCT
>JAHLLJ010000197.1 GCA_020444205.1 Deltaproteobacteria bacterium | reverse complement strand
AGAACTACTCCGTGGACATGATCGGCTCCATGATCAAGTCCATCGAGGTGCCCGACGAAGAGGATGAGAAGCCCAGGGTTATCGTCTTGGCCTGCGAGAACGACGCCCTGCCGGCCATCGACATGGCCGCGAGCAAGGGCCACAAGTGGAGCCCCTACGTCCGCTTCATCCCGGTGCGTTGCCTGGGTTCGGTCAACCTGGTGTGGATCGCCGATGCGTTGTCCTCGGGCATCGACGGCGTGATGCTCTTTGGCTGCCGCCACGGCGAGGACTATCAGTGCCACTTTATCAAGGGCTCTGAGTTGGCCAACGTGCGCATGTCCAAGATCTCCGAGACCCTGGACCGCCTGGTGCTGGAAAGCGACCGGGTGCGGGTGGAGGAAATCAGCTTCAATGAGGTGGACCGCGTTCCCGAGATCATCGCGGAGTTCATGGAAACCATCGAAGAAGTGGGACCCAACCCCTATAAGGGCTTCTAGCTGAAAAAGGGGGCCTGCCGCCAGGTGGGCCCCCTTCACCTTATCAGGGTTTGACAATATTTCGTTTAACCGCTTTGCAGTGAGGATAGCGATGGCCACTAAGGCCTATGACAAAAGCTTCCGCGAAGAGGTGTACCAGAACGTGGATTCAGGGGAGGATGTCAAGCTGTGCATGCAGTGCGGCGTCTGCGGCATCACCTGTCCCCTGCGGGACGAGATGACCCACGGTCCCCGGCAGCTCTGGTCCCTTATTCGCGCCGGTAAACGCGATGAGGTGATGAACAGTCCGGACATCATGTTGTGCACCTCTTGCTATAGCTGCAAGGTTCGTTGCCCCCGGGGGGTCAAGGTCATCGACGTGATGCACGGCCTGGCCCATTACGCCCTGGAGCAGGGCATCAAGCCTCGCAAGGAAACCCCCAAGTTCGGCAAGGCCTTTTGGGACAGCATCTACAAGACCGGCCGAGTGGACGAAACCGAAGTGCCCATGCGCTACAGCATGATGGCCGGTCCCATCCACGGCATATTCAATATGCTGGAGATGCTCGACATCGGCCGCGCTATGCTGAGCCACAAGCGCATGAAGTTCAAATTGGGCCCCGGCCTGCCCCCTTCCAAGAAAATAAAGGGGTACAAGGGCTTTAAAAAGATGCTGGACAAGGCCAAGGCCATGAGCCCGGGAAAGGAGGGTTAAGATGACTTATTTCCTCTACCCCGGATGCTCCCTGGAAGCCGGCGGCTCCCCCTACATGGTCAGCGTGGAAGCGGTGGCCAAGTCCCTGGGGATCACCCTTAAGGAGATCGACGACTGGAACTGCTGCGGCGCCTCCATTCACTACGTGGGAGGCACCGAGCTGCAGACCAAAACCCTCAACGCCCGCAACCTGGCTCTGGCTCAGAAGCAAGGCGGTTATGACATCATCGCCCCTTGCTCCTCCTGCTATATCCAGATGATCAAGGCCGCGCATGAGTTTGAGGAAGAGCCCGAGTTGGCCAAGGAGCTCAACGAGATCTTGGCCGAGGGCGGCCTGAGCTATAGCGGCGGGGTCAAGGTGCGCCACGTTTTGGACGTGCTCTACCATGACCTGGGTTTGGAGCGCATCGCCGCGGCGGTGAAGAAACCCCTCGACGGGGTTAAGGTGGCCGTCTACTACGGCTGCCAGACCACCCGCCCTTATGGCGAGTACGACTCGGTGGAAGACCCCCACACCATGGACGAGATCATGGAGGCCCTGGGGGCCGAGGTGTTGCCTTTTGAGCACAAGGCCAAGTGCTGCGGCTCGGGCATCTTCTTCACCGAGATGGAGACCTGCGCTCCCCTGGCCGGGGGCATCCTGGGCGAAGCCACGGAAAAGGGCGCGGACATGATCGTCACCGCCTGCCCCATGTGCCAGATGAACCTGGAGATCTATCAGTCCCGGCTTAACAAGATACTTAAAACCGACTACGAAATGCCGGTGGTGTACGTGACTCAGCTCATGTCCCTGGCCTTTGGCGGCGACTTCAAGAAAGACGCTGCTTTGGACCGCAATATCGTTTCAGCCGCCGAGGTGTTGAAAAAAGCTGCCGCGTGATTAACTTATTGGGCAGGACGTAATACCCGCGCCTGGGACTAGCGCCCGGGCGCGGGTTTTTAAACAACACCAATCTCCCAAGGAGGAGAACATGGCCGAATTCGACGAGAGCAAGACCATTTGCCCGCACTGCGGTGAACATATGCAAAAGTGGGTTTCCCCGGCAGTGGATAGCTGGGGCAGCGATTGCCTCTATATTTGCTTTAACGACGAGTGCGGTTATTATCAGCGCGGCTGGGACCATACCTTCAAGAAGATCGGCATCAAGGCCAGCTACCGTCACCGCTACGACCCCAATACCGGTCAGTGCGGTCCTTTCCCGGTGAACACCCCGGATGCGGGCCGTGACTGCATCGTAGCTGAATAAACAACAACCTTAACGGGCGATTTTGGCCGCGGGTAGAAGTACACATGGATACCTCCAACATCGGACGCAATGACCCCTGCCCCTGCGGAAGCGGTAAAAAGTTCAAGCGTTGCCACATGGGCCGCGAAAAGGATCTGGTAACCGACCGCTTGAACCAAGACCCAGGCCAAATCGCCCTGGCCATAACCAAGCTTCCCGCCTGCGACCATCCCCGCGCCGCGGAGATAATCGCGGATTTTTCCCTTACCTCGCCGGCGGGCAAGACCATCAACATCAAGCTGGTGGACCTGGCCGCCTACGCCAAGCTGCAAACCGGGGCCAGCGACGCCCCGCGCTCTACTTCGGGCGGGGTGCTCATCAACCCCCACAAGACCCGGGTGCTGGATCCCACCCACCTGTATTTGGCCCTTAGCCCGGACGCCGACGAGTCCATCATCATCCATGAGCTGGCCCACGCGGCGGACCTTATCTGCGGCTCCTGCCTGCCTCCGGGCAAGGCGATGGCCCTTTCGCGGGAGACCCAGCTTCCGGTGGAGCTTTTAGAGCATCCCCAGGAGTTCGGCGATCAGCTCCTGGAGCTGGCCGAGCGCTATGGGGTGGAGCTGGACGCCGAGGACGAGATCGTGGCCTTTCTCACCCGCCGTCAGGTGCTTTTGCCCGGGCGGCTCATTGCGGCGGGCAACAGCGGTGATCTGGTGGCGGCCGGGGAAAAGACCATGCGGGTGCTGCAAGACTCCAAGGATGAGATCAACGCGCGCATCAAGAGCCGCAAGGGCTACACCGGCGGCCAATAGCCAGGCAGAAACACACGGCCTGAGCGGCTAAGGGCGAGGGCGGGGATCATTCCCGCCCTTGAGCTTTTTGGGCCCTGTTTCCCGCCCGCGGGCTTGCTCTATAATTTTAAAAAACTCTGTCCCGCCCCATCCTCTTTGGAGACGAGCATGAGCGCCGACAAGCCCAAGCCTCAAGTTATCCCCCTGCCCAACGGACCCCTGTACTTATTCACCGACTTCACCCCCCGCCCGGTGGCGGGCCTGAGCGGCGACCAGGGCCAGACCTATTCCCATCCTTCGGGCGTGTCCCTGTGCCGTTGCGGCGAGTCGGCCGACAAGCCCTTTTGCGACGGCTCCCACGGGAGGGTGCACTTCAACGAGCGCAAGGAAAACGACGGCCACAGGGACCGTCGCAAGAGCTTTCAGGGCGCCAAGATCGTGATCCACGACAACCGCCAGGTCTGTTCCCACTCAGGCTATTGCATCAATGAGCTGCCTGGGGTGTTCGACCGCTGCGCCCGGCCCTGGGTGAATCCGGATGGGGCCGAGGTGGCTGAGATTATCGCAGTGATCGAGAAGTGCCCCTCCGGGGCCTTGAGCTACAGCATAGAGGGGGTGGAGCACCGCGACCTGGAGCGGGAGCCCGAGGTGATCGTGTGTCAGGACGGCCCCTTTTTTCTGGTGGGTGGGATAGAGGTGGTGGGTCACGAGCCCCGCGCCCAGGAGGTGTCCCAGGAGCACTGCACCCTGTGCCGCTGCGGTAGCTCGCGCAACAAGCCCTTTTGTGACGGCAATCACCTGGACATAGGCTTCAAGGACCCGGTCTGAGCCGGTCTGGGAGGGGCGAATTTCAGGCCAGCACCTGCTCCAGGGTGGCTTGAAAGTGGCCCAAGTCGATGTTTGTGACCTCGATAGGCACCTGCACCAGGTCGAAAAACTCCAGGATTTCCTCTTCAGTGAGGGGATTGATGCCCGGATCGATGACCAGTATCCGATCATATCTGCCCAGATTGGTGCGAAAGTCCACCTCGTCCCAGCCGGATATACGCCGCATATTGTCCGGCCAAACCCTGACCCACGACGGAGTCATGAGCATGGTGTTGCCTTGCTCCAGCTCTTTTACCTTGTCTTCGCCCAGGAAAGCCGATAGGCAGTTGCCGGACGGGCAAATAGGCAGCCCCCTTTCCCGCAGCAGGTCATCCATGTGGGGCAGGCAACCCCGGCCGAAAAAAACTTTTACCTCGTTTTGTGCATCAGACCGGCCCCGCTCAATGGCCGCCAGGAGCTCCTTTTCCAGCAGGTCGAAGTCGGAATGAAGGGCCGCGTCCACCCAAACCATCTGGGGTTGGGTGGACCCGCCCTCCCGGCCCAACACCTTATTGATTTCTTCCTCGAAGATTTTACAAGCGATCAAGACCTTGTTTTTCATCGTTGCCACTTTCTATCTATTCTGTGGGCAAAGCCTTTGCCGGGGCCGTCAACCCGGCGCATCGGGCAATCAACTACCAACAAGATATAGTCGCCCTTTGCCCAATAAGCTGTAGTGGCCGCTACAAGTATAAAAAATCGCCGTGCCGCCCAAGGATAGGGCGCCTTTCCGAAAGATTAGCCGTGCAGCTCAATTTGCAGGTGCTCGCGCACCTCTACGCGCAGCGAGGCCAAGGCCTGGTGCACATCAGCCAGAAAGAAGCCCAGGCTGAGCATCAGGCAGATCAGCGAGCAGGTGAACAGCACCTCCACCAGGTTGGGCACCCACAGGCCGAAGGCGTAGGTGGCAAAAAAGGCCAAAATGATCATAGCCACCGCGAAGATGGACAAGGCGGCGAACAACACCGAAAGCCTGAGCAAATGGCAGCGCCGGTAAAGAATGCGGATTTCGTGGTTAAGCACCGCCTTTTCTCCGGAAGGCACCCGCCGGAACTCGGCCGACAGCTCACGCACCCGATCAATGGGCCGACCCAGGCGGTTGGTCAGGGCCAGCAACACCAGCCCCACTCCGGATATGAGTACGCAGGGCGCGATGGAGGCTTGCAGGATGGTGCCTAGACTTGTGGGACTCAAAACGTAACTCCTTTGCTGCTTTAGTTAGGGAACGGCTTTTGGCCCGCCGCTCCAAAATACTTCAGCCAAGGACCGTCGGAGGGGCGCTGGGCGTCTCCCGCCAGGGTCCTTGGCTTTGCAAGGTAGTGGGTTTACTCCCAGCCGGGAGTTTTGTCACTAGACAATTTTGCGGCCGGACCGGCCAACAAAAAACCGGCCCCCGAGAGGGAGCCGGCGGTGCTTTTTAATAGCCCGGCCTCTCAGGCCAAGGGCGGCGGCGGAGGCGGCAGCTCGCCGCGCTCCAAGGCCTCACGGGCCGCCTTTACCGGTATCCCCGCCTCGCAGGGCACCCCCACCTGGCACAGGCCGCAGCCATAGCCGGTGAAGTTGTAATTCTTGGCCACGTAGTCGCGGCTGCGCACCAGATGCTCGCGGCACTTTTCCTTGTCATGCCCAGCGGTGGTTATGGCCCGGGCCGGGCAGCGGTCAATGCACTTGCCGCAGCTTCCGTCCACGAAAAAGCTGCAATAGGCGTGATGATCGGCATAGGGCCGGGGCGTAGGCTCTATATTCATGCGTGTCACTACCGATCCCACCCGCATGGCCTTGCCCTTGGCGGTGATGAGCCCGTCGCACAGGCCGAAGGTGCCCAGCCCGGCGGCATGGGCCGCGTGGCGCTCGGACCAGGAGGAGGCATAGCCAAAGCGCTGGGAGTTGACAATGGCCCAGTTGGGCACCAGCATGGGGGCCACCGCCGGATGCCCGGCCTCGGCCAGACTGTCCCGCACGTGCTCGCGCAGGGCCACGTTGCACTTTTCGCCAAAGATGCGGATGCGGGCCCATTCCTCGGCCGGATACTTTTTGGCCCGGCGGTTGGCCTGGCGCACCATTTCCCGCTGGGGCAGCACCCAGGAAATCACGCTAAGCTCCTCGGCCGGGGCGGGCTGGCCCGGCTGGTGCTGGTTGTAGACCTCCCAGGGGGTCCAGTGGAAGGGCCCCACATATTCCTTGTACTGCTGCCAGATGGGGTCGGTGGCCGCGGCAAAGCCCACCAAAGCCTCGTCCCAGGCCTTTTCCCCGGGCGGGTTGGCCATGTCGTTGAGAGGCGAAGAGGCCAGGAAGTCGTTGATCAGATTAGTGATCCAGGTTTGAGGGTCGGCGATCTTGTTGGGCATGGGGCCTCCTGATTAATGGCTTGCAGAAAAACCAGTCTTCCGGTGGCGACAGGTCGCCAAATGCCACGCTACCAGTCGTGCGAGGGCCTGGCTGTAGCTTTG
>JAHLLJ010000196.1 GCA_020444205.1 Deltaproteobacteria bacterium | reverse complement strand
GTGGCGTGAGATTCGCCCGCTGCCCCGCAGCCGTGAGGGGAACGAAAGCCCAAACAAGCCACTGCCGCGAGTCGCGGCGGGAAGGCGGGCCGGTAGGAAGCCCCAAGCCGGAAGACCCATCCAGCCTGGGAACCTCGAGGGAGGAAACAAGAGATGAGGAAGTTGCTGGTAACAATGGCTGGGCTGGCCTTTTTGACGGCCCTGTCCCTGCCTGCCTGGGCCGCGGAGACCACCTCCGACGAGGAAGGAACGGGCAAGGCGGTTCAGCAAGGCGAGATGGTGGTAACCGCCACCATGACCGAGGAAGAAATCAGTAAAGTTCCCTCCACCACCTTTGTGGTGACTGATCAGGAGATCCAAGAAAAGGTCCAGTGGAGCCTGCCCGACGCCCTGCGCGACGTGCCCGGTCTCTACATTCGCAGTAATGGCCCCTTTGGTGGCGCCACCAGCCTGACCATGCGCGGCACTCAACCGGGCCAAACCATGCTCATGCTCGATGGCGTGCGGCTGGCTGATCCCATCAACACCAGCGGGACCATGGACATAGCCAGTCTACTCACTGGCGGCATCTCCCAGATAGAGGTGGTCCAGGGACCCCAATCCACCCTGTACGGTTCCGACGCCATGGCCGGTGTCATCAACATCCGCACCAAGCGGGGTCAGGGGACCCCCACCGGCTGGGCCTCGGCGGGCTACGGCTCCTACAGCACCTGGCAGGGCAACGCGGGCACTCAGGGCCAATTCGACCGCTTCAACTTTATGCTTTCGGGCGCGGGCATCAGTACCGACGGCGTGTCCAAGGTAAAGGACGGCAGCGAAGACGATTCCTACAGCTCCTACCAGTTCAACGGACGCTTCGGCTATGACATCAATGACAACACCGAAGTCTACTTCATCGGCTATTACAACAAGTCCGACATTGACTATGACGGCTACGTGAACGGTAAATACGACGACACCCCAGACAACCAGAAGAACGAGTCCTACACCGGCATCATGGGCCTGACCAACGCGCCATTCTCCTGGTGGAACCACAAGCTGACCTTCTCCTACGGTTCGGTGGATCGGGACTACAGCGATGATTCCACCTATACCTCCTACCTCACCACCGCCCAGTGGCGGCACAACCTGCTCTACAAAGACATCAACACCGTCACCCTGGGGGTGAACTGGCAGCAGGAGAAGGGCGAGTACGGCACCACCTGGGACAGCCTGGGAGAGCAGAGCGTGGACACCCTGAGCTTTTATCTGCAAGATCAGCTCAAGGTTCTGGAGGGCCTTTACCTGTTGGGTGGCGTGCGTAACGATGACAACGACAACTTCGGCTCTGAAACGACTTGGAGGGTGGGAGCCTCTTACACCATCGCGGCCAGCGACACCACCTTCAAGGGCACCTATGGCACCGGTTTCAAGGCCCCCAGCCTGTACCAACTCTACAGCCCCTATGGCGACCAAGATCTGAGCCCGGAAAAGAGCAAGGGCTGGGACGTCGGCGTAGTGCAGCTCCTCTGGAACAAGCGCATCGAGCTGGGCCTGACCTACTTCAACATTCAGACCGACGACCTTATCAGCTTTGACATGAACACCTGGACCTACCAGAACCTGGACGAGGTGAAGAGCCAGGGCGTGGAGTTCTACGGCAAGGCCCACCTGCTGCCCTGGCTGGCGGTGGACTTCTCCTGGACCTACACCGATGCCCAGGACGAGAGCACGGACAAGGATCTGGCCTACAACCCCCGGGACAAGGGCACCTTGGGCGTGCGCCTGCCTCTATTTGGCGACCGCTTGAACGTCAGGGTTTGGGCTCTGTATGTGGGTGACCGCTACACCGACGCGACCAACACCAGCGAGGTGGACTCCTACGTCACGGTCAACGCCGCGGCCACTTATAAGCTCACCAAGTGGCTTAGCGTTTACGGCAACGTGATCAACTTGTTTGACGAGGATTACGTGGAGATCGCCGATTACAGCACCCTGGGCCTCAGCGGATTCATCGGCTTGCGGGCCAACTTCTAAACCGCCCTCCAACGCTCCCCGTAGCGGGCCCATGCGCCTTGGGGTCCGCTACGGGGGGCTCTCAATCTATCGCTTAATCGGTTGAGCCATACACCACGCCGTAAGGCTTTACGCCATCGGGAATGGGGCCGTAGCTCAAGGAGCCATCCGCCCGCATCCATAGGCCCTGGGCCTTGTTGCCATTCCGAGAGGCCTTGGCCGCAGCGGCGGGCTTGGCCTCGCCGTCCGAGGCGGCGGCCGTCTGGGCTTTGGTCGCTGCCTTGGCTTTTTCAGCTTGGGCCTGCTTCTTGGCCTCGGCGGCGGCCTTGGCCTTGGCCTTGGCTTGCGCCTTGGCTTCAGCTTGGGCCTTGGCTTGGGCTTTGGCTATGGCGGCGTCCCGGGCCATGCGCTGTCCCTTGGTAAGAGGGGCGGGTTTGGCCACTGGCTTTGGTTTGGCCATTGCCACCGGCTTTGAGCCGATGGGGCGCAGCTCTGGCTTTTTGGCGCTTTTGCCGGCCGCGGGGGCCGGGGCCCTAAGCGAGGCCTTCAGGCGCGGGGCGGCCGCCTTTTTGGCCGCGACCTTGGCGCGCTTGCGGGGCTTGTAGGATGTGGGCGCCGTACTTTGGGCAAATGAACGCTCGGCCAGGGAGGTCATGGGGCGGGCGGCCATTTTGTTGAAAGGTTGGGCCTCGCCGGATTCGATCTGCCTCAAGTGCCGGGCGGCCAGGGGATAGTAGCGGGGCAAGGTCTGCATGGCCAAGCGGAACTGCTCCTGGGCCTGACGGGACCGTCCCTGCCAAGCCAAGATAACCCCCATGTTGTTGTGGGCCTGGGCTATGCCCTGAGACTGGGCAAATACCTGGAAGGCTTCTTCGTCGCGCCCCTGACGGGCCAAAAGCAGCCCGAGGTTGTTGGCCGCCAAGCGGTGCTCCGGGTCCAGGGCCAATGCGCGGCGCAGGCTGGCCTCGGCGCCGCGCAGATCGCCTAGCATGGCTTGGGCAAGGGCCAGGTTGTTGTACAGTGCCGGGTTGTTGGGCCGCGCTTGCAAGGCCGCCCTGAATGCGGAAATGGCCTGGCGCGGCTGTCCGCTACGGTTGTGGATCACTCCCAGCAGGTTTTGCGCCCGCCACAAAGAGGGATCCAGGCTCACCGCGCGGCTAAGGGACTTTTCAGCTCCGGCCAAGTCGTCCTGACCCATTTGAGCCAGGCCCCGGCCCTGCCAAAACACCGCGTTGCCCGGTTGCTGCACGCAAAGGCGGGTGAAGTTCTTTTGAGCGTCCTCATAGCGTCCCAAGCGCAGGTCCAGCCCAGCCAGCTTGCCTTCCAGGCGCTGGCGGTTTTCACCCTTGGCCTCTTTGAGGGCCAGCCGGTAGTTGTTGATGGCGTTGTAAATGGAGTTTTGCGCGGCCATGATGTCGCCTTGGGCCTCCAACTCGGTGGCCGTGGTGGGCATGCGGTCGGTGTCCGGGTCCTTTTCGGGGGTGGCCGAATGAGCGGCCAACAGAGCCTCGGCCTCACCGCGCTGCAGCCAGCGGGCGTTGTTCTGCTGCTTGTTGGCGCAGCCGCTACTGAGGATCAGGCCCAACCCGGCCAGCAGGGCCGCTGTGAAAATAGCCAGTTGTCGCTTAGGCATGGTCTACCCTCTCCTTAATGCATCAGATTCTGGCTGACGCGGATGATAGCCGGGCCGGCCATGACCACCATGATGGCGGGGAAAATCATGAACAAAACCGGGAACAGCAGCTTCAGGGGAATCTTGGCCGCGGCCTCCTCCATCTGCTGGCGGCGCTCGGTGCGCACCGAGTCGGAATGCACCCTGAGCGAGCGTCCCACGCTGACCCCGAAGCGGTCGGCCTGGATGAGCATGGTGACCAGGCCGCCCACCCCGTCCACCCCGCAGCGGTGGGACAGGTTCCTGAGGGCCATTTGGCGGGGTATGCCCGCCCTGAGCTCCAGGGACACCATGGTGAACTCCTGGCCCAGCACTGGGCAGGAGAGCCTCACCTCCTGGGACACCCGGCGGATGGCCTGGTCCAGGCCCAGGCCCGCCTCCACCGAGATGACCAACAGGTCCAGCACATCGGGCAGCTCCTTGGTGATGGCCTTTCGCCGGGAACGGATGCGCCGCTCCAAAAATAGCTGGGGCAAAAAGTAGCCCAAGGTGGCGGAGCCCACCCCTGCCAGGATCACTTGCAGGTTGGACAGACGGGCGGGCATGGGGCTGAGGAAAAACAGCGCGGGCAGGGCTATGAGTATGGCCACCTTGATGCCCAGGAAGGTGTTCACCGCGGTGGTGGAATGAAAGCCGCCCTGCAGCAGCTTGGCCCTCAGGTCGCTCTCCTGCCAGTTTTGGCGGGGCTTGGCCGGCTTGGCCAGGTGCTTCAGCAGGCGCAACGCGGCGTTTTTTATCTGTGTCTTTAAAGCCCCTCCCGACTCTTCGGAGTCGCTTTTGCCCTTCAGGCGGCGCAGGCGCCGCTTTAGCCTCTGGTCCCGGTTCAGCAGCAAAGAGGACAGAGAAATCGCGGCCAACAGCACCGCCACGCCGAAAGAAATGACGATCAGCCACACAAAGGAACCAGCACTCATGGTGTTGACGATGCTCATCTCACACCTTCAGGTTGATGAGTTTGCGGATTACCAAGATGCCCAGCCCCTGGAAACACCCTCCAATCAGGAGCATGGTTTTGCCCATGGGGTGCTCGAAGAGGATGTTGAGGTAATTGGGGCTGAGGAACCACAGGGCGCCTAGAAGGCCCGGGGCCATGATGCATAGAATGATGGCGCTGATGCGGCCTTCGGCCGAGAGGGCTTTCACCTGGCGCTGCAGGGCGAAACGGGCCCTGGTGATGTGGCCGATGTTGTCCAAAATCTCGGTGAGGTTACCGCCGATCTCCCGCTGCAGGGACACGGCGGTGGCGAAGAACTTTACATCCTGCAAGCCCACCCGCCGGGTGAGGTCAACCAGGGCGTCTTCCAAGCCCTTGCCAAAGGAGTAGTCATCAAAGGTGCGCGAGAGCTCCTCGGCCACTGGGTCGTCCAGCTCCTGGGAGGCCATCTTAAGGCCCGAGCCGAAGGAGTGACCAGCCCTGAGCGCCCGGGCCATGAGGTCCACGGCCTCCACGAACTGCTCCTCAAAAGCGGCCAGGCGGCGCTTGCGCAAGAAACGCAGCCACAGCAGGGGCAGGATCCCGCAGCACCCGGCCAGGATCAGACCAGAGGTCAGGCCGCTTTCCCAAATGCCTCCCAAAAAACCCAGGCTGACCAGCACTCCGCTCATCAGCACCAGAGTGCCCAGATTGCAGGGAGAGCCCGCCTGGTGGATCAACAGCTCCAGGTCGGAGATATTGGGCAGGCGGCTGAGCAGCCGGTCCAGGTAGGGAATGGTGGAGTAGGAGCGGTCGCGGAAGTAGCTTTTTACAGCCTCCTGCATCACCATGTCGCCGGGGGCGATGCCGGACAGGCGGCGCTGGATGGCCGCCTCGCGGGCCGTGCGCGCGGAAAAGACCAGGTTGTAGATGGCCCAGGCCGCCCCCAACAGAGCCAGGAATATCAGTGCGGTGAATCCCCAGATCATAATCCGCCCCTTTGCGACTCGCCTCCGCCGAACAGATCGGCACCCAGGTCGATGCCAAAGGCGGTGATGCGGTCGCTCCAACGGGGCCGGATGCCGGTGGGGCCGAAGTGGCCCACCACCCGGCCTCGCTCGTCCAGGCCGGTTTGCTGGAAGCGGAAGATCTCCTGCATTGTCAGGGTTTCGCCTTCCATGCCGGTAAGCTCCTGCACGCTGCTGACCCGGCGGGAGCCGTCGGCCAGGCGGCTGACCTGGATGACGATCTGGATGGCGCTGGCGATCTGCTGGCGAATAGCCTTGTCGGGGATCTCCAAACCGGCCATGGAGATCATGGTTTCCAGGCGGCTGATGGCGTCCCGGGGGCTGTTGGCGTGCACCGTGGTCAAACTGCCGTCGTGCCCGGTGTTCATGGCCTGCATCATGTCCAGGGCCTCTCCGCCGCGCACCTCGCCCACTACGATGCGGTCGGGGCGCATACGCAGGGCGTTTTTGACCAGGTCGCGCATGGCCACCTCGCCGTAGCCCTCGATGTTGGGCGGGCGGGTCTCCAGGCGCACCACGTGCTCCTGCTGCATCTGCAGCTCGGCGGAGTCCTCGATGGTCACGATGCGCTCGCGGTGGGGGATGAAGGAGCTGAGCACGTTGAGCAGCGTGGTCTTGCCGGTGCCGGTGCCGCCGGAGATTAGCATGTTGAGCCGGGCCTTGACCGATGCCTCCAGGAACTGGGCGGTCTGGGCGCTGAAGGAGCCCAGGCGCACCAGATCGTCCACCTTCAGAGGATCGCGGGCAAATTTACGAATGCTCAGCGCCGGTCCGTCCAGGGCCAGGGGAGGTATGATGGCGTTGACGCGGCTGCCGTCGGGCAGGCGGGCGTCCACCATGGGGCTGGACTCGTCGATGCGCCGGCCCACCCCGCTGGCGATCTTGTCGATGATCTTGAGCAGGTG
>JAHLLJ010000195.1 GCA_020444205.1 Deltaproteobacteria bacterium | reverse complement strand
AAAACCGCATAATCAGCCTTTGGTACCGGGTGCGCTACAGCCTGTGGTTCGTGCCCGGGCTGATGGTGGCCGCGGCCCTGATCCTGTCCGAGATCACCATCAACCTGGACGAAACCTTGCAGCCCCTGGCCGGTTCGGGAATGTGGTGGATCTACGAGGGCAGCGCCGAGGGGGCCCGGGCGGTGCTTTCGACCATCGCCGGCTCCATGATAACCGTGGCCGGTTTGGTGTTTTCCCTGACCATGGTGGTGTTGACCCTCACCTCCAGCCAGTTCGGGCCGCGCCTGGTGCGCAACTTCATGGACGACACCGGCAACCAGCTGGTGTTGGGCACCTTTGTGGCCACCTTTGTGTTCTGCCTGGTGGTGCTGCGCACCATCAATGGCTCGGGAAACGATCCCTTGCCCAGCCTTTCGGTAAGCGTGGGCCTGGCCCTGGCCCTGGCCAGCCTGGGGGTGCTGATCTACTTTATCCACCACATCGCCTCTTCCATTCAGGCCAACAACCTGCTGGCCCGGGTGGGGCGCGAGTTCGAGGCCTCGGTGCGCCGCCTGTTCCCCGAGGCCACTGAAGGCCCCGCCACCTGGCCGCCGCCGGAGCTGCCCCAGGGCTTCGAGCAACGGGCCGAGGCGCTTTGGGTGCACGGCAGCGGCTATCTGCAGATGATCGACCATGGCCGCCTTTTCGACCTGGCCCGGGATCAGGACCTGCTGATTCAAGTGGTGCGCAAGCCCGGCGACTTCGTGATTAAGGGCAACCCCCTGTGCCTGGTCTGGCCGCCGGAGAGCTTCACCCCGGAGCTGGCCACCCGCCTGCACCGCAGCTTCACCCTGGGGGTGGAGCGCACCGAGGCCCAGGATGTGGAGTACGTGGGCCGCCTGCTGGCCGAGACGGCGCTCCGGGCCTTGTCGCCGGGGGTGAACGATCCCTACACCGCGGTTACCTGCATCGATTGGCTGGGCTCGGGCCTGGCCCTGTTGGCCTCCCGGGGGCGGCTGCCCTCCTTCCGCCTGGACGAAAACGCCGAGCTGCGCCTGGTGTTCCCGGAGGTCGCCTTCATCGAACTGGCCGAAAGCTGCCTGAATCCCATAAGAAGGGCGGCCCGGGAAAACGTTATGTGCTCGGTGCGCCTGTTGGAGGTGTTGGCCGCGCTGGCCAAGCAGGTGCGCCTGCCCCGTGACCACCAGGTTTTGGTGGAGCAGGCCCAGGCCCTAAAGACCGACAGCCTGGCCAACCTGAAGCTGGCCCGGGACCGGGATTTGATCAGTGGGAAGCACCTGGAGGTGGTGAAGGCGCTGGACCAGGCCAAGCTCGGCCTGGAAGCGCCGGCGGAGAAACCTTCGCTATAAGGTTTTCAGGGGATGCGCCTAGGAGCCAACCTTGTCGGCGCGCTCCAGGCATTGCTCCATGCAGGCGCGGCAGCGCTCCGGGCTTTTTTGGTCCCTACAGTAGTGGTCAAACGACTCCAGCCAGTCCGGGCCGGTGCGGGGACATTCCTCTAAAAAGGCCAGAAAGTCCACCAGGCGGTTGATGGCCGCCTGATCCATGGCGTGCTCCACCCGGCAGGCGTTGGCATCGGAAACCTCGGGGCCGAGCTGCAGGAAATCCTGGAAAAACCCCTTTAATATGCGGTGACGCCGGTCGATCTCGCTGGCAATGGTCTGGCCCTGCTTGGTCAGGGTTACATAGGAGTAGGGCTCGTAGTTGATAAGACCCTTGTCACCCAAGGTCTTGAGGGCTCCGGTCACCGAGGCGCGCGACACCTTCAGGCGCTCGGCAATGTCCTTGGCCCTGGCCACCCGGCTTTCTTTTTCCAGGTGGTATATGGTTTCCAAATAGTCTTCCAGGTTTGAGGATAGATCCTCTCCAGGGGCGCCTGCCATGATTCGGCCTCCCTTAATTTGTTGAGATGTTAGTATTATCTTCCAGGATAAGCGGACCGGCAACCAAAATTTACTTGGTTTGAAAATTTTTCAATGTAATAAAAATACTTTGGTCCTAACCTTCATAAGTGAGGTCTTGGCGACGTGAATACCCGCTGCCCATGCTTAAACACGGTAGTCATTTGCAGCCTGGCACTGGCTCTGGTGGTGGTTTGCGGTTGCTGGGCATCGGCCCAGGCCGAAGAGCTTTCGCCCGCCTCCTCCGACTTGGAGGAATGGGGGGAAATCGACCTGCCTCCGGTGAGCGGCTCGGTCAAGATTTCACGTACCCTGGAGGGGCCCCGCCTGCCCACCCGGCCGGAGCCGGATCTGGGGGGAGTGACCTGGAAGGTATGGGGCCAGCTGCAGTTGGAGGCTTCCTGGCAAAAGGACAAGGACTCCCAGGGCAAGACCGCCTACAGCGACCGCGCCTCCCTGGCCACGGCTGAGATCTTCGGGGAACTCAAACCCGTGTCATTTATCCGGCTGTACGGCCATCTTTTGCACGAGGAAGGTGACAGCGGCATCAATTTGGACGAGGGCTTTGTGGTGCTCGGTCAGGTGGCGGCCTTCCCCGGCTATCTCATGGGAGGGCGGGTCTATCCGGTGGTGGGGATTTTCGAAAGCTACATGGTCAGCGATCCCATCACCAAGGACATATTCGAGACCCAAGCCATCGCGGTCACGGCAGGCTGGAGCGGCGAGCTGCTACAGGCAAGCCTGGCCGGCTATAACCCGGAGGTGCGCCGCGCCGGGGAGGGCGGAAGTTTTTATGAGACCTATTTGCTGCGTGCGCAGCTTTCCTTGCCGCCAAAGGCGCTGGGCGGGCTGAAGCTGGGCTTGGGCGGCTCCTACACCAACAACATCGCGGCCAGCGGATTTTTTGAGGAGCAGGTGCCGGGGCAGCGCCTGGATTCCCTGGTGGCCGGTTTTTCGCTAAGCCTCGCTGCCGAGTACGGCCCGCTGACCCTTTTGGGCGAGTACATTCGCAGTGATCCGTTTTGCGCCGGGGAGCTGGATTTCGCGCCGCCGGGCTCTTCACCCCAGCCCTGGGCCTTCAACCTGGAGCTTTCCTGGGCCCTGGCCGAGGCCTGGCGGCTGACCGGCCGGTGGGAAGGCGGCGGCGATTTGTATGAGGAGGCGCCCGACAGACAAGGCGGGCTGTGCCTGTCGTGGTCGCCCTGGCCCTATTTGGCCTTGGCCTTGGAGTACCTGCATGGCGAGTACAGCGATGGGGCGCGCCAGGACTTGGTCACCAGCCAGCTAAGCCTTATTTTCTAGGCCTCGCCGCCGGCTCAATCCAAAACCTTCTGCAAAGTAAAGGCCCCCCGTAGCCGGCCGGAGCGGTAGCCGGTGGCCTGGTCTTGAGGGTAGAGCCGCTGTAGCTGCTCCCGTACCGCCCGCGAGGGAGAGGGGCCGTGGCAGGCCATGCACATGCCGCCCATGGGTATGCCTTTCATGAGCCGGAAGACCCGCTGGCCCTGGGCGGTGGTCACCACCTCGCTGTAGACCAGCTTGCCGGGTTTGGCTCCAGCCTTGGCCTGGGCCGCGAAATCGGCCAGCACCTTGGCCTCCCAGGCGTCCGGGGCATTGGATGGGTTGCGCAGGCGCTCACTGGTGCGCCCCACCTGCCAGCCGCTTTGCTCGCCCACCCGCTGGGCAATGGCCGGGGCCTCAACCCGGCACACCTGAATGGCCTGGGGCGGGCCGCCGCTTTTCAGCCCTGTTCTCAGCTCGCCTTTGAGCGCGGTGAAAAACTGCTGGATTACGGCCATACCCTGGTCTCGCAGTTGGTTGGTGTCCGCGGGCGCCGCCTGGGTGGGCGCGGTAAACAGCAGGGTGATGATGCAAAGGCTCAGCAAGTGTTTCATAACGGCTCCTATGGTCGCGGCCCCCGCCTGGCGGCGCGGGGCCGGGGAATATCCAAGTTATCTTTTAGTTTAGATGGTGCTTTGGTAATGAATCACATTTGTTTTATACTTACCGGACCGCAATCATTTTAGATGTTTGCGCCTGCCTAAAGTCATTGGGGGAACGAAAATGCCTGCAAGTAATCAAAAGCGCCGTCGGCGTATGTATTTTTACCCCGGCTTTCAACCCAGCTTCGTCTGGGGCCTGGGCGGGGCGGTGTTGGCCGCGGGCTTGGCCGCCGTATTCTCCATGGTGATACTGTTTTTGGTTCAGGGGCGCCCGCAAGTGCCCAACGTGTTTCCCCTTCTCATCGGCTTCAACATCGTGGTGGTGCTTTCGGTTCTGCTGATTATCTACTGGGTGGCCCTGTTTGTCTCTCATCGCATGGGCGGTCCGCTTTACCGCATGGAGATGGCCTTCAAGGACATGGCCCAGGGGCGCCTAAACCAGCAAGTGAGCCTAAGGCGCAACGACCAGCTCCAGCAGGAAGCCCAGGCCCTGAACCAAGGGGTGAGCGGTATGCGCGAGCGCCTTAAAGAACTTCGCGAACAGGTCCGGCAACTGGAAAAAGTTGCCGATCTCCAGGAAGCCCGCGACCGGGCCAATCTGTTGGGTAGGCGCATGGACGACCTGTTCGTGCTTTAGGCCTGTAGTGGTTCACCCATGGGTAAAGAAAAAAGCTGCCATGCCTACCGCTAAAAACAGCGCCGCCGCATAGGCGCTGATGCGCTTTATACCTATCCCGCCGGAGCCGTGGTCATCATGGTCATGCTCCATGTGCTCCATGTGCCCCGAGCCGTGTTGCTTATCTTCCCGGGGCCGTCGCTTTAGCCAGAAGGTGAGCCCCACCAGGGCCACCGCGCCCAGGTTCATCCAAAAGGTGTAGTCAAAGGCGAACTGGGTGACCTGCTCCACCCGGTGGGCGCTGTGGGGGGTGATGCCCAGCAGGGCGAAGCCGTAGTGCAGCAGCATGGCGGTTATCACGATGCTCACGTACATCACCGCCGCGATATACAGGGCCACCCGCCAGCCGTAGTACTTGGCATTTACCGAGACCAGCGGCGGCACCATGAGGTCGGAGTAGATAAAGCCCATGATGCCTGCGAACATCACCCCGCTGGCGTTGAGCACCGTGGCCAGGGGGATGTTGCCCATGGAGCCGATGAAAGTGGCCGCGGCAACGAAGGGGGCCAGCAGGGCGTTTTCCAGCACCACCAAAAAACCGGCCTGGCCGCCATGCACGTAATCGCTTAGGAAAACCGCGTTCCACACCTGGGCGGGCACCACCGCGGCTACCAACCCGGCGATGGTGAAACCGATTAGGATCTCCTCCCAGACCATGGCCCATTCGCCGCCAAAGGTGTTGCCCACCATGCGCCAGCCCTGGCGGCTGGCCAGGCGCTTGCGCCAGTCGAAATCGTCCTCTTCGGGCGGTGATTCCTGCTCCACCTTTTCCCGGGCTGCTTCAAACCAGCCCTTGGGCTGGGTTAGGCGTATGATAAACCGGCTGACTATGATAAGCACCACCCCGCCCACCACCTCGGCGGCCAAAAACTGCCAGCCCAGGAAGATCATGATCAGGATGCCCAGCTCGATGACCAGGTTGGTGGAAGCGAACATGAAGGCCACCGCTGCCACAAAGGAGGCTCCCTTTAAGACCAGGGCCCGGGCGGTGGCCAAGGCGGCAAAGGAGCAGGAGGAGCTGATGGCCCCAAAGATGGTAGCCAAGGATACGCTGCCCGCGCCCGAGCCGCCCATATGGGGAGTAAGCCGGGCCTTGGGCACAAAGGCCTGGATCACGGAGCTGATGAAGTAGCCCAGCACAAAGGCCCAACCGGCCTTCCAGAAAAAACCCAGGGCGGTCTTGGCTGCCATCCCCCACAGTTTGAAAATTTCTGATATATCCATGATAATTTCAGCCTAAAGGCAAGTAGGCCGTCTTTGCAAATTTCACCCCCATAACCTCCAGGGAGGTAGCCGGCGATGCCGCAAGCGGTGACCACGGTAATAGACGCGGAGCTTTGCAACGGCTGCGGCCGCTGCATAAGGGTATGCCCCTCCCAGACCCTGAGCCTGGTGAACGGCAAGGCGGTGGTGACCGGCGACAGCTCGCTCAACTGCGGCCACTGCCAGGCGGTGTGCCCCGAGGGTGCGGTGCGGGTGGGCAGCCTGGACCCACAGCAAAGCAGCTTCGCCACCTTTGAGCTTGACGAGGCCTGGCTGCCCCACGGCAGCTACGACCTGCCCGGCCTGGCCCGGCTAATGGCTTCGCGGCGCTCCTGTCGCAACTATCGCCAGGACCCGGTGCCCCGGGACATGCTGGCCGACCTGGTGACGATCGGGCTCAGCGCTCCCTCGGGCACCAACAGCCAACGCTGGAGCTTCACTGTTTTGCCCGACCGGGAAAAGGTGCTGGAGCTGGCCGGAGGGGTGGGCCGGGTCATGGCCGAGTTCAACCGCATGTCTGAAAAGGCCTGGCTGCGCAAGCTGATGCGTATGATCGGCAAGCCCGAGCTGGATGACTACTATCACGAGTATCACGACTCGGTGAGCCGGGGCCTGGCCGAGTGGGAGGATCAGGGGATCGACCGCCTGACCCACGGCGCCACCGCCGCCATCATGATCGGTTCGTTGCCTGGAGCCTCCACCCCCAAGGAGGACGCCCTGTTGGCCGCCGGGCACATGCTCCTGG
>JAHLLJ010000194.1 GCA_020444205.1 Deltaproteobacteria bacterium | reverse complement strand
CTTCGGTGTCCGGCCTGCTGCTGACCACCGAGTGCATGATCGCCGAGAAGCCCAAGGAAGACGCGGGCGGCGGCGCCCCGGCCATGCCCGGCGGCATGCCCGGCGGCATGGGCGGCATGGGCGGTATGTACTAGACCGCACCGCTTAACCAAGCGACAAGAAAGCCCCCGCTCCTCGGAGCGGGGGCTCTTTTTTTGATCGGACGCCAGCGCGCCACTAAAATTTTATTTCTGGTTCCTGCCCGTCATAGTCACGGCACAGCCAGCCGCCGCAGGGCAAGGCGGCCCAAGGCTTGGGCAGCCAAGGAACATCGGCGGGAGCCAGGATCGTCTGTGGGAGCACCTCGGTTACTCGACCCGATTTGCCGCCAGCGGCACGCTGGCGAGCGAGGGACGCAGGGGTAGTAGACCTACCCCGAGGACCGAGTGACGCCGACAACGCAGCCATGCGGTGGCTGGCGAAGCCGGTTAGTGAGGCAGCGAAGCCTCCTCGGGTGAGGCCACACTAACCAGCAGCCCGTTACAGTCGGTGCAATACTCGGGCTGGCGCACCTTCTCGTCGTGATACACCCGCTGGGGCTTGATCCGGTCCAAAAACTTCTTGGCCTCTTCCCAGGCTGCCTCTGGGGTGTAGTCCACCGCGGCCAGTTGCAGCGATTGCAAGACCTGGCCGTCCATGGAATGCTGTACCACGGTCATCACCTCGGGAGTGCCACCCTCCTCGCCAAACACGGTGATGGTGACCATGCCGCCCAGGCCGTCGTAGGCCGGATTGAGCGATCCGTGACGGCAGGCCGCAGGGGGGGTGGACTCATCGTTTACATACTCGCCCACCGCGTGGGCCAAATCATGGGCGTCCTTAAGGTCATGCTCGCTGCCCTCGGCCCACTGGGCAAAAGGCCCGGCCGCCACCGGCACCGGCAGCACCTCCACGTTCATTTCTCTAAGGAAGTGCGTCAGATACCAGTTCTGCTTGGCCTGGCGGCGAAACTCGGCCAGGCTGGCCCCATCGGAGGGCCGATCGTAAACAGCCTGCCAATCACTGAAGGAAAAAACCGGCAGGCGCACCGTGTCGTGACCCTTGGCCACGAAACGCCGGGCCATCTCACGGGAGTTGTTTATTATCTGACTCAGGTCCACTTCACCCTCCAATTAGGAATCATTTGCAAATATTTTGCACCCAAAGCGCCCATTGGTCAAGGCCGCCGCACTAGGAAGACCCTTTCCCAGGTTAGCATCATTATTTCACCGGTGGCCCGAAAGTAAGCTGGTAGGCCAGGTAGAAGGTCAGGTCGGTATCGCCGTGCAGGTCGCTGCCCCCCGAGATCAACAGGTGCTGTTCTTCGGAAAAATCAATCATGGCTCCAAAGTTGTAACCAGTGCTATCACCGCCATCCACAGTGTCGGCGGTGGATTGGAACAGCTCCCCTCCCAGGGCCAGCCAGTCGGTTATTTGACGCTGCAATACCACCCCGGTGAACCAATAGTTCTGGTTGTCCTCACCCGGATGGATCCAATAGCCCCCTCCCCCGTAGGAGGTCCAACGGCCCCAGCTCTTTTGCAGCCACACCGGCAGGAACAGATTGGCCCGGCCCTCCCCCAGGCCGCGCTCGTCGTCGCCGGTAGGCAAGGTTAAAATGGGGAATGCCCCCACCTGGGGCATCACCTTGCCTTCATGTATGAAGCGGTACTTGGCCCCCACCTCCAGGTCTCCCAGACCGTATTGGGTAGACTCGCCCTGGGGCCGGTCCCAAGCCAGGGGCACTATCATGTGCAGCTGTAGTTCAGGCAAGGCCCCGTAGTTGGCCTCGAAGTGAGGAGCGGTGCCGGATTTGCCTCCCTGCTCCTTGACGTCCTGGGTGGCGGCGTATAACTCCCAGTTCCGGTAGGGCACGGGCACCGGGTCATCGGTGAAAAAAGGAGGCCCAGCATGGGCAACAACCGCGGTTATTAGGCAATACAGCACGGCCACGGCTGCCCATAGAGTCACCCTTGCCCTGGGTCTGTTGCTCAAACCAAACCGCATGTCCAAACCTTGTTCGACATCCTATGTCGCGTAGTGGCCGCACCCATGCTTTTAGTTTGGCTCACAACCCAGCCCCATGCCAAATTCTGCGCCAGCCGTAAAACCGGCGGTTTTTGAACCTTCAGGCTGGCGGGGTTTAATGAATTGTTGTCTTGGGGCTCCGGGCAAGGTAACTCTGAAGGCAACCTTTGCCTCAAGGAGAGCCGATGAAGCAGCAGCGCACGCCCCAACCCCTGCCCGTGACCCACGAGGGCGACCGTTTCGCCCGCCGGGCCTGGTGGCGGGGCTTTGATCTCACCCCAGGCGTAACCCTGAAGGCCACGGCCCACCTACGCCCCGCCCTGGCCGCCGCCTCTCCCTGGCGGCACCTGGCCGCCATTACCTGGGCCGCCTCGGCCGCCCTGGCCCTGCACCCCCGCCTGAACTTTTTCACCTTCTGGGGCCGCCTGGCCTGGGCTGGCTGGCCGGTGCGGGTGGCGGTGGTGCTGGAAAATGGCGACGCTTCCTGCGACATGGTGGTGATCAGCGGGGCCCATCACCTGGAGCTGGCCGCCCTGGAGGAGCTTTTACGCAACCGCCAGGATAGCCTGGGCCGCCGGAGCCTCAGGGGCCGCCTGCGCGAGGCCCTGCCCGTGACCTCCTACTGGACCGAGCGCCTCAGCGGCTTCTATGCCAAGGACTACGCCCGGCACATCGCCCCGCTGTTCATCAGCATGGTGGGCTTGGAGGGAATAGAGGAGGCCACCTTCACCCCGGCCCACTCCATGTCCCTGTATCCCGGCTGGCCCCAGGAAGGGCGTCTGCCCCTGGTGTTGTGCTTTAACCACCAGCTGGCCAACGCCAGGCCGGTGGGGAGGTTGCTGGTTTGCCTCAAAGAACTACTGGAGTAATCCCTCGTCTTCGCCAGTCACCGGCATAGGGCGTTGCCGCCTGCGCTCGGTCCCCGACCTAGCTTAGGCTACGCCTGCGGACCTCGCTTGAGGGTCGCCTGGTCTGCCGGCGGCTGGCTGTGCCGATTTTTTATACAATGAGCCACCCAGCAGAACCCAGACCCCTAGTAAAACCACGGCGAAAAACTGAATCGTTGTTCAAAACTGCTCGGCCTGCCTAAAATAATCAGATCAAAGGGCGTTGCGCAGGGCCTGCTTGATCATTTTCATATCAGGCTTGAGTTCCTGGGCCAAAAGCAGGGTGCCCTTCTTGTCCAGCACCAGCACCGCCGGGGTGGCGATGAGGTCATAGGCGTCGGCCAGAGGCAGGGAGTCGCCCGGCCCCAGGTCCATGAGCCAGGGCTTGGGCAGGCCCTCCCGCTGGGCATAGGCCTTCACCGCCGGGGTCATGGCCTTGCCGTCGGTGTTGACGAAAAGCATCACCATGGGGTTGCCTTGCAACTCCTTGGCCAGGGAAAGCATATGGGGGATTTCGGTGCGGCAGTGAGGACAGCTCACCGACCAATAGACAATGACCGCCGCCTTGTCTTGTACCAAGTCGGCCAAGCGGTGCTTGTTTCCTTGGGTATCGGGCAGGGTCAGGTCGGCCAGAGGTTCTCCCGGACCCACCAAGGCCGCGGCGGGGGTGGCCAGGCAGAGGGCTAAAATAAGGCTTACTACGGCGCAGATTCGCACGGCGTCTCCTAAAATAACAATTTTTTCCACTTTAGCAGAGGCGCGCCGCCAGGACCAGGGAGGAGTAATGATCCGGATCAGCCAACACGGGCCGGTTACCTGTTTCAAGATGGGCCGGGAGATAAACGGCCAGGTCATGTATTGGTGCGCCGCCTACCAGGTGGGCGAGGTGCTCATCGACAGCGGATGCCTGCACACCGCACGAGAGCTGGCTCAGGCCCTCATCGGCCGGGGGGTGCGCGCGGTATACAACACCCACCACCACGAGGACCACATCGGAGGCAACTCTTTGTTGGCCGAGAGGCTGGGAGTGGAGTTGTACGCCCCGCCTGCTTCCCTGGAGCGCCTGGCCGACCCGGACAAGGAGCTTTACCCCTATCAGATGCTCATGTGGGGCCCGGCCCCGCCCAGCCGCCCCCAGCCCGTGGGAGAGGAGGTGGTTGCCGGTGATTTTCGCCTGAAGGTGATCCCCGCGCCGGGCCACAGCGACGACTTGGTGGTGTACTACGAGCCCGATCAGGGCTGGGCCTTTGTCAGCGACCTGTGGGTGGCCCCCCGGCAAAAGACCAGCCGGGACCATGAGAACAGCCGCCAGATCCTGGCCGCCCAAAAGGCCCTGGCCGCCCGGGAGCCCAAGGTGATGTTTACCGGCATGGGCGACGTAGTGGAACCGGCGGCCCCGGCCCTGGCCGAGAGCATCGCCTTTTTAGAGGAAATGGCCGCCAAAGTGGCTGATATGGCCGCCCAGGGCATGGAGCCCCCGCAGATGGTGAAGGAGCTGTTTGGGCGCGAAAGCAGTCTCATGGCCCACACCCAGGGCCAGCTCTCCTATGAAAACTTCGTACGCTCCTTCTTGAAGGGAGCTTGAGCCCGGCGGCCCGCCAGGGTTAAAGTAATAAGTCAACAGGCGCTGCCCGCACGCGCGCCGGGGCCAAGGCCCCGCTTTCCGGGAGGGGGATACATGCACTCCATCGCCAAAAAATTCGCCTTTACCGCCCTATTGGGCATAGCCTGCCTGTGCCTGGCCGGGACCGCCCTGGCCGCCGATACCGCCGAGCTCATCGCCCAGGGCGATGCGCTCTACGGCCAGCGGGCCGACATGGCCAAAGCCAAACAAGCAGCCGGGCTGTACAAGCAGGCCCTTAAGCAGGACCCCAAGAGCGAAGAAGCCGCCTGGAAGCTGGCCCGCACCGAGTATTGGGTGGGCTCCCACGCGCCCAAGGATCAGAAACAGGACATCTTCCAAAGCGGGGTGGACGCGGCCAAGCAGGCCATCGCCATAAACCCCAAGAGCCTGCCCGGCCACTACTGGCTGGGGGTTAACTACGGGGTGTACGGCAGCGCCAAGGGGGTAATGGAGAGCCTGTCGCTGGTCGACCCCATCAAAAAGGAGATGGCCACGGTCATTGAGCTGGACCCCAACTATGAGGCCGGCGGCCCCTACCGGGTGCTGGGACGGCTGTACTTCAAGGTTCCCGGCATTTTTGGGGGCGACAACGAAAAGGCCATGGAAAACTTGAAGACCGCGGTGAAAAAGGGGCCCCACCGCTATTTGAACCACATCTACCTGGCCGAGGTTTATTTTGACGAAGACAAGGCGCACGAGGCCAACCAACTGCTAAAGGCGGTGATCGCCGGGCCTATTGAGCAAGGCTACGAGCCTGAGGACGCCGAATGGAAGGCCAAAGCCAAGAAGATGCTGGAAACAGGCCAGTAAGGCCACATTTGCCAGACCACGCCGGGCCGGTCCAGGCGGACCGGCCCGCTTTAGTTTGGGCGAGGACGAAATGCCGCGTAGACCGGTGGTGGACATGGCCGCCTGCACCCTTTGCGAGGGTTGCCTGGACCTGGCGCCCCAGGTGTTCAGCCTTAACCAGGCGGGTGGCTACATCGAGGTGAACGAGTTGGACACCTATCCGCCGGAGGTTGACGAGGCCATGGCCGATTGCCCGGCCGATGCCATTTTTTGGGAGGAGAGCGCATGAAACGTTGGCGCTGCACGGTTTGCGGCTATGTGCACCAAGGCAAGCGGCCGCCCGCCAAATGCCCTCAATGCGGTGCGGACGAAAACCGCTTTGTATTGATGGAGCCCCTATCCCCGGAGCTGGAGAAGATGGTGCAAGCCGCCTTTGCCGGGGAGTCCAAGGCTACGGTGCGCAACCAGGCCTTTGCCCGCCAGGCGCAAAAGGAAGACCTGCCCCAGATAGCCGCCCTGTTCAAGGCGGTGGCCGAGGCTGAGTCGGTGCACGCCAAGGAGATGCTGAACTATCTGGAAGGGGTGGTGGGCGACACCGAGGCCAATCTCCAGGCCGCCTTTGAGCACGAACTGGCCGCCAAGTCTCAACACTACCCGCCCATCCTGGAGGCGGCCATCAAGGCCAAGCGCCCCGACCTGGAGTGGGCCTTGGTGCGGGCCCGGGACGTGGAGGCCCGCCACGCAGAGCTGTACAAGCGGGCCCTGTCGGCCCTGGCCGGAGGCCGCGAGGTCACCTACCACGTTTGCGAGGTGTGCGGCTACGTGTTCGAGGACAAAGTGCCGGACACCTGCCCGGTTTGCCGTAGCGGCAAGGACAGCTTCAAGCGCATCAACTGAAGCTTGGCGGACCGCAAAAGCCTACTTGACAGTACCCTTTTAGAACGACTAATAAGAATATACATACTGGTAATTATTACCTTGACGGCTTTGTCTAGTGGGGGAGGCAGGCATGTTAAGTTAATCCCATTTTTTGAGCCCCCTATGCTCGATAATGGGCTTCAGCGCGTGAGGTCATCTCCCCCATGCCCAGAGCCGTCAGGCACGAAAAGGGGGATGCTATGTCCTGTCACAAGCTCCTTATCTACGTTCTAAGCCTTTGCCTGGTTTTGGGCGCGGCCCTGTCCGCCGCGGCGGA
>JAHLLJ010000193.1 GCA_020444205.1 Deltaproteobacteria bacterium | reverse complement strand
GGTGCCCATCACCGAGGTGCAGGAGGCCGAGACCGCGGTGGCTTCCCGCGACGAAAAAATCGTGCTGGCCCAGCAGCAGATGGAAACAGTGTCCAACCGGCTCAAGGACATGCTGGAGATCCGCCGCGGCGATCCCCTGTACATGAGCACCATACGGCCCCAGGGTATGGCCGGGCCGGACCAGGCTTTCCCCAACCTGCCCGAGGCCTTGACCGTGGCCCTGAAGCACCGGCCGGACCTGTTGCGCCAAAAGGTGGAGTTGGACAAGCTGGACATCCGCTTGGCCTACCTAAAAAACCAGACCCTGCCCCAGATCGACCTGGCCGCCAGCCTGGCCATGAACGGCCTGGCCGGCACCGAGACCGAGGTGGGCACCGCCGCCTCCAACGCCTACAGCGGCAGCTACGCGGACTCTTGGAACAGCATGGCCGACGGCGACGGCTACAACTGGTTCGTGGGCCTGAGGCTTACCTATCCCCTGGGCAACCGCGAAGCCACCAGCCGCTACCGCGTGGCCGGATGGGAGCGCAAGCGGGCCCTGTATCGCCTGAAACGGCTGGAAGGCACCACCGAAACCGAACTGAAAAACGCCCTGGTGACCCTGCGCCGCAGCCTGGAACGGGTGCGGGTGGCCGAGCGCTTCCAGGCGCTGGCCGAGACCAACCTGAAACAGGAGATGCGCCGCCTGGACGAGGGGCTTTCGGACTCTTTCCGCATTTTGGACTTTCAAAACAACGTAATCGAGGCCCGCATCCGCAAGGCCATCGCCTTGACCGACTTTAATCAAGGCCTGGCCGACCTCCACATGGCCATGGGGGACAACCTGACCCGTTTCAAGATTATTCCCAAGATGAACCCAGAGGAGAAGGTCAATGTCCGCTAAGAGAATGCCCCTGAGCTTGGTTGTTTTAGCCCTGTCACTGACCTTGCTCTGGGCAACCGCCGGCTGCGAGCGCGAGGGAAAAAAGGCCCAGGTGGTAACACCCAGGGCCACCGTGGTGACTCTTGGGGAGATCACCGCCCGGCGGGTGGAGAATGTGCTGAACCAAGTGGGCACCATCAGCTCGCCCAAGATGGTCACCATTCGCTCGGAGATTGCCGCCCCGGTGGAGGAGATCCTTTTCCAGGAGGGCGCAGAGGTAAAAAGGGGCAAGCTTTTGGTCAAGCTGGACGCGGCCAAGGTGCGCGCGGACATGCGCAACCTGCAGCAACGCATAAACCAGCTTAAGATCCGCCTGGCCCATCAGAAGCGCAACCTGGAGCGCAACAAGCCCCTGGTCAAGGACAAGCTGGTCTCCCAGATGAAGTACGACGATCTGGAAACCGAGATAGCCCTGGCCAAGGCCGCCCTGGCCCAGGCCCAGGCCGATATGGCCCGCCAAAAGGAAATGTTGGCCGACACCGAGATACGCGCTCCCTTTGACGGGGTGGTGGGCTCCAAGAACCTGTCGGTGGGCGACTACCTCAAGGCCGGCGAGCCGGTGGTCAAGGTGGTCAGCCTAAATCCCCTGGAGATGGAGTTCTCGGTGCCCGAGCGCTTCAAGGCCGGGGTCTTCCAGGGCCAAGAGGTGAGGATATTCACCGTGGCCTACCCGGGCCGCAAGTTCACGGGCAAGGTGTCGTTCATCTCGCCGGTGGTGGATAGCCATAACCGCTCTTTCAAGGTCAAGGCCATGGTGGACAACGACCCGCATTTGCTCAATCCGGGCATGTTCGGCCGCCTCAAGGTGACCGTGGACGTCCGGGAAAACGCCATGTGCGCCCCTTGGGCCAGCATCATCCAGACCGAAAAGGAGACCTATATCTATCTGGTGGAGGACGGCAAGGCCAAGAAGGTGCCGGTAAGCCTGGGGCACATTGAAAACCATTGGGCCGAAATCGTCCACCCGCCGCTCAAGGCCGGGTCCAAGGTGATTTTGGAAGGCAAGTTCATGGTCAAGGACGGCGGCCAGGTGCGCCAGGCCGAGGCCAAAGACCAGGGCGAGACCGCCGGCGGCCAGGCCGGGAAGTAGGGGGGAGAAATGTTCCTCACCGACTTTTCCATACGGCGCCCGGTGGCGGCCACCATGATGGTCACCGCCCTTTTGGTATTCGGGCTCATAGGTTTGACCCGCCTGGGAGTCTCGCTGTATCCCGACGTGGACTTTCCCATGGTCACCGTGACCACGGTCTGGGAAAACGCCCGCCCCGAAGAGGTGGACAACGAAATAACCGACAAGCTTGAAGATGCCATCAGCTCGGTTAGCGGCATCAAGCACATCAACTCGGCCAGCATGCAGGGCAAAAGCCGCATCGTGGTGGAGTTCGAGCTCAGCAAGGACGTGGACGTGGCCGCCCAGGAGATGCGCGACAAGATATCCACCAAGCTGCGCGAGCTACCCACGGAGGCTGAGTCCCCGGTCATCGACAAGCTGGACATCAACGCCCAGCCCATCATCTGGCTGTCGGTGCGCGGGCCACAGGCCATCGAGACCCTGACCAAGGTGGCTGACGAGCAGCTACGGCCCTTGATTCAGAAAATCCAGGGCGTGGGCGAGGTGCGCGTGGGCGGAGCCCGGGAAAAAGAGGTGCACGTCTGGCTGGACCGCGAGCGCCTGGCCGCCTACAAGCTGGGCGTGGGCGACGTCATCGCCGCCTTGAGCCGGGAGCACGTGGAGATTCCCGGCGGCAAGATCGAGTCCCGGGACAAGGAGTTCCTCATCCGCACGGTGGGTGAATTCCCCACCCCCGAGGCCTTTAACCGCATGATAGTGGCCTATCGCGACGGCTACCCGGTGCGCCTGGAAGACGTGGGCGTGGCCAAATCGTCCCGCGAGGAAAGCGTGGGCGTGGCCCGCTTCACCACCAAGGCCACCGGCGGCATGCGTACCGTGGGTCTGGGCATCTCCCCGCGCTCCGGGGCCAACGAGGTGGCCATCGCCCAAAAAGTCCGCAAGGTGCTGCCCGAGCTTAGGCGCATGGCCCCCGAGGGCATCAAGATCGACATAGCCACCGACACCACCATCTTCACCGAGAAGTCCATCAGCGAGGTGCAGTTCCAGCTTTTACTAGGCGCCATCATCGCCGCGCTGATCATCTTCCTGTTTCTACAAAACCTGCGCACCACCATCATCAGCGCGGTGGCCATCCCCACCAGCATCATCTCCACCTTTGCCTGCATGTACTGGATGGACTTCACCATGAACAACATGTCCATGTTGGCTTTGGTGACCGCGGTGGGTTTGGTCATCGACGACGCCATCGTCATGGTGGAGAACATTTTCCGCCACCGCACCGAACTAAAGCAGGGGGCCATGGAAGCCGCCTTTGAGGGCTCCTCGGAGATAGCCTTCGCGGTCATGGCCACTACCGTGGCCCTGGGCGGCGTGTTCCTGCCCGTGGCCTTCATGGCCGGCATCGTGGGGCGCTTTTTCTATGAGTTCGCGATCACCCTGGCCTTTTCCGTGGCCTGCTCCACCTTCGTGGCCCTTACCGTGGTGCCCATGCTTTCGGCCCGCTTCCTCACTGTGAAAGACACCACCAGTGGGGCCTTCAACCTGTTCAACCGGTTAATGGAGGCCACCAGCCGCTTTTACCGGCGGCTCCTCGCCTGGTGCCTGCGCCACCGGCTGTCGGTAATGGCCGCGGCCATGGCCGCCCTGGTGGCGGGCGGCTGGGTATTCACCATGCTGGGTAAGGAGTTCATCACCGCAGAGGACGAGGGCCGCTTCATGGTGCGCATGGAGATGCCTTTGTCCTATTCCCTGGAAAAGACCGACTCGGTTTTGCAGCGCCTGGAAAAGCAAATGATTAAGGTGCCGGAAATCGACCACTTTTTCTCGGTCTCCGGCTGGGATGGGGCCAATAAGGCGGTGGCCATGGTTACCTTGACCCCCAAGGCCGAGCGCCAGCGCAGCCAAACCCAGCTGCAGGGCGTGGTGCGCGAACTCTTACGGCAACTGCCCGATGTGCGCGGCACGGTGTCGAGCGTTTCGCCCTTGGGCGCGGGCTCGCGCAACGAGGACATCCAGTTCGTCATCCAAGGGCCGGACATCGACAAGATCGACCAGTACTCCCGTGAGCTCATGGAAAGCCTTGAAAAAACGCCGGGCTACGTGGGCATCACCCGCAACCTGGAGATCGGCAAGCCCGAGGTGCGGGTGAAGATCGACCGGGCCAGGGCGGCCGACGCCGGGGTCAGCGTGCGGGAGATAGCCACCGCGGTGGCCGCGCTTTTGGGCGGGGTAAAAACGGTGGACTTCCGCGAAGGCGGCAAAAGCTATGACGTGCGGGTGCGCCTGATGGAAGATCAGAGGGTGCTGCCCCAGGACGTGCAGCGCATATGGATGCGGGCCGCCGACGGCCGCCTGCTGGACGTGTCCAGCTTCGTCACCCTGGAGCAGGGAGTGGGCCCCAACATCATCAACCGCTTGGACCGCAGCCGCTCGGCCACCATCTACGCCAACCTGGAAGGCAAGCTCTTGGGCGAGGCCATGCCCGAGGTGCAGGCCATGGCCGCCGAGATTTTGCCCGACGGCTATACCTCCTCGTTTGTGGGAAGGGCAGAGGCCTTTGCCGAAACCACCGGCTACGTCGCCTTTGCCTTCCTGCTGGCCGTCGCCCTCACCTACATGGTGCTGGCTTCCCAGTTCGAGAGCTTCGCCCACCCTCTGGCCATCATGATGGGCCTGCCGCTGTCGTTCATCGGAGCCTTCGGCCTGCTGTTTATCATGGGCAACAGCTTCAACCTGTTCTCCATGATCGCCCTGATCCTGTTGGTGGGCCTGGCAACCAAAAACGGCATCCTGCTAATCGACTACACCAAACAGCTCAGGGAAAAGGGTATGGACGCCCACGAGGCTTTGATCGAGGCTGGGGCCACCCGGCTCAGACCCATTTTGATGACCGCGGTATCCACCATCGGCGGGGTGCTGCCGGTGGTGCTGGCCCTGGGCGTGGGCTCGGAGAGCCGCCAGCCCATGGCCGTGGCCATTGCCGGAGGCATGGTATCATCCACGGTGCTGACCCTGTTGGTGGTGCCGGTGGTCTATTCTTACCTGGATCAGTTCGCCAACTGGAAGCTGATCCGCAAGATGCAGCACAGCCTGATGGCTCCTGACGCCATCAAGCACGGCAGTAGCCAACAGTCGTAGGGTAACTCAGGAACGGAGGGGGAAAAGAGGCGTGACGCGGCTGTTCAAAACCCTTTCAGTGATAATCTCCCTGGCCACCGGCCTGGTGGCGGCCAGGGAGGTGTACCTGTTGCTGCCTGCCTGGGAAAACGAAAGCTGGCCCTGGGTGGCCCTGGACGCCGGGTCGTTGTTCCTGGCCTTTTTTCTCATTTCCGGCCTTGCTTATTATGTGTTGGGGGATGCGGGGCGGTGGCTGCTCCAGAGGATCAAGCAGCCCCCAAAGCCATAAGCCTGGGTCTGTGGGACCCACTCCGGCTATAGGCGCCGGGCGATTGGACGCCACATCTTGGGTTAGGAGAGCCTGCCGGGTTTAAAGGACGCCTGGCACCCGCATCGACCGTCGCGCTCGTCCTCTGCCTAGGGTGGGCCGGCCTCGGCCTCGCCTTGCCTCCCGGCGGATGGCTGTACCGATCAGGCTCAGAGCCTATATCCAAAAGACCGGGCAAACCGCCGGAGCCATAAAAAGGGCCGAGCCTTTCACCTGAAAAGCCCGGCCCCTATTTTCGTATCTGGGGGCTACTTCTTTTTAGCGGCAGCCTTTTTCTTGGCGGGCTTTTTGCGGGCCGGTTTAACCTTGGCGGCCATCTCGTCTACCTCTTCCTTGCCGTTGCCGTACAGCTTTTCTTCGGCGGGTTGCAGGATGTTGAGCAGACGCAGGAACTCACCAGCATGCTCCTTCTCCTCGTCGGCGATGTCTTGCAGCACCGCGGCGGCCAGCTTGTTGGTGGTAGCATCGGCCAGGGCCTCGTAGAGGTTGATGGCCTCCTGCTCGGCGGACAGGGAAAGACGGATGGCCCGGGCCAATTCGCGGTCAGTCAGTTTGCGGCCCGGCTTCATTCCGGTAAATGGATCCATAAACTCAGGCATGGCGCTCTCCTTTCGTCCCATGTAACAGCGTCGCAGCAGCCAATGGGTGTTTGATTAAGGTTATTACTAGACGATTATAGGCCTTTTAATATTTTGGTTCAAACCACTGCGCTTGACGCCCCTGGGACCCTGGCCTAAAGTAGCTGCACCCGATCAGCGCGAGGACAAGGTTCATGAACCCAGCACAACCGCCAGCCGACCTCAACGCCTTCAATCAGGGCATAACCGCCCTTTGGCAGCGTTGCGACGCGGCCTTTGCCCAGGTTGCCGCCTCCTTCCCCAGCGAGGTGCGCTGCGGCAGCGGATGCGACGATTGTTGTCACGCGGTGTTCGACCTCACTCCCGCCGAGGCCCTGGCCCTGGCTTTGGCCTTTCGCCGCCTGCCGCGCAACGCCCGCCGCGAAGCCCTGCGCCGGGCCGACAAGGCCGAGGCCCTTTTCGACCAGGTAGCCCGTCAGGCACTGGAGCAATCGCCGGAAGAACGCCTGGCCACTTTTTCCCGGGCGCGGGTGGCCTGCCCCCTTTTGGAAAAGGG
>JAHLLJ010000192.1 GCA_020444205.1 Deltaproteobacteria bacterium | reverse complement strand
TGTCGTTGTCGCCCAGCTTGATCTCGGCCACGGCCACGGTGTCGTTTTCGTTGATGATGGGCAGCACTTCCCAGCTCAGCAGGGTGATGAGGGTGTTGCGGGCGTTGAGGTAGCGCTTGCGCCGCCTAAGGTCGCCGCCGGTCAACAGCACCTGGGCCACCTTGATGCCGTGGGGGGCAAAGGCGTCCTCATAGGCCTGTACCAGACGGGCTTGTCCCATGGCCGCGGCGGCCTGCTTTTCAGGGATAGAGGAGGGCGCGAAGCCGGGGCGCAGGTGGGCCGCCCCGCTGGAAATGGCCCCTGAGGAGACCAGCACCACTTGGCGGCCACCCGAGCACAAGCGGGCGATCTGCCCGGCCAGGTCGGCTACCCGGGCAATGTCCAGGCCGTGAGGGCCTGTCAGCACGCCGGAGCCAACCTTGACCACAACCCTCTGGCTGTCCCTTATTACCTCAGCCCTGTTCACCTTGGTCCTCTTCCCGCGTCTGGTCCAGCCTGTCGGCCAGAGCCAGCAGCAACTCTTGCACGCCTTGGCCGCTCTTGGCGCTGATGGGCCATACTTCCAGGCCCATTTCCCCGGCCGTCTTGGTGAAGGCAGCCAGGTTCTCCGCGGCCTCGGGCAAATCCAACTTGTTGGCCGCCACCATGGCCACCCTCTGAGCGAGTTTGGCGTCGTAGGCCAAAAGCTCCTCGCGCACGGTCCACAGGTCCCCGGCAGGGTCTTCGCCGCTGAGGTCCACCACATACAAAAACAAATGGGTGCGTTCCACGTGCTTGAGGAAGGTGAGCCCCAGACCGGCGCCTTGGTGCGCCCCGGCCACCAAGCCGGGCACATCGGCCATGGTGAAAGGTGGCCGTTGATCCAACTGTACCACTCCCAGGTTGGGGGTGAGGGTGGTAAAGGGATAATCAGCCACCTTGGGCCGCGCCGCGCTGGCCGCGGTGATAAGGCTGGATTTACCGGCGTTGGGTAGACCCACCAGGCCCACTTCAGCCAAGAGCTTGAGCTCCAGGCGCAGGGTGAAACGCTGGCCCTCGCCGCCGGGCTGGGCCATGCGCGGGGCCTGGTTGGTGCTGGTGGCGAAATGAGCGTTGCCCTTGCCGCCCCGGCCGCCCCTGGCCACTACGACTTCCTGGCCGTCGCTGGTCAGGTCGTAGAGTAGCTCACCGGTTTCGTGGTCGTAGATCTCGGTGCCCACGGGTACGCGGACAAGCTTGTCCTCGCCGGCCCTCCCGGCCTTGTTGCTGCCTTGGCCGTGGCTGCCGCGCTTGGCTCTGAAATGTCTTAGATAGCTGTGGTCGGCCAGGGTGGTGACCCGGTTGGTGGCCTGGATGATGACGTTGCCGCCCCGGCCGCCGTCGCCGCCGTCGGGGCCGCCCTTGGGGCGGAAGCGCTCACGCAGGAAGCTGACGCAGCCGTTGCCGCCGTCGCCCGCCGCCACCTCTATGATGGCCTCGTCTACGAAGCGCATGATTCACACCCCGGATCGGGGCCCATCCAAAACCAAGGGCGGCCCGGGTGCCCCAAATTCGGCACCGCCCGTGGCCGCCCGGCAAAAGCCCCCTTTAGGAGGGGTATACGCTGACCTGCTTGCGGTCGCGGCCCAGCCGCTCGAACTTCACCGTGCCGTCGATAACAGCGAAAATGGTGTAGTCGCGTCCCATGCCCACGCCCTTGCCCGGGTGGACCTGGGTGCCCCGCTGGCGCACGATGATGTTGCCGGCGCGCACATTGGAGCCTTCGCTGCTCTTGACGCCCAGTCGCTTACCCGCGGTGTCTCGCCCGTTGCGGGAGCTGCCGCCTGCTTTTTTATGAGCCATGTTGCCGACCCCTTATCTGTGCGGCCTAAGCCGGAATCTCTTCTATGCGCACCGCGGTGTAAGGCTGGCGGTGACCTCTTTTGACTTTGTAGCCTTTGCGGCGCTTCTTTTTGAAGACCACCACTTTTTTGGCTTTGCCTTGGTCCACGATAGTGGCGGTGACACTGCTGCCTTCCACAAAAGGCTGGCCGATCTTGGGATCACCCTCGCCGCCGATCATCAGCACTGGCTCGAGCTGAACCTTGTCACCTATTTCGCCAGCCAGTTTCTCCAAACGGAGCACCTGGCCCGCCTCCACTTTATATTGTTTGCCGCCTGCGGCGATCACTGCGTACATGGTGGATGCACCTCCAAAAATTTAGAAGGTGAAGTATAGCAAAAGTTTAAGCCCTGTCAAGGGATGCACCGGCTCGTCCGGTGCAAAACGAGCCCTTAGGTACACCCCGGCCGGCCGGCGCGCAACCCCCAAAAAGTCTCGGGGATCAAAAAACGGGCCGCCGCCAATGGCGGCGGCCCGGGTAATGCGTAAGCGTCCCCTATTTGGGAGCCTTTAGGTACTTGTAGAAGTCGCTGTCCGTGGAAAGTATCAGGTCGGTCCGGTTGGAGTCGGTTCCGCCGTAGCTCTCCAAGGTTTTGTACAGGGAGTAGAAGTCCGGGTTGCGGCCGTAGGCCGAACCGTAGATGCGCGTGGCGTCGGCGTCGCCCTGGCCCTTGATCTTCTCGGCCTTCTTGTAGGCCTGGGATCTGATGCGGGCTAGCTCCTTTTGCATCTGGCCGAGAATACGGCGCTTTTCACCCTCACCCTCGGATCGGTACTGGCTGGCGATACGCTTGCGCTCGCTGATCATGCGCTGGAACACCTGCTGCTGCACGCTTTCCACGTAGTTGATGCGCTTGATCTCGATGTCCACCACCTCAATGCCATACTGAGGGGTCAACTTGGCCGCCTCGACCAGCATGGCCCTGGTGATGGTCTGCCGGCCGATCTTGACCTCCGAGTCGATGCGGGTCTGATCGTCCTCGCCGCCACTGGCCACGGTGGGTACGTATTTTTCGCCCAACTCGGCTCGGCTCACCGGTTTCCAATCGCTGGAGCGCACCAGCTCCACCAGCAGGTTGGAGCTGACCTGGTCGCGCACCACCGAGTCGATGATGTCGTCCAAACGGCTCAGGGCCCCCCGCTCGCTGGCCACGGTCTGCAAGAAGCGCAAGGGATTGGTTATGCGCCAACGGGCAGTGGTGTCCACCCAGATGTATTTCTTGTCCCGGGTGGGTATCTGGTTGGGAGAGCCGTCCCACTTGAGCAGGCGCTCTTCAAAAAGGTGGACCTCTTGGATCAAGGGGATTTTGAAGTATAGTCCTGCCTGGGTGTAGGGACCGCCCACAGGCTTGCCGAACTGGGTGATGATGGCCTGATGGCCTTCGCTCACCGTGAAGAAAGCGCCCGAGCCCACCAGGAGCAGGACCAGGATCAGGATGACGAAGGGGAGGGTTTTCTTGCCCATCACTTCACCCCCTTTCCTTGCGTTTGAACCGGGACTTGGTTTTTGCCGATACCCATTCCCGAGCCCAAGTTCAACAAGGGCAACAATCCACGCACCTGCTCGTCCACCACGTAGATTTTCTTGGTGTTCTGGAGCATGCGCTGCATGGCCTCCAGATACAGGCGGCGGCGGGTCACGTCTTCGGCGGTGAGGTAACTGGCCAAGACGTCTTCAAAGCGCTTGGCCTGACCCTGAGCGCGGTTCACCTTTTCCAGGGCATAGCCCTCGGCCTCGGTAACCACCCGCGAGGCCTCGCCCAAGGCCTTGGGTATCTCGCGGTTGTAGGCCTCCTGGGCCTCGTTGATCATGCGCTCTTTTTGCTGACGCGCCTCGTTGACCTCGTTGAAGGCCGGCTGCACCGGTGGCGGCGGGTTCACGTCCTGTAGCTTGACTGTGACCACCTGAACGCCGGTCTTGTAGCTGTCCAGCAATTTTTGCAGCTCCACCTGGGCCTTGGCCGCGATCTCCACGCGCTGCAAGGTGAGCACCTGGTCGCTAAGGCGGTTACCCACGATTTGGCGCATCACCGATTCGGAAAGGTCGCGGATGGCGGCCACGGGGTCGCGCACCGCGAACAGCCACAGCCTGGGGTCGCGGATCTTGTATTGCACGATCCATTTGACGTCGATGACATTGAGGTCGCCGGTGAGCATGAGCGACTCGTCGGCGTAGCCCTTCTCGGTGAAGCGGCTCCTGATTCCCGGGCTGATGCCCCGGAAGCCGAACTCCTCCTTGAACACGCGCCCGGTCTTTACATTGATGGCCTTTTCAATGCCCAGAGGCAGCTTGAAATGCAGGCCAGGGCCGGATTCGCGTACAAAGCGGCCGAAGCGCAGGATAATACCGTTCTCTTCCGGCCCCACCGTGTAGTAGGCGGTGGAGCCCAGGACGATCGCGGCCACGATGAGCACCACGACCCAAAGGCCCTTGGCCTTTTTAAAGCCCGGCATCTTGTTTTTAAAGTCGCTGATGACCTTGTTCAGGTCTGGCTCCCGGCCGGTCCCCCGGGGTGGGGGGGTCCAGTCCATGGGCATAATTGCACCTCGCAGGGGTGAGCTAAGTTAACGATTATGGTTGCCGAAAGCATAGCAGGCCACCGCTCGGGGGGCAAGGTTAAGCGGTGCACTGGGGTCCGATTGTCAGGGGGTGCGCTTGCGGGTGAGGCTCATTCAGTCGTGGTGGTCCGGCTGGGCGGGGCATAGCGCAGCAGCAAAACCAGGCCCGGTATGGCCGCCAAGGTGCAGAAGATGAAAAAGCCTTGCCAGCCCATGGACTGGGCCATCCATCCGGTGGGTGCGCTGGCCAATACCCGTGGAACCCCGATGAGGCTGGAGAGCAGGGCGTATTGGGTGGCGGTAAAGCGCCGGTCGGTGAGGCTGGCCATGAAGGCCAAAAAGGCCGCAGTACCCATGCCCGAGGTCAGGTTTTCAAAGGCTATGACCGCGGCCAGGCCTACAAGCTGGTGACCTAGAGAGGCCAACACCGCGAACCCGGCGGTGCTCATAGCCTGTAATATGCCGAAAATCCATAAACAACGGCGTATGCCCAGCTTCAAGATGACGATGCCGCCCAGCAGGCCGCCGCCTATGGTGGCCCAAAAGCCGAAGAGCTTGACCACCGCACCGATCTCGGTTTTGGTAAAACCCAGGTCCAGGTAAAAGGGCGTGGTCATGGTGGAAGCCATGGAATCGCCGATTTTGTAAAGCAGGACAAAGGCTAGTAGCCCCAGGGCTCCGGAGCGGTGGAAGTATTCCACAAAGGGTTCCACCACCGCTTCCTTGAGGCTGCGGGGCGTGCCCCCGGGGTGGGGCGGTTCGTGGCAGAAAAGGGTGGTGCCCACTCCCACAAGCATGGTCGCGGCCATAACCATGTAGACCATGGTGAAGCTCATGTGGTCGGCCAGGATCATGCCCCCGCCGCTGGCCAAAAGCATGCCCACCCGGTAGCCGTTGACGTACAGCGACGAGCCCAAGCCCAGTTCCTCGTCGCTCAAATCCTCCCGGCGGTAGGCATCCACCAAGATGTCCTGACTGGCGCTGAAAAAGGTGACCAGCAGGGCCACCAGGGCCACGATAGTGGGCTGCTGGGCCGGTCTGGTAAAGCCCAGGCCCACGATGGCCGCCATGAGGCAAACCTGGGCCACTAAAAGCCAGCCGCGGCGCCGCCCCAAAAAGGGCAAGGTGTAGCGGTCCAAAAGGGGAGCCCAAAGGAATTTGAGGGTGTAGGGCAGGCCCACCAGGGCCATGAGCCCAATGGTGGCCAGGTCCACCCCTTGCTCGCGCATCCAGGCCTGCAACAGGCTGATGGTGAGCAACAGGGGAAGCCCGCAGGCAAAGCCCATGAGCAGCGACACCAGCATCCGGGTGTTGAATATCTGACGGATCAGGCTGGTCACTGCGCACCAACCCCGGAACGCGAGGGCCGCCGTTGATCATAGAATATGGATGAGGAAGAGAAGGGGGCAGTCGCGCCGGCGGGGCTCATTACTCTGCGCCGACCAACTCCACGCTGACGATCTCCAAGATGCGCATGCCGCCGGGAGTCTTGACCTTCACTTCATCGCCTTCTTCTTTGCCCAAAAGGGCCTGGCCGATGGGCGAGGTCATGGAGATGCGCCCGCAGTTGGCGTCGCTTTCCGCCGCCCCCACGATCTGGTAGGAGTGCTCATCGTCGGAGTCCACGTCGTAAACCGTGGCCAAGCACCCGAACACCACCCGGCCGTTGGGCTCGGGCAGGGGATCCACCACCTCGGTGGTGGCCAAAAGGGTCTCCAACTCCGAGATCTTGGACATGATGATGGCGTTGCGCTCTTTGGCCGCGTGGTACTCCGCGTTTTCGCTCAGGTCGCCGTGGGCCCGCGCTTCTTCGATGGCCCGCACATTGGCCGGAAGCTCGATCTTGCGCAGGTTTACTAATTGGTCTTGTAGGTTTTGGTAGCCTTGACGGCTTATGAGCGAGCGCAACACCTAGTCTCCTTGGTCCAGCACCGTCCTGCGGTGCAAAGGGTAAACCAGCGGCGCGGACCGCGGGGCCCGCGCCGTTCGATAGAGTATAACACCAAGGGGCACGGGGCTCAACGCCCCCCATTAATTGAGCTTGTGCACCTTGTTAACCCCTAGGGGCGATGTTATACTACAAAACCCGTTCAAGGGACCGGGCTGACCGGGGAACCCCCTGAAAGCCCTTGAGCATTTTGCCCCGGCTGAGGCTTGA
>JAHLLJ010000191.1 GCA_020444205.1 Deltaproteobacteria bacterium | reverse complement strand
GGTGATCTTGAACATCAGGGCCACGTCGCTCAGGGTGGAGCAGGCCATCCACTGGGGCTTGTAGCCCAGCTTGGCCGCGGTGCCCAATACGATGGCCGCGTGCTTGGGATAGACCCACATGATCACGCAGTCGGCCCCGGCCTTCTTCATCTTGAGCACATGGCTGGCCAGGTCGGTTTCGCCCACTTCCACCGGGACATCGGCGGCCAACTTCATACCCCGTTTCTTAAGCTCGCGCACCGCGCCTTCCAGGCCGCCCTTGCCGTAGTCGTCGTTTTGGTAGAAGAAGGCGATCTTCTTCTTGCCCAGGGTATCGATGGCATAGGCGGTGAGGATCTGAGCCTCGTCCGGATACAGGGGGTACACTGCGAAAATGCTCTTCTTGGGCGGATAGGCCCAGTGAGGCGAACCGGTGGCCATGCCCACCCAGGGGATGTTGTTCTTGATGATATAGGGCATCACCGCCATGCCCGGGCTGGTGCCCACGCCGCAGGCGAATCCCCAGATTTTTTCCTGCTCGTAGAGCTCCTTGGCAATGGCCTTGGTGCGGTTGGGGTTGTAGCCGTCGTCGCGCAGGAAATATTTGATTTTACGGCCGTTGATGCCGCCTTCGGAGTTGATGAGGTCAAAGTAGACCCCCGTACCCCGGGCCACCGCTCCCCACAGGGCGGCCGGGCCGGTCTGGGGCCCCCACTGGCCAATTTTGATGGTGGTGTCGGTAACACCCTGTACCTCGGCCGCGCCGGCGGCCCCGGCCAGGGCCAGGCTAAGCACCAACACCATCAGCCACAGTATCTTCTTCATGATCCCTCCCTCCAAAATAGACCGGTCAGAGGCGGCTGTTAAAGCCGCCTAAACTTTGCGCACATAGTGCTTGGCGAAAAGCCCGGAAGGCTTGACGCACAGGATCAAGACGATGACCGCGAAGGCCACCACCGCCTTGAACTCCACGGACACGTAACCGCCGAAAAGGTTCTCCACCACCCCCAGGATGAAGCCCCCCAACACCGCGCCTACCAGGGAGGTCATGCCTCCCAGCACCGCGGCGGAAAAGCCCTTGAGCTGGGGCGTCCACATGAGGTTGGGGTCCAGGGTGTCGGTGGAGGCGATCAAAAAGGCGGCGCAGGCCCCCACCACCGAGCTCATTCCCCAGGTGAGCATCATGATGCGTCCCACCCTGATGCCCATTAGCCGGGCGGCCTGCTGGTTTTGCTGGGTGGCCTTCATGGCCACGCCCACCTTGGTGTAGCGGAAAAACACGAACAAAAGAATCATCAGGGCGCAGGCCACCCCCAGGGTGACCAGGTTCAGCTCGCTGACCACCACGTCGCTGCCCAACTGGTGCACGTCGAAGTCGCTAACCGGGAAGGGGAAGTCCTTCTGGTCGCTGCCCCAGCGCCAGGAAGCCAGGCCGTAGAGCATCATTTCCAGACCCAGGGTGATGATGATCAGCCCCAGCACGTTGGGCTCCTTGGCCCGGCGCAAAAAGGCGAACTCCAAAAAAGCTCCCAGGGCAAAGGCAAAGGCCAGGGCCAGGGTGAAGGACATGGCGAACCCCAGGCCGTAGGTGCTCAGGCACATGTAGGCGATAAAGGCGCTGAGCATGGCCATGTCGCCCTGGGCGAAGTTGAGGACCTCGCTGGTCTTGTAGATGATAACCATGGCCAGGGCCATGAGGGCATAGGTGGCTCCGATGGCTATGCCGCTGGCGATGAGCTGTCCTAGCATCCCTTAAATACCGCTCCCTAGTTTGGGGCCCTAGAAAGGCCAGGTGCGCCAGTAAATCTTGGTGCGAATCCAGAAGCCGTAAAGGCCCAAGGGTTCGACAATGATGATCAGGACCATGATCAGGCCGAACACCACGTACTGCACGTTGGGCAGTCCGCTCAGGGTGAACACCTGATTGCTAAGTTCGGTGAGTATGGGGCCCACGTAAGGCAACTCGCCGATGCGGGCCAGCTCCAGTTGCAGCCAGGTAATGAGTATGGCGCCCATCACCGAGCCCAAAATAGAGCCCAGGCCGCCCACCACCACCATGGCCAGGAACATGATGCTCACCATGACGTTGAAGGTGTGGGGGCTGATGAAGCCCAAGATGAAGGCCATGAGGCCGCCGCCGATGCCGGTGTAAAAGGCGCTGACCGCGAAGGCCAGGGTTTTGTAATAAGTAAGGTTCACTCCGATGCACTCGGCGGCGATGTCGCTGTCGCGCACCGCCACAAAGGCCCGGCCCACCCGGGTCTTGGTCAGGTTGCGCAACCCCCAGGTCATGATCACGCAGATGGGCATGATCACCGCGTAGCGCCCGGCGTCGCTGGCCACCTTTAAGCCGAAAATATCCAAGGGCGGGGCCTGCAGGCCCATGTGGCCGCCAAAGGCGTCCAGGCGGCCCAATATCTGGGTGATGGTCAGGCCGAAGCCCAGGGTGGCGATGGCCAGGTAGGGGCCTTCCAGCCTCAGTGCGGGTAGCCCCAGGAGAAAGCCAAAGGCCGCGCTGATGAAGCCGGCCAGGGGCAGGGCCAGGAAAAAGGGCAAATGGGCGTTTAGCATCAGGGCCAGAGTGGAGTAGGCCCCAATGGCGAAGAATCCCGCGTGCCCCAGGCTGATCTGGCCGGTGTAGCCTACCAGCAGGTTGAGCCCCAAGGCCACGATGACGTTAATGGCGATGAGGTTGATGGTGTAGATCTGGTAAGAGTCGGCCACCAGGGGGAAGGCGGCCAGAGCGGCCAAAAGTACGACCAACCAAAAGACCTGCGGCCCGCTGTCCAGCAGACGGACGTCCTCATAATAGTCGCGCTTCATATCCATGGGCGCGGGCTTCCTCCGGAAGCTATTTACTTTTTGTCGGAGTCTGAGGCCTTGCGCGGGTGGCTTAAACGGTCCACTACCCGGTCGCTGTAGTCATTGTCGCTGAATATCCCAGAGTTGGGCCGCAGATGGCTTAATTTCATGGTCAGATAGTTCAACCGCTTGAGGGCCTGGTAGCGCGTCTTTTCGTCCGGCGCGTTGGCCAACAGATCCTCCACCTGCATCAGCTCCTTTTGAGCCTCCAACTCAGGTGGGGTGTAGCCCGCGTTTTTAAGGACCTTGTAGGCCAGCCTCAACTCCTCGGGCACGTTGGAGTCGTCCTCCAGCACCAAGGGTTGGCCCCGGCCGGGGAGGTCTTCGAAGTCACCGCGTTCGGCGGCCTTCTTGATACGCTCCTCAGCAAGTTTGCCAAAGATGTCAAAAGCCAAGGCTAGAATGTCCTCCAGACCCCTGTAACCGGGGTGCGGGTCCGCGGCAGGGGACCCTTGCGATTGAGTTTCGATGGTATCCTAAAGCAGTAGGTATTCGCAAGTCGAATCAACAATATGAATGTCGTTCAGAAATGGAACGCCGTTCAATAGGCTTAAAGGGAAGGCTCAGCCCCCCAGGCGAGACATCTGACAGCCCGCCGCGTGCGGGCTCACCACCCCCTGGTGATGGTTTTGCGGCTTAAGGCGGGCTGCCTTGAGCAAGGCCTGGGCTATCTGTGAGTCATCAGCCCCGCCGCGCAGCAGGGGTTTGAGCTCCACGGCCACGTCGGAGAGCAAACAGGGCACCACCTGGCCCTCGCTGGACAGGCGGATGCGGTTGCAGGTGGCGCAGAAGTGGCTGGACAAGGCGCTTATCACCCCCAGCTCGCCGGGCGCCCCGGCCAAGCGCAGGCGTTGGGCCGGGCCGTCGCTGGGCCTCTGGGGCAGGGGCTCCACTTCGCCCAAGGTCCGGATGCGCTGCAAAACCTGCTCGGCAGCCAAAAAGTGCTCCGGCTGGAAAGGGGTGTTGCGGCCCACGGGCATGTATTCGATAAAGCGCACCGCCAGGGGATGCTCCAGGGTGAGGCGGGCGAAGTCCACTATTTCCTCTTCATTGATTCCGCCCAGGAGCACTACGTTGATCTTCACCTGAATATTCGGCTCCTCCAGGGCCGCCCGGATGCCCTGACGCACCTTGGCCAGGGCTTCGGCCCCGGCCTTGGCCCCCAAGCCGGTGATCTCGCCATAAAGATCGGGCTTGAGGCTGTCCAGGCTCACATTCACCGTGCTCACCCCTCCAGCCACCAGGTCGGGCAGCTTTTGGGCCAAGAGAAGGCCGTTGGTGGTGATGCGCAGGTCTGGGCGAGGCTTCAGGGACTTGAGCTCCAGTAGCAGGCGGGATAGGCCCTTGCGCAGCAGGGGCTCACCGCCGGTAAGGCGTATCTTGTCCACACCCAGGCTTACGGCAATGCGCGATACCCGGGCCAATTCCTCCAGGGTCAGCACCATGTCCTGGGGCAGCTTTTCAATGCCCTGGGGAGGCATGCAGTAGCGGCAGCGTAGATTGCACAGGTCGGTGATGGACAAACGCAGGTAGTGCAGACGGCGGCCGAAAGTGTCCAAGAGCTGGGCGGGCGCTGGCGTAGACTGGTTGGGGGTGGTCATTCCTCTTTCCAGGAGCTGTTAGTGGGCCTCAAGTTTAGTCCCCGGGGCCCAACCCGTCAACGTTTGGCCAACTCCTTGGTGTAACGCTCCACCAGGTTGGTGAGCAGGCGGTGGTGGCCGATCACCTCGCGCTCCACCGTGGTTTTCGGCGCGCGGGAAAGGTAGCGGCGGCGCAGATAGGGGTTTTTCAGATACCCCGCGCAGATACGCAGCAGCTTGTCCAACTGCTGGGGATGCTTGCGGGCCAGGTCATCGCCTTCCTGGCTCAGCACGTGGGTGAGAATGATAAGTATCTGCACGTGCTTGAACTGGCGGCCAAAGGCGTCGGCCCGGTTTTTGACCAGCTTTTCCAAAAGGCGCAGGCGGTGAGCCCATTTTACGTCGCGCACAGCGGAGCGCGCCTCCTGGTAAAGACTCGGGTAGCGGTCAAGCTCCGCCCGCTGGGCCGGGTCGTCCAGATAGGAGTTTATGACCTTGAGACATCGCTCAAACTGCTCGGAGCTGTAATCGGCCAGGATGTGGCGGTGCTTGGCCAGCCAGGCGCCTAGGAACTTAAGGCGGGTCTGAGGGTCGGTGGTGTTGCTCAGGCGCACCAAGCCGTGGTAGACGATGCTGCCGCTGTGCTCGCCGCGCACAATGTCCTGCAACACCAGCACCCGGTCCATGCTTATCCCCAGCACGTCCAGACCGGTCAGCGCCTCGCCGCTCTGGGGGTGGACTATCTCTTGGGAGGCCACGCTAAGCGCCCGGTCCTCCAGCACGTTGGCCGGGTGATAAGCGTGCTGGGCGTAGTGCACCCGAAGCAACACCACCCCACGCTTTTCGTCCACGAAAAAACCGCCGTCCTTGATGCGCTCAAGCCCCGCTTTGCTGCAGGCGCTGGTCTGCACCAGGGCGATTTTTTCCACCCGGGGCAAGCGGCCGTGAGTGCCCAGGCTGGTCAGGGTGGTTATGGCCCGGTCGCTGTGCCCCAGCACCTTTACGATGAAGTTCTCCCGGCGGCGCAGCAGGCGGCGGGCAAACAGGGCCGCCGAGGTATGACGTTCTCCGCACACCGGGAAGCCGGTCTGTTCCATAAGAAAGTTGTAAACGAACTGGCGGTTCTCGGCGTAGGCCTGATTGTCGCCGGGGGTGAACTTGCCTACCCGCTTGCCGAAGCGCTTTATCTCACCGTCCAGGTCCGAGGGAAAAGAAGCGAACACCCCGCCGAGATAAAGTTGGTCTTGCCCGTCGCGGGCCAGGACGTGTCCCCGGTCCATGGACATCAGCAGGGGCAGAAGTTGCACATATTGCCGCACCGCGGTGGCCCCGGACAGGCCCAGCATTTTTTCCATTTCCGGACGCAGGTTGCGGGGCATGCGCAGGCGCAGGGTGGCCCGGTTGGCCGCGGACAGGGAGCGATCCGGCGGGTCGCCCTCGGCAAACAGCTGATCATATTGAAAGCCTTCGTCTTGGTAGCTCAGCTCACGGTCCAGGGCGACCATGGAAAAGGCGGGCAGATCGCGATATTCGATCAAGGGGGCGTCAAAGGGAGGGATTAGCTCCCTGGTCTCCACCAGGGGGTAGTGGGCATTGTAAGGGGTCAACAAGCCTTGGTTGGCGTGCAACAAATCCAGGGTCCTGGCCACCTGGGCCAGGGTGCCTCCGGGTTTTTTATGCTCCAAAAGGTCCCACAGGCCTAATTCACCGACTACGGCTTGTGTAAACCAGCGGGGATGCAAGTGTTTTCCTCCACAATCACGATACGTTGCCCCTTGGTAGCATGCGCGCGCAGGCCGGGTCAACAAAACTGTGGATAATTACTGTTCATTGACGCCCACGCCGTTGACAACCCCTCGGGCTTCTGATAGAAAATACCGCACTCGGGGGCTGTAGCTCAGCTGGGAGAGCGCATGACTGGCAGTCATGAGGTCGACGGTTCGATCCCGTTCAGCTCCACCAAATAAAACAAGGGGTTAGGCTTAGCGGCCTAACCCCTTTTTCTTTATTTGGGTACAATATGGTCTAAATCATAAATCCAGGGCCGCGGTTTCCACCCCCAGAGTGGCCAGATACTCCTCGGTTTGGCGTAGCGTCTCATGCCCTAGGCGCACCCTAATCTGTGACAACCTGAGACCCTCGTCGGCCCATTTGCAGGCGC
>JAHLLJ010000190.1 GCA_020444205.1 Deltaproteobacteria bacterium | reverse complement strand
GGTGGTTGGGCCCTGTCTGGTTAGCCAAGGCATGACGACGGAAGTCGAAGATTGCTGCGGCCGGGCAGACCAGACGGCCCTATCCTGCTTGGTCTTTGCCTCTGCCTGAACTCGCATCTATGACAAGGCTTGTCTTGGCAACAACTCGTAGGTTGGGGAGAGCGAAGCGAAACCCAACATCTCGACGCGCCTGTTCATAAGGAATTGTTGGGTTTCGGGCTGCGCCCTCTACGCCAACCTACATGATTCTTGATCTCCTGATTAACCCCCCCCAGCGGCACAGCCAGGCGTCCAAGAGCAAGGCGACCGGCGAGTGCAGGCCGCAGGCGTGGCAAAGTCACGCCGAGGCCTAAGCAATGCCGGCAACGCGGCTATTGGGGGTCTGGCGCAGCCGCCCGCCTAATCCCAAACCGGGGTGGACATTTCCGGATTATTGGCGATGTCGTCCAGGATGAGCGCGCGCAGCTTCTTGGCCATTGGCCCCACCTCGCCGCTGCCCACCGGTTTGCCGTCAATGCGGGTCACCGGCAATACGTCAAGGGTGGTGCCGAAGAGCATCACCTCGGCGGCGGTGCGCAGCTCTTTGATCTCCAGGTGACGCCGGGCCACCCCGGCCAGCTCGCCACGCTCCACCAGCCCTTGGGCCAGCTCCACGGTGCGCTTAGCCGTGGTGCCTTCTAGAATGTTGTCCGGCGGCGGTAACAACAGAACGCCGTCGTTGTCAACCAAGCCCATGTTCTCGGTGGAGCCCTCGGCCAGGTATCCGGAGGGGTCCAGGCACACCGCGAAGTCCCAGCCGTGGGTGATGGCCTCGCGTTTGAGCAGCACGTTGGGAAGGTAGTTGCAAGACTTCACTCCCGCGAAAAATCCGCTCTTGGCCGGCACCTGGCTCACCCCCAAATTGGCTCCCCGCTCATAGATCTCCTCTGAGGGCGGGTGAATGCGGCTGGCCACGATGTACACCCCCGCCTGGGGGCACTCATAGGGGTTGGTGGTAAAGCCGCCCGGCCCCCGCGAGAGGAAAATGCGCAACATGCACTCGCGCTCACCCCCGGCTCGAACCACCGCCGAGGCCAGGGCAGTGAGCTCCAGCCTGGTAAGGGGCAGGTCCAGGTGGATGGAGGTGGAGGAGCGCTTGAGGCGCTCCAAATGGCGCTCGAACAGGTAGATGCGCCCGTTCAGGCACTTGGTGGCCTCGAAAACCCCGTCGCCCCGGTGCACCAGATGGTCGTCGATGGGCACGCTCATCAGCCAGGGCTCGGTGACGATGCCCCCCAGCCAGTTGGAGTACATGGCCAGATAATCACCGGCCCAGGGCCTGGGCTGGGCTTTAAGGCGCTCCAGGGCTTCATCAGGGCTAAGCAGGGGCGTTTGTTGATAATTGATCATGTCCCGACTCTACACCCGGCAACCGGCACGGACAAGGACTGAACCCGGTTCATCTTGACAAGCCGGGTGAGGAGGCTACATTTAGGGCCAGTTCACCCTCAGACAGGCCCTCGACGGCCGGGCGGGGATATCGTGACTGCAGCCAAGAAAAAGCCCTTTCCTCTGTCCCTAACGACCAACCTTTCGCGCGGCTTTAAAAAGCAGCTAATGCGCCAGGCCGGGCGGGTGGATTTCTATAACCTGCTCAAGCACGTGTCGCACAGCGAATCGGGGCGCCCCTGGCTGGAGCGTTTCCGGGATATGCCTCCCAATTGGGAGGAAGCGGATGAAATCAAGGAGCGGGCCGCCGAGCTTACCATGGCTCAGCTTAGCTCCGAGGGGCTGACCCCCGAGCTAAGCACGGTGAAGAACCACCTGGAGTCCATTGCCATCCGCTACGACCGCGAGGCCCACGAGTACGGGGCCTCGGCGGTAGTGACCCTGGTCAACGGCTTTTTCAAGCAGCACGACCCCACGGCCAGCTTCACCTCGCCGGACCACCGCGAGCTGGCCCACATGGCTAAGCTCAAGGAGTACCGCGAGCAGGGCCTGGGCGTGGTGTATCTGATCAACCACTCCTCCCACCTGGACGAGTTTCTTTTGGCCGCGGTGATGGCTCAGAACGATCTGGGGCTGCCCGCCTTTGCCGCCGGCGACAACATGATGGCCATAAAAAGCATCGCCCGGGTGCTGTGGATCGGCTCTTACGTGGTGCGCCGCCGGGGCGCGGACCGCACCTACATGGCCACCCTGTTCAACTACTGCCGGGCCATGGAAGAGTGCGGCGGCCAGCAGGGCATCTTCCTGGAGGCCTGGGCTGGGGGCGCCCGCAGTCGCGACGGCAGCCTGCGCTACCCCCGCCGCCTGGTCACCCTGCGCGGGGCCCTGGCCGGTGACCAAGAAGTGGTGATCCAGCCGGTGGCTATCAGCTTTTCCACAATTCCGGAAGACCTTTCCCTGGCCGCCCGCAAGGGGGCCTACACCTGGCTCAGGGGCCTGGGCGTGCTGCCCACCCTGGGCCGCATGGCCGCCCACCCCCGCTCCTGGATCTGGCGCAGCATCCAGGGCCTCTACGGCCGGGCCTATGTGACCCTGCCCGAGCCCCGCCTGCTCAGCGACCTCAAGGCGGCCCACACCGCCGACCGCCAGGGCCGGGAGCTGGACGAGTTCGTGGCCCTTACCGCTATCAGCGATATCGCCCGCAGTAAAAAGGTCATGACCAGCCAGCTCACCGCCCGGGGCCTGCAGCGGGCCCGTAGTCAGGGCATGCGCGACCTAAACGCGGCCACCAAGGCCGAGCTGGATTCGCTGACCGAGTACCATTTGGAGACCTTTGGGGTGGAGCCGGACCTGGAGGACTTTATCCGGGACAATCCCATTTCCCTGGTGGTGGCCGACGGACTGAAAACCCTGCGCCGCCGGGGAGTGGTGTGGCCCCTGATGCGCGACGAAAAAAAGCTGCCCAAGGTGCGCAACCCCAGGGGGCTGGGTTTCTACGCCACCCACGGCGACCGCCGCCTCTACTCCCCCAACGCCAGGCAAAACCTGGTGGTGGTGGGCGCGGGAGACTGGGGCTTTGCCCTGACCCACTACCTGGGCAACCGCATGCTGGAGAGCCGTCACTATTTGCACGCCAGCCTGACCCTCTACGATTCCAGGCGGGAGATCATAGAGCACTTGGTCTATGACCGCAGCCCCGAGGGCCGCTTCAGCGAGCAGCGCCTACCCAAGAACGCCTTTGTCACCGCCGATCCGCCCAGCGCCTTTAAAAAGGCCACCGAGGTGGTGCTGGCCTGCCCGGCCAAGTACCTGGCCACCCAGGTGCAGGTAATCCTGGCCCACGCCGAGCAGGGGCTCAAGCTGGTGGTGGCCAGCCGGGGCCTGGCCTCGGAGCCGCCCTATCTGCCGGTGGCCTTGGTGCGCCAAATGGCCGCCCGTGCCGGACGGGGCGACGTGGCGGTGTACGCCCTGGGAGGGGCGGTGGGTACCGGCGATCTGGTGGAGGGCCACAGCGGCCGCCTGGTGTTGGCCGGTTCCGCCTTTGGGCGCAAAGAGTTGGCCAAGCTGTTCACCATGGAGCCCATCAACGTGGCGGTGGCCGACGATCCGGTGGGGGTGAACCTGGCCGGGGTGCTCTCGCGCATCTACGGCATGTGGGCGGGATACCTCTCCAAGGTGGGGCGCATGAACCGGGCCTCCACCGCCGGTTGCTACCTGGCCGACGCCTCGGCCGAGGCCATCGCCCTGGCCAAGGCCCTGGGCGGGTCGGAAAGCAGCTTCAGCGCGGCCAGCCCGGCCTGGTCTTCCGCTTTTGCGGCCAGCGGCCTGGGGGGCCAGGCCCGGAATTTCGGCCGCCGCCTGGGCGGCCTGGCCCGCCGGGGACGGGAGCTGCCCTCCGCGGCCCGCCGCCTGGCGCGGCAATGGGCCGAGGAGGACCGCCCCCTGATTGCTTGGAACGATCTGGATCTGGCCATCAAGATGGCGGCTTCGCGCAAGGTGGAAATGCCCATCCTTACCGAAGCCTGGACCACCTTGATGGGTGAGGAAGAGTAAAACCCCTAGCCCTTCGTAGCCTCGGCCCGCTCCTCATTGCTCATGGCCGCCAGCTCCTTGACCCGCTCCAGGTCCAGGCCCAGTCCTTGGGCCACCTTGGTTCCGTAGTCCTCATCGCACTTGTAGAAGATCGCCGCCTGGCGCTCCTGGATGCGCTTTTGCGCCCCACCCAGGTGATCGACGATGTTGCCCACCAGATGCTCCCTGGCCTCGTCGGTCATGACCTTGCGATATAGGTTGCCCGGCTGCACAAAGTCGTCGTTGTCAAAGGTGTACTCATAGCGGTCGGCGTCGCCTTCAATGGCAAAGGCCGGTTCCTGGGCCGTGGGCTCCGGGGCCGGGCCGCCGAAGCTGTTGGGGTAGTAGTTGGGCCCGCTGCCCCCGCCGTCGTCCACGCGCATGAAACCATCGCGCTGGTAGTTGTTCTCCGGATGGTGCTTGGCCTGGTTCACCGGGATCAGGTGATAATTGGAGCCCAAGCGGTGGATGTGGGTGTCGTGGTAGGAGAACACCCGGCCCTGGAGCATCTTGTCCGGGCTGATGGCGATGCCCGGCACCAGGTTGCCCGGGCAAAAGGCGGCCTGCTCCACCTCGGCAAAGTAGTTCACCGGGTTGCGGTTTAAGACCAGCTTGCCCACCTTGATGGGCGGCACCTCGCTGTGAGGCCATACCTTGGTGATGTCCAGGATGTCCCACTTAAAGTCCTTGGCCTGCTCAGGGGTGAGGATCTGCATCTCCAGGGTCCAAGAGGGGTAGTCGCCGTTTTCAATAGCATTGTGCAGGTCGCGGGTGGCGTGGTCCGGGTCCTTGCCCTTCATCATGTTGGATTGCTCAAGGGTGAGGTTTTTTATGCCCTGATCGGTCTTGAAGTGATACTGCACCCAGAAGTAATCGCCCGCCGCGTTGTACCACTTGTAGGTGTGGCTGGAGTAACCGTTCATGTTGCGGAAGGTGGCCGGGGTGCCCCGATCCGAGAACAGCACCGTCACCTGGTGGGCCGACTCGGGGGTCAGGGACAAGAAGTCCCAGAACATGTCCGGGTCCGGCAGGTTGGTGGCCGGGTTGCGCTTCTGGGTGTGGATAAAGTCAGGGAACTTGATGACGTCGCGGATAAAGAACACCGGGGTGTTGTTACCCACCATGTCGTAGTTGCCCTCTTCGGTGTAAAACTTCAGGGCGAATCCCCGGGGGTCGCGGGCCGCGTCAGCCGAGCCCCGCTCGCCTCCCACGGTGGAGAAGCGGGCGAATACCTCGGTTTTCTTGCCGATCTCACTCAGGAACTTGGCCTTGGTGTACTTGTTGACGTCGGCGGTCACCTCAAAGTAGCCATAGGCGCCCGCACCCTTGGCATGCACTACCCGCTCGGGGATGCGTTCCCGGTCGAAGTGGCCTAGTTTTTCCAACACATGATAGTCTTGCATCAGGATGGGCCCTCTGGGGCCCGCGGTCATGCTGTGTTGATCATCGCCCACCGGCTGGCCGAAGGCGGTGGTCATTGGTCTCTTTTTTTCAGACATGGAAGTGTCTCCTTTAGCTTCGGGTTGGCTGCCGGCCATTTTGGCCAGAAGTTTTCTACTAATAATTATTTTCCCATAATAGCAATTATCAAAAAAGGGGGTCTGATCAAAAAGTCCTGGATTCAGATTTTTTTACGGCAGGCGGGGCAGAGTCCGAAAAAGTCCAATTGATGCCGGTCGATTCGGTATCCCGAACGGCGGGCCATCTCCTGGGCCATTTCTTCAGCTTGAGGCAGGTCGGGATCGGCTATGGCGCCGCAACGCTGGCACACGGCGTGGGGATGCGGGTTGGGGCTGCGGCCATCGTAGCGGCTGCCCCAGTGGGCAAAGCCCAACTCCAGCACCTGATCCAAGGACTTGAGCAGGGTCAGGGTCTTGTAAACGGTGGCCAAACTGGTGGTGGGAAATTCGCTCACCACCTGCTCGTAGATCCTCTCCACGCTGGGGTGTTCGCTGCTTTTCGCCAATATCTTGAGCACGGCCAGGCGCTGCGGTGTGATCCTCTGGCCCGCGTCGCGCAGGGCCTGAGTCATCTCATCTATGCGCCGCTGGCTTTGCTCCAGCGGGGCTGGCTGGTTTGTAGTCAAAACTGCCATTACCAATGGGAAAATGATTATTAAATACTACGCTGACAGCCTCCGGCACCCCTTGTCAAGTTTTACAGAGTAATAAACAAGCCGTGGATGATACCTCTTCTGCTAAGCGGACCCCTCTTGCTAGGATGGACCGCCTGTCCCTCCCTTTTATCCCGCGATCAACCTGATTGTTAATTCGGAGGACTCTGTCATGACCAGCCAAAGGCCTATCAGCCTGGTGCTGGATGAGGGTAGTGTGATCATTAATGCGCAGCACCACCGCATCGGCCAGGAGCTGGCTAAGCGCGGAGTGGAGGTCATCGAGATCCCCTACGACGCGGTGGCCACCTGGGGGGGAGCTTTCCGCTGCTCGCACCATCCTCTATGGAGAGACAGCGTCTTAGATTAAACAGCGGTTTTGTCGCGCACCGATTCTGAGCCAGAACCGGCACCGCCAGGTGTTGGTGGGCAAGGCGTCCGGCGAGCGAAAGGCGTAGGCGTAGCAAGGCCTACGTCGAGCCTTGAGCGATGCCGGCAACGCAGCCCACGGGCAGCTGGCAGTGCCGGCTAATCTAGAAATTTGGGC
>JAHLLJ010000189.1 GCA_020444205.1 Deltaproteobacteria bacterium | reverse complement strand
TGAACGTGGAGGACACCCGCCTGGGCGTGGCCGAGTACGTCATCGACAAGCTGGGAGTGGAGACCATAGAGCTTAAATGGGGCCAGGGAGCCAAGTGCATCGGCGGCGAGATCAAGGTGCATTCCCTGGAGCGGGCCCAGGAGCTCAAAAAGCGCGGCTACATTGTCACCCCGGACCCGGACAGCAAGGCCATCCAAGCCGCATTCAAAGACGGGGCCATCACCGAGTTCGAGCGCCACAGCCGCCTGGGTTTCGTGGATCAGGAAAGCTTCATGTCCGAAGTGGCGCGCCTCAGGTCCCTGGGGGCCAAGCGTGTAACCTTGAAGACCGGGGCCTACCCCATGCGGGAGTTGGCCATGGCCATCCGCTGGTCCGCGGAAGCGGGCATCGACCTTCTTACCATAGACGGCGCTCCCGGCGGCACGGGCATGAGCCCCTGGCGCATGATGTGCGAGTGGGGCGTGCCCGCCTTGCATCTGCACAGCATGGCCTATGAGCTGTGCCGTCGCCTGGCCGCCCGGGGCGGTTGGGTGCCGGACATCGCCTTTGCCGGCGGCTTCAGCTCCGAGGACCATATCTTCAAGGCCCTGGCCCTGGGCGCGCCCTATGCCAAGGCGGTGTGCATGGGCCGGGCCTTGATGATTCCGGGCATGGTGGGCAAGAACATCGGCCGCTGGATGGCCGGCGAGGACGGCGGCCTGCCCAGCACGGTGAGCAAGTACGGAACCACCAAGGAAGAGATCTTCGTGTGCTACGAAGAGCTAAAGGAGATCTTCGGCTCGGAAGTGGAGAACTTCCCCCTAGGCGCGGTGGGCATCTACACCGCCTGCCAGAAGCTCAAGGTGGGCCTGCAGCAGCTCATGGCCGGGTCCCGCAAATGGCGGGTGGATCTCATGGAGCGCCGCGACCTGGCCGCGCTGAGCGAAGAGGCGGCCAGGGTCACCGGCTTGGACCACATCATGGACGCCTACCGCGAAGAGGCCCTGGACATCATCGATTCGCTACCCAACGGCCACCGCACGGTCAAAGCGGTCTAAAACACGAGACTATGTCCGGCACCGGCTCCGCCTTGGGGTGGGGCCGGTGCTTTTTTGCCCGCCGGGCAGGGCGAATACACCCAAAATTTCTTTACCAAAGCCATCCGGTGCTCCACAATGGGGCCCGGAGGATATTATGCGCCGCACTGTTTTGGCCCTGATGATTTTGCTACTCACCGCCGCGCCCGCCGCGGCCTGGCCGCCCACTCTTGAACAGTTCCGTTCCCTGGCCGTGGAGGCCGCGCCGCCAGGGTGGAAGATCAGCGACTCGGGCAGCCTGCGCACCGCCGGCTCGTGCGCTCCCCAGCTCATGGCCATCTTCAAGGACCATGGCGCATTTTTGGAGTACCGTCTTGATCTGGACAACCCCGACCTGGCGGTGGATGAGAACGAGGGCGAGAAGACCACCCTGGGCGGCCGTACCGCGGTTTACCTGCAAGCCGGGGACTGGCCTCGCTTCACCTACCTCACGGTGTTTTTGCCCGCCCACGTGGCCAGCCTGACCATAGGGGTGAACCAGGATTACACCCTGGAAGAGATGTCCACCATCTACTATGCCTTTCCCCTGGACAAGCTGATCGGTCCTCCGGCCAAGGCCAAGTAAGCGGGCCCCAGCACGGCGGGAATCAACCGGTTTTTGCTAGGGCCCCGATGCCGCCTGCCTTATAATCGTTAAGTAACGCCAATCAATCTGGGAGGAAAGCATGTCTAAGCGCTGCGCAGGCCTTTGCCTGGCTCTCGCCATTGCCACTTGCCTGCTGTTGTTGTCCGCCGGATGCGCTCCCCCCGTGGTGCCCCCGGAGCTCATGGATCAGGTGGACCAGAAGCTCACCCTGCCCCAGGTGCGCGACAACCCCAAGGAAAACATGAACAAGATCGTCTTGTGGGGCGGGCGGATCATCCGCACGGTCAACAAGAAAAAGGGCACCCTCATCGAGGTGCTGCAGATCGCCCTGGACTCCCAGGACCGGCCCAAGACCGGCTACAAATCCTCGGGCCGTTTCATCGTGGCCATGAAGGGCTTCTTGGACCCGGAGATCTACCATAAGAACCGCGAGGTCACCGTGGTGGGCCAGGTGGTGGGCGTGGAGTCGCTGCCGGTGGGCGAAATCAAATACAAGTACGTGATGCTCAGGGGCAAGGAGCTTAAGCTCTGGCAAAAGCGGCCCGATGTGGTGCGCGTCTACCCCACTGGTGGTTTCTACGGCGGTTTCGGCGCCGGACCGGCATGGGGGCCCATGGGCCCGGGGCCCTATCCTTATTGGTTCGCCGGACCCTATGGCTGGTGGTAGCCGGGGGCAGCTGTCTCGCTTGAATGAAGCGTAAGGGAAGGAAAAGGATATGAAGCTTTTGTTCAGCAGGAGGGCCTTGTTTGCCTGCCTGGCTTTGTTGATGCTCGGCCTGTTTACAGCTCCGGTTCCGGCGGATGCCAAGGTGTTGCCGCCGGGCACCTACCGCAAATCCTGTAAGAACTGCTACGTGGACGGCGCCTGGCTCTACTGCCGCTGCAAAAACGGCCGTGACGGCCGCAACGACACCCGAATTAAATACACCCGCTGCAACGGCGACATCTCCAACCGTGATGGCTGGCTCACTTGCAACGGCGGTGGTGGCCGTCACCGCATGCCCGGGGGCTCCTGGCGCGGCTCCTGCCGCAACGCGCGGGTGCAGGGCAACGAGTTGCTGGCCGAATGCCGCAATGGCAAGGGCCGTTGGGTGCAGTCCTGGATAAGGCTGAACAAATGCCCGGGCAACCTTTCCAACATGGACGGCCGCCTGGTCTGCGAGGGTCAGGGCCGCCACTGGAACATGCCCGGGGGCTCCTGGCGAGGCTCCTGCCGCCGGGCCCGCATCGAGGGTGACACCCTGTGGGCCGAGTGCCGGGCCAAGAACGGCGACTGGCGGGGCAGCCGGGTCAACCTGAGGAACTGCGGCAACGTGAACAACTGCAATGGCCGCCTGCGCTGCGGACCCTGCAGGTAGTACATTCGCTAATCGATCAAAGGCAAAAACAAGCCCCCGCCCGGATTCGGGCGGGGGCTGCTCTTTTTTTTATCGGGGGTGCGGGCTAGTCTTCCACCAGCACCTTGTCGTCGTACTCAACCTCCAGCCACAGCTTGTGCTTGGCCTCTTCCTGGGCCAGGGCCTCGAAGGTGCTCTTGAGGGCGGAGTCATCACAGCTGTCGGCCAGGCGGTTGTAGAGCAGGAAGGATTTTTTCTCCCGCTGCATGGCCACCGTCAAGGCGTCGGCATAGCTCATGTCAGGGCTCACCGGCGCGGCCACCACGTAGTCGGCGATCTTCAGGTCAGTGACCTTCTCCGCCAGCGGGGCCAGGGCCTTGCCCTGCTTCACTGCCATAAGCTTGTCCTTGTGTTCCAGTTCCTGGTTGGCAAATTCCTCTAAGGCCTTTTTCATCCAGGGCTTTTCCATGCGCTGGGCCATCTGCAGATAAAAGGCAGCGGCCTCTTCCTCGCGGGAGATCGCGAAATCCAGTACTTCGTCCACAGAGCTGAACTTGCTCATTATTTTTAGACTCCCATAGATGGTTTTTGCTTTAAGTCAGGCCAGTCTAGCATAATCGCGGCCACTACCCAAGCGAGAGGCTAGCCTTTGCGCACCAGCTTGCCCAGGCCCAGGGACACCAGATACACCGCCCCGGCCAGCAGGACGATCACCGCCCCGGCGGGCAGGTCCGGGGCGTAGCTCAGGGCCAGGCCGCCCCAGGTGATACCCAGGCAAAGTAGGGTGGCCAGGGCCATGATGGGGCCCAAACGGCGGAAGAAGTTGGCTGCCGTGGCCGCGGGCAGGGTCAAAAGGGCGATGACCAGGATGATGCCCACCACCGTGGACAAAAGCACCACGGTGAGCGCGGTAAGCCCCAGGAGCAACAGGTAGTAGAAGTCCGCGGGCAGGCCTCTGAGGCGGGCGAACTCCTGGTCAAAGCACACCGCCAAAAGCTGGCGGTAAAGCAGCAGGGCCGCGCCCAGCACCACCAGGTCCAGCCCGGCCATCAGCCAAAGGTTCTCGGGGGTTACCATGAGGATGTTGCCGAACAGATAGCTCATCAGCTGCACGTCATAGCCTGGGGTAAGGGCGATGAACACCACGCCCAAGGCCATGCCCACCGCCCATACCGCACCGATGATGGTGTCCTCGCGCTGGCTGGCATGCAAGCTGACCAGGCCGATGATCCCGGCGGCCACCAGGGCCGCGGCCACCGCGCCGTGCAGGGGGTGCAGCCACCCCCAGCCGTGCACCACCTCCAGATAACGGGCCAGGCCCATGCCGCCCAACACGCTGTGGGCAATGGCCCCGGCAATGTAGCTGATGCGCTTGACCACCACATAGGAGCCCACCACCCCGCAGGCCAGGCTGGCCAGGGCTCCGGCCAAGAGGGCCTGTTGCAAAAAGGGATGCCCGGCGACCGCGGCGAGAAACTCACTCATGGCCGGCCTCGTGCTCCAGGTGGTGGTCGTGGCGCACCATGCGCACCGGCGCGCCGTAGAGCTCGCTGATCAGGCTGCCGTTGATCACCTGGGTGGGATGGATGTTCAGGCTCTGGTTGATGCAGGCCACCCGGCTCACCGACGAGGACACAAAGCCCAAGTCATGGGTTACCAGCATCACCGTCACCTTGGGCCTTAGCCCGGCCAGGATGTTCATCAAATCCACCCCGCCCCGGGGGTCCACCGCGGCGGTGGGCTCGTCCAAGAGCAACAGCTCCGGACCGGCCACCAGGGCCCGGGCGATGAGCACCCGCTGGCGCTGGCCGCCGGAAAGCCTGCCAAAGCTGCGCCCGGCCAGGTCGGCGGCCTCCAGCTTGTCCAGGGCGGTGAGGGCGGCGCGTTTTTGCTTCCTCCGCCACAGGCCCAGGCCCGAGCCCGAGCCCATTAGGCCCATGAGCACCACCTCCAGGGCGGATACCGGGAAGCCGGGGTCCACCGGGGCGTGCTGGGGCAAATAGCCCATGCGCCGGCGCACCTTGGCCGGTGGCTGGCCGAAGACCCGCACCGAGCCTTTCTGGGGGGTGATCAGCCCCAGGATCAGCTTGACCAGGGTGGTCTTGCCCCCTCCGTTGGGGCCCACCAGGGCCAAGAACTCACCCTGCTGCACGGACAAGTCCACTCCGGCCAACACCGGGCGTCCGTTGTAGGAGAAATCCACCCCTTTGATATCGATTAGGGCCAAAGCCACCCTTTCCTAATGATCCGAGGGGTTGCCGTTGCCCTGGGCGTCACAGACCAGGTGAGGGGCGTCGCAGGTGGCGCAACGCTCCACCCGGTGATGCTGGGCGAATCCGGCCCAGTGCCGCTTTTGCTCCGGGGTCAGGATGCCCGTGCCCTGACACAGGGGGCATACCCCATCCAAAGCGGCCAAGATGGCTGAGCGGATGAACTCCGAGCGATTGTTAATGCCTTGCATGGCCGCCACCAGGGCGGGGTCGGCCTTGAAGGTGATTACCTCTGGCTTGTCTTTTTTCATATGCGTCTCTGATTTAGCGGTTGCCTATATGTATTACCATATAATACCGCGAAATTGGCTCGCTATTGGGTATAAAACACCCCGGCCGGCCGCGAACGGCCGGCCGGGGCTGGCAAGGGGAGGGAAGTCAGGAGACAGGAGAAAGGAACGAATCGAGGTCGCGGCTCAGGAGAGGGCCACCAAACCGGCCATGCCTGCCAGGAGTAACAGGGCTGTGCCGCGCAGGGTAATTTGCACCAGATGATCGTGGATTACCGGCCCCGGCAGTCCGGCCCGCACCCGCCGCCGCAGGCGCCAACCGGCGAAAACTACCATGGACCATACCCAGGTTGCTGTGGCTAGCAGCAAAAACAACACCAAGTTTCCGTCTAACTTACCCACGGTGCTTCTCCCTTGGTTGATCCGCCTTCAACGCTTTTAGGGATACCAAGGGAATGTGACGGCTAGGTAACAGACGGATGAAGGCGGTGTGAAAGCGGAGACGGGCATATTGATGTTGACTCATGCTCGGTTTTCGAGTTAAGTTAGCATACGAACCATCTCAATGAAAGGCGCAAGCGACCCGTGAATCCCGAGTGCTACGTATTCCTGCTGTCCAAGGCCTATCAAAAGGGGCACCGCCTGGTGCAAACCAGGCTCAAACCCTATGGCCTGACCAATCTGCAGTACGTGATCCTGGAGATGCTCTGGGGTCGCCCCGGGGCCAGCGCCGCCGAGCTGGGCAAGGAGCTCACCATAGATAAGGCCACTATTTCCGGGGCCTTGGACCGCATGAGCGAGGCGGGATGGCTGGAAAAGCGGCCCGACCCCGACGATGGGCGCATGATGCGCCTTTTTGCCTCGGCCAAGGCCGACGGCCTGCGCGAGGAGCTTGTCGCCCTGCGCCAAGAGGCGAACCAAGAGCTGCTGGCCGGGCTGAGCAGCGAGGAGCGCCTGCTTTTGGGGCGCATGCTCAAGGACCTGGCTCGGGCGGAATAGGGTGATATTTTTTTTGAGGATATGGTTCGTATTCAAACCAAATCAACGGCTGGGGAAATGTTGAGCCAAGCAAAAGAGGAGGGTGACCATGGGCTCGTGGCATAAAAGCGGATGCGTGCTCTGCGCGCAGAACTGCGGCCTGGAGATGCTGGTGGAGGACGGC
>JAHLLJ010000188.1 GCA_020444205.1 Deltaproteobacteria bacterium | reverse complement strand
CCGATGTTTTTCATCACCGGCATGATGGGCCCCTACATGGCCCCCATGGCCGCCAACGTGCCGCTTACGGTGACCTTCAGCACCCTGTGGGCCCTGACCGTGGTGCCCTGGCTCAGCTACCGCCTGCTCAAGGGCCTGGCCCCGGCCCGGCCCCAGGAGGGCGTCCAACCCGCGGCCCAAGACATCACCTCCCCGGCCCTCAAGCGGGCCTATGAGGCGGTGGTGCGTCCATTTTTGCAGCACCGCTCATTGCGCTGGGCCATGGGCCTGGGTATCGTGGCCGCCCTGGTGGCCTGCGTGGCTCTGGTGGCCCTGCGCCAGGTGCCGGTGAAGATGTTGCCCTTTGACAACAAGAACGAGTTCCAGCTGGTGCTGGACCTGCCCGAGGGCACCACCCTGGAGTCCACCGACCGGGCGGTCAGGGCCTTTGAGGCCTATCTGGCCGGGGTGCCCGAGGTGGTGGACTACACCTCCACTGTGGGCGCGGCCTCGCCCATGGACTTCAACGGCATGGTGCGCCACTACTACCTGCGCCGTGGCGGAAATGTGGCCGACATCCGGGTGAACCTGGCTCCCAAGGACAAGCGCGAGCAGCAGAGCCACGAGATCACGTTGCGCCTGCGTAAAGACCTGGCGGAAATCGCCCGGCGCCAAGGGGTGAATCTCAAGCTGGTGGAGCTGCCCCCCGGCCCGCCGGTGCTGGCCACGGTGGTGGCCGAGGTGTATGGTCGCCCGGGCACGCCTTACGCCGACTTGGTCAAGGGGGCGGCAGTGGTGCGCAAGGTCATGGGGGCCGAGGATCTGGTGGTGGATATCGACGACTCCACCGAGGCGGTGCGGCCCCGCTGGGACTTTGTGGTGGACAAGGAAAAGGCGGGACTGCACGGGGTGAGCACCGGGCGCATCATCCAGACCCTGCGCCTGGCCCTGGGAGGGGCCCAGCCCGCCACGGTGCACCTGGCCCATGAGCGCCAGCCCTTGCCGGTGCGCCTTATCCTGCCCCGCCTGGCCCGCTCCAGCCTGGACGAGCTGAGCCAGCTTCCCTTGGCCACGGCCCAGGGGGGCAGTGTGCCTTTGGGAGAGCTGGGCCGCTTTCAGCGCGTGGACAGCGAGCAGCCGGTGATGCACAAGGACCTCAAGCCGGTGGTGATGGTCTACTCGGAGCTGGCCGGGCGCTCGCCGGCCACGGCCATCCTAGACATGCAGGCCAAGCTGGCCGAGCAGACCCTGCCGCCGGGGGTGGAGGTGTCCTGGGATGGTGAGGGCGAGTGGCACATCACCCTCAGGGTGTTCCGCGACCTGGGCCTGGCCTTTGGCGCGGCCCTGGTGGGCATATTCATCTTGCTGGTGGTGCAGACCGGCAGCTTCCTGGTGCCCCCGCTTTTGATGGTGGCCATCCCGCTTACCTTGCTGGGCATCATGCCCGGCTTCTGGCTGCTCAACCTGGTGGGCGCTTCCCCGGTGGCTGGTCTGCCCAATCCCATATTCTTTACCGCCACCAGCATGATCGGCATGATCGCCCTGGGCGGCATCGTCATCCGCAACTCGGTGGTGCTCATCGAGTTCGTGAACAACCAGCTCGATGAGGGGCTTTCCTTCCAAGAAGCCATCCTCACCAGCGGGGCGGTGCGCTTTCGGCCCATCGTGCTCACCGCCGCCACCACCGCCTTGGGCGCTTGGCCCATCACCCTGGACCCGGTCTTCTCCGGCCTGGCCTGGGCGCTCATCTTTGGGTTGGCCGCATCCACCATGTTCAGCCTGTTGGTGGTGCCGGTGGCTTACTACGCCATGTACCGCAAGCGGTTGGGGCAAATCCAGTCTTCCAGCTAGGGCTCCGGGCCTGAGCATTAGGCTTGGGATAAGGGGCCGCCTCGTTATATATTGAGGCGGCGCGGGGGCGTGTGCCCCCCGGCTCCGCGCCTGGAGAGAAGATTTTGCCTGACCAGGATCAGAACGCACGTCCGCCGCGGCGCAGCCAATGGGTTGGCTATGGCGCCCTGTTGGCGGTGATCCTGTTGGGCGCGGTTTACTCCCTGGCCGTGTTCGGCACCATAAGGGACCAGGCCATGGACGAGAACCTGGAGGCCAACCTGGTTCAGGCCGAGACCGCATCGCGCTTCATCTCCGAGCAACAGGAGGGTCTGCTCAACCTCCTGGGGGTCATCGCCACCCGTGACCGCCTGCGCCGGGCCCTGGCCGCCAGCCAGACCTCGGACCTGGTCTCTTTCCTGCAGCCGGTTTTGACCATGGGGCCTCAGACCAACTCGGTTTTCCTGGTCGGTCCCGAGGGCCGCTATTTGGCCCGAGTGCCCAAGGTGGGCGAGGATGTGAAGCTGCCCCCGGCGGGGGTGATGCCTCCGGCGCCCTGGGTGTCCGGCCTGGAGCCGGGCCGCTGTGGCCCGGTGGGGCCCTGCCTGGTGCTTTCGGTGCCGGTGATGACCCAAGAGGGCAAGATAGCCGCCTATCTGGGGGTGACTCAGCCTCCCGCCTTTTGGAAAAACTTTTTCAGTCAAATGGCTGCCAGGCCCGGACGCACCTTTTTCCTGTTCGACCAGGAAGGCCGGGTTTTGGCCACAGGCCTGGCCAAGGCCGAGCGTCCCGCCGGTGCCCTGGAAGACATGGCCGCCCAGGTGCGGCGGCATCTGGCTCCCAAACGAAGGCACTGGGCCGGGGTGGCCCGCCTGCCCGGGGGTGGCGAGCAGGTCTTCGCCGCCGCGGCCTCGGTTCCCGCCTCGGGCTGGAGCGTGGTGGTCATGCACGACTACCAGACGGCCATGGCCCCCAACCGGGCCATGTTCCGCAACATTTTCCTGTTCCTGGCCCTGCTGCTTTGCTGCCTGATCTTTTTAGGGGCCTTGCTGTTCACCCGCTACCGGGCCCAGGAGCGCCGCCTGGTGAGCATAAAGGGCGAGGCCCGCCACCTGGAAGCCCTGGTGGCCGAGCGCACCGCCGATCTGGAGGTTTCCACCCAGCGTTACCTGAGCCTGGTGCAAGACCTGCCCGACGTGGTGTTCGAGCTGGACCAGGACGGGCGCTACACCTTTGTCAGCCGGGCGGTGGAAGGGGTGCTGGGCTACCAGCCGGGGGAGATGCTGGGGCGCAGCCAGCGTGAGTTTGTCTTGCCCCAGGACCGGCCCAAGTACGACCAGCACCGGGCCCGCACCGAACAGGACGAGCCCATGAGCATCCTGGCGCTAAGGCACCAGACCGCCGACGGTCGGGTGCGCTGGCTCTCCATTCACTCCCGGGGGCTCAGTGACGCCCGGGGCCGCAGCCTGGGCCGCCGGGGCGTGGCCCGCGATGTGACCCAGCAAGTGCTGGCCGAGCGCCGGGTGCGCGAGCTCTCCGGCCAGCTGATCAACGCCCAGGAAGAGGAGCGCAAGCGCCTGGCCCTGGACCTGCACGACGAGATGGGCCAGTTGCTCTCGGCGCTGAAGATCGGCCTGCAGACCCTGGCCCGCACCCACGAGGAGGTGAGGCCCGACCTGGACCGGCTCATCCGCCTCACCCAGGAGGTCATGGACCGCAGCCGCTCCTTGGCCTACCGCCTGCGCCCGGCCATCTTGGACAACTTCGGCCTCACCGCCGCCCTGACCGACTTGTGCGAAAGCCTTTCCGAGGACGGGGTGCTGGCGGTTACCACCCATTTGGACAAGATAGACGACCGGGCCCTGGGCCCGGCGGTGAAGACCACCCTGTTCCGCTTTGTGCAGGAGGCGCTGACCAATGTAATCAAGCACTCCCAAAGCTCCAAGGCCGAGGTGAGCCTCAGCTCCCGCGACGGCCTTATCCGGGCCGAGGTGCGCGATTTCGGACGAGGCTTTGACGTGGAGAAGATTTTGGAGCAAGGAGGGGGCAGCCGTTTAGGGCTGTTGGGCATGCATGAACGCTTGAACCTGATTGGCGGTAGGCTTACCATAAAGACCTCCACCCAGGGCACTGTTTTGGTGGCCGAGGTGCATTCAGGAGGCCAGGCATGAGCCACAAGCATAGAGTAGTCATCTGCGACGACCACAGCATTGTGCGCGAGGGCATAAAGCAGGTGTTGGCGTCCAACCCCGAGCTGGAGGTGGTGGGCGAGGCGGCCAACGGCCTGGAAGGCCTGACCCTGATCGGCAAGCTCCAGCCCGACGTGGTGGTTACCGACATCACCATGCCCGAGATGAACGGCATAGATATGACCAGGGAGCTGACCAAGGAGTACCCTGACATGCGGGTGGTGATCCTCAGCGTGCACTCGCGCAAGACCTTCATCATGGAGGCGCTCAAAGCCGGGGCCAGGGGCTATGTGCTCAAGGACTCGGCCGGGGAAAAGCTCTTGGACGCAGTGGAGGCGGTGCTGGCCGGAGACAGCTACCTGGACTCCCCGGTGGCCGGGCACATCGTGGACGAGTTCGTAAAGATGCCCTCTCCGGCCGAACCGGCCACCAGCGGCGGCGAGACCCTCACCGACCGCGAACGCCAGATCCTTTCCCTGGTGGTGGAGGGTTTCTCCAACAAACAGATCGCCGAGAAGCTTTTCCTCAGCCCCAAGACGGTGGACAACCACCGCGCCAAGATCATGTCCAAGCTGGGCCGCCGCGACGTCATCGGTTTGGTGAAATACGCTTTGGCTACCGGCTTGGTGGACCCCGACACCTGGGGACGTTGACGCGGCTTCGCCAGACGGCGCTATGCTGCGTTGCGGGCGGCGCTCACCTCCTCGGCGTATTGGCACATACGCCTGCGGGTCTCGCTTGCCCGGCGCCTTGCCTAGCACCGCCTGGCTGTGCCGCAGGGGCGGTGGGCGGCTTCGCCAGGTGGCGTGGTGGCGGCTGCGCCAAGCGGCCGGGGGCTGACTGTGCCGTTGGGTGGGAGATTTGGCTTGGGCTTCAGAGATCGTGTAGGTTGGCGTAGAGGGCGCAAGCCCGAAACCCAACAACTCCACTTTTATTTCCGTTAATGCAAATGAAACTGCTGCGATGGGCGGCAAGGGCTGCGTCGTTGTTGGCGCGCCTTGCCTAGCACCGCCTGGCCGTGCCGCTGGGGCTCTCGTTTTCAAGAGACAAACTAAAGGTCATCGAGGTATGCCTTGCCCGCGTCCCCCTGGCTGTGCCGCTGAGGGGCGGCCGGTCTTAGGATTCTAGCGATCATGTAGGTTGGTGTAGAGGGCGTCAGCCCGAAACCCAACAATTCCTATGCTGTCGCTGCGAGGAGCACAGCGACGAAGCAGTCTGTGTTCGTCAGCAGGTGCTTGGGCAACGGTGGAGAGGGTGGGGATAATCCCCTCCTGTGACGAAAAAATTTTCCGGATGTAGGGGAGAGCTCTTGTAAGTTGTCGTAGAGGGCGTCAGCCCGAAACCCAACAATTCATTAATTCATTTGCCGCCGCAAGGAGCTTAGCGACGAAGCAATCTTTGCTCCCGGAAGAAGCTCGCGCCCAGACACCCATCACCAGCGCGGAACATTATCTTTTGCTCGCCCCACTTTTCAGGCAATAGCGGTCATTGCGAACAGCGGCGGAGGCAAGTGTTTGGAAGATAAGGGCGGTTTTCCCGCCGCTGTGTGGCAATCTTCGATTTCCTTTGTCCGGCCTGGGTTCGCCAGACAAGGCCCACCTCCCCCCGCTATTCTCCACCCAACCCATTAACCCCTTAGAACTTAACCTGTTTACCGTTCGGGGACGCATTACGGCGGCTTCGGCGGTAGGGCGGCTTCCCCACGGTCCGTGGTAATTCCACCCATCAGACAGGGTGTTTCCCCCTATCCATTTAGTGCCTTTTTATGCCTCCTATGAGGTGTCCCCCTTATTTACCCCTCACCTATGCATGATTTTTACTGATAGCCATGAGCGAAAAGTTTTGCCCGGCCGGGGCCCCGGCCGGGTCAAAGCGGACTAAAGGGGAAAATCTAGTGAGGGAGAAGGATTATGAATAGGAAACTCGCGGTGGGAAGTCTGGTCACCGCCCTGTTTTGCCTGGTGCCAGCCTGGGCCTGGGCCGGGGGGGGCGCGGCCACCGAACTGGTGGTGGTGGCCGACACCAGGTCTCTGGGCGGCCTCAACTTCTATCTGGCCACGCTCTACAACCAAAACATGTGGTTGTTCGCCACCTGGGCGGTGGTCATCACCTCGGTGCTGGGCGTATCCCTGGGCCTGCTCATGGACCTGATCATGAGCCACGTGGGCCTGGATTTGGGTAAAAGCGCCGGTCACGTGGAACATTAGGCCTCCCGCGCACAAGGAGCGACGAACATGGATTGGCTATACATGCACATGCCCATCGCGGGGGTGGATATCTTCTGGCCCGGCCTGGTGTTGATCGGATACGCGGTGGGAGTAATAGGCGGGTTCTTCGGCATGGGCGGCGCCTGGATGGTGACCCCCGGGCTCAACATTTTGGGCTTCCCCATGGCCTTTGCCATTGGCACCGACATTGCCCACATCGCGGGCAAGTCGATGATTTCCACCATGCGCCACAGCAAATTCGGCAACGTTGACTACCGCTTGGGCTTCATCATGCTCATCGGCACCATGGCCGGCATCGAGGTGGGCGCCCAGATCGTCATGGCCCTGGAGAGCATCGGGCGCATCGGCCCGGTGGTGCGCTGGGTCTATGTGGTGTTCTTGGCGCTCATCGCCTTCATGGTGTTCTTCGACTACTACAAGGCGGTGAAAAACCGCAACAAGAGCGACGACCCCAGCCACAC
>JAHLLJ010000005.1 GCA_020444205.1 Deltaproteobacteria bacterium | reverse complement strand
CGGTTTCGGGAATCACGTTGAGCGCTGAACCTGCACGGAAACGGCATACGCTGATTACCGCGGCGTCCAGGGGGTCTATCCGCCGTGATACCACCGACTGCAAGGCGCTGATCAAATGAGCCCCAGCCACCACCGGATCGTTGCCCTGGTGGGGACGGGCTCCGTGAGTGCCCTTGCCTTTAATGTTTAGGCGGAACAGATCGTTTGAGGCGTGGCTCTGGCCGAAGTTTATGCCCATGTGCCCGGTGGGCAGATCACCGGCCACGTGCGCGGCAATGATGCGGTCTACGGCCGGGTTTTCCAGCACCCCGCGCTCCACCATCATGCGAGCGCCCACCCCGGTCTCCTCGGCGGGCTGAAATATCAGCTTGAGGCTGCCCTGGAGCTGCTTAGCCTGGCCGCTTTCCATAACCAGGCGGGCTGTCCCCAACAGAACTGCAGTGTGCACGTCGTGGCCGCAGGCGTGCATAAAACCAGGGTGGGTGGATTTGTAGGGGACTTGGTTCAGCTCCTGGATAGGCAAGGCGTCGATGTCCGCCCTGATGGCCAGGGTCTGCCCTCCTTGAGAACCCTTGATGAGCCCTACCGCCCCGGTCATGCCGGACAGGCCGTGGGCTTCAACACCCATTTGCTTTAGATGGGCCAGGATTTGACGGGTGGTGCGCTCTTCTTTAAGAGCCACCTCCGGATGCTGGTGCAAGTCGTGGCGTAGCGACACCAGCCAATCTTTAAATTCGCGATTTAACTTCACGGTGCTCACCTCCGCCGCCGGAATGCTCACAGACGAAACAGCCCCGTGCGAATTGCCGGCCACTAGCCCGAATATTGCACGAGGGCCGTGTGTCCGGCTGCGCCAGCCACCGGCATACGGTGTTGCTGGCCGCGCTCAGGCCTCGACGTAGCTGCGGCTACGCCAGCGGCCCTCGCTTGCCAGACGCCTTGTCCGCCGCCGGCTGGCTGTGCCGGGCCGGGGTACAAACTGCACCTTGGCAACGCGGATGCTTTTTTCATAACGGCTTCATGAATACGGGCTCGTTGTTAAATACCACCCAACCCTCATGAAATATGCGGGCTAGCGGTCAAAGAAGATGTTTTTTGCTCCTGTAGCTAAGGGTACGCCCATGGCGACGTCCCAGTCTACCAGGCCCATGCGCCGGGCGGCCACACCCGCGCTGTACATAATGCGGTTGTCTATGTTGTGTATGCTGGCGGTTTTTACCGCCGAGCCCAAAGCAATGCCCATGTCCAGCAACCGGAACATGCACACCGGTCCCTGGAAGTTGCCGTCAACCTTGCCGTGCTTGGCCATGGCCTTACAGTCTGGGAAGCCGCAGGCGCCACAGTCGAGTCCGTTGGGCGGGGAGGATTTCAGACCCACCAAAAGCAGCGCTCTACATTCGCGGATGTTTTGAGCGTTGTGCGAGAAGTAGGCGGTGCGGGGGGTGCGGGGAAACTCCTCCACTGCCTTAGCCAGTTGTTCCAGCTCATCGCCGCGCACGATCTTGGTTTCCACATAATCCAAACCCCTGGTCTTGGGCGCGGTGGCTGCGGCGGCGGCCATTAGTTCAGCGACAATGTCTATGGCGTTCATGACCATTCCTCGGTGTGGTGGGCCGGTGGTTTGGGTGGCCCGCCGGGGTTGTTTCAGAGGTTGACCGGATGGGGAGGCTGTTCACCTTTGAGCACGGCGGCAATATTGCGGGCGCAGGTCCAGCCCACCAGGCTCAAGCTTTCCACGGTGTAGCCACCTATGTGCGGCACCACGATCACCTGAGGCAGCTCAAGCAAGGGATTGTCTTGGGGAGGCTCCTGCTCCAGCACATCCAGGGCCGCCCCAGCCAACCGGCCCTGGGTAAGGGCCAAGTAAAGGGCGGCCTCGTCCACCACCCCGCCGCGCCCCAGATTAAGCAAGAACGCTCCCGGTTTGACCAGGGCCAACTCTTGCTGCCCGATCAAGCCCTGGGTCTGGGGAGTGCTTGGCAAATGCAGGCTGATGAAATCCGCTTTGCTCAACAGCTCATTCAGGGGCAGGAAGGTCAGGCCCAGCTCCGTGGCCAGCTCCGGCCTGGGGGTGCGGGTGTGAACCACCACTTCCATGCCCAAGGCACGGGCCATACGGGCCAGCTCTTGGCCAATCTTGCCCAGCCCCAAAATGCCCAGAGTCCTGCCGCTCACCTCGCGACCGATAACCGGTGACCAGCCACCGTCCAGGACCTGTTGCCTGGCCTGGGGGATGCTACGGGCCAGGGAAAAGATAAGGCCCAGGGCCAACTCGGCCACGGCCCGCTGGTTGCCGCCGGGGACGTTGCACACCACCACGCCCCGCTCTTTGGCAAAGCCCAAGTCAATGTGGTCGGTCCCGGTGCCGTGCATGGTGATGACCTTGAGCTTGGCAGCAGCCATGAGCATATCGCGGTCCACGGGTGTCACGCCGGTGACTAGGCCGTCGCAGTCGGCGATGAGCTCTTTGGTCTTGGCTCGCTCCAGGGGCTGCCCCTGAGGCCAGAGCTCCACTTGCCACCCTTGGTCGCGTAGCCACTGAGCAGGCTCGGTTGCTACATGGCCAAAGGTGGGTGAGAAAGATCGAATCAGCAAGGCTCTGTTCCGCTTTGCCTAGCGGCCCACAATGGCGGCGATACCCTGGCCGCCTCCGCCGCAGATGGTCTCCATGCCATAGGCCGCGTCCCGGCGCTGCATTTCGTGCAGAAGGGTGACCATGCGCATGGCGCCGGTGGCTCCGATGGGATGGCCCAGGGAAATGCCCGAGCCGTTGACGTTGACCATGGGGTCCATGTCCTCGTAGGTAAGGCCCATGAGCTTGGCATCGGCCAACACCTGCGCGGCGAATGCCTCTTGGATTTCAATCAGCTCCATCTGGTCCAGGGTCATGCCCGCGCTGTCCAAGGCCTTGTTCACCGAGGCCGGAACCGCGGGGTAGGTGAGGGCGGGGTCTGAGGCGGCGATGCCAAAAGAGATCAAGCTGCCCAGGGGCTTGGCGCCCAGCTTCTCCGCGGTCTCTTCGCTCATAAGCACCACGGCGGCCGCGCCGTCGTTTTCGGTGGAGGAGTTGCCCGCGGTGCAGATGCCGTCCGGATAGACAGTGGGCAACTTGGCCAGGCGTTCCAAAGAGGAATCGCGCCGCGGCGGCTCATCCTGGGAGACCAGCTTGACCTCGCCCTTTTTGCCGGGAACCTCCACCGGCACGATCTCCTCCTCGAACTTGCCCGCGCCGATGGCCGCGATGGCCCTCTGGTGGCTGCGCAGGGCCCAGCGGTCAGCCTCCTCCCGGGTAATACCCTCGGCCTTGGCCGCTTCCTCGGCCCAGGTCATCATGGAGTTCAGCTCGCCGTAGCGCTCAACGGGCTGGGACATCACCCTGGCCCGTTGGATGCGGTCGAACAGAGGGATGCCCCACATGGACAGCGCTCCGTGGCCGCGAGGCATGAACCCCCATTTGGGGTCCTTGGCTCCGCCCACGCCCCATTTCATGAACTCGCCGGGGATGTAGAACTCTGCCCGGCTCATGCTGTCCACCCCACCGGCCACCACGATGTCGGCAACACCGCTCTTAATCTTCATGGCGCCCAGGCAGATGGCGTCCAGGCCGGAAAGGCAGCGGCGATCGATGCTCAGGCCGGTTACGTGGTCAGGCCAACCGGCCGCCAGCAGGGACATGCGGGCGATGTTGACCGATTCGCCGTTTTGATAGGACTGGCCCATGATCACGTCATCCACCGTAGCCGGGTCCACGCCCGCCCGCTGGACGGCCTGGTTAAGAACCAGAGCGCCCAGTTTATAAGCGGGGACATCGCGCAGAGAGCCGATGTAGTTGCCGATGGGAGTGCGCACAGCACCGCAGATCATAATTTTCATGAAAACCATCTCCTAAAATTCAGCTCCACGGGCCGTCCTGGTGTTATGTGCTCGCACGGCTACCTCGGTTCGCTCCGCGACCGTGGCCCAGTGCGAGTCTGCTCAGGAGATCCGCAGGATTATTTTGCCAACGTTGAGGTTGGCCTCAATGCGTTCATGAGCCGCCTTAACATCGCTCCAGGGAATCACGCTGTCAAGGACAGGCTTAAGCTCGCCGCTGGTGAACTTGGCTGAATACTTGGCAATGAACTCCTGGCTCAGCTTCACGCGGTATTCCAGGCTCCGGCTGCGCAGAGTGGTGCCTTTGACGGTCAGCCGCTTGTTGAGCATGGGGCGCAGGTCCACCTTTTCCAGCTTGTAGCCACCAATAAAGGCCAGCATAACCATGCGGCCGTCCAGAGCCAGGGAGGCCAAGTTACGCTGGTAATAAGGGGCGGCAATGAAATCGATCAGCACGTCCGCGCCATGGTTGCCGGTGGCTTCCATCACTCTGGCGGGGAAGTCTTCTTTCTTGTAGTTGATGCCCACATCCGCCCCCAGTGCGTGGCAAGCGTCCAGCTTTTCTTGGGAGCTGGCGGTTACCACCACTGTGGCCCCAGCCAGCTTGGCCAACTGAGTGGCAGCGGTGCCCACGCCACTGGCACCTGCATGGATTAGCACGTTTTCGCCCGGTTGTAGCCCGCCCAACCAGAACAAGGCCTGATGGGCGGTGAGGAACACCTCGGCCATGCCCGCGGCCTGCTCGAACTCCATGCCCTCGGGAATGGGCATAGCCAGGCCTTCATCCAGGGCCACGTACTCGGCGTACCCGCCACCGGAGAGGATGCCAAAGACCTTGTCGCCCGGTTTCAGGCGCTCACAGCCAGGCCCGGTTTCCACCACCTCGCCGGCCATCTCCAGGCCCAGGATTTCGCTTTCACCAGGGGGAGGGGGGTACATGCCTCTGCGCTGCAGGGTGTCGGCCCGGTTTACTCCCGCGGCTTTTATCCTCACCAGGACCTGGTGGTCTTTTACTTCAGGATCGGGTGCTTGACCCAGAAAGAGTTGGTCGGCTTCCCCAAAGGATTTAACCAGTACCGCTTGCATGATGTCTCCTTATTTTGTTTCAAGCCATACTGGTCATTTTACCCCAGGTCTCCCGAAGGTGCCGGGAGGCCTGGGGTCGATTGATTAGTCAAGCCACGGCATCGCCGGCAGTTGTACCTTGAGCCCGTATTCGAACAAGGCATACACCGCCATGGGGGCCAGAACCGACAAGGGGCCCACCACCACCATTTTGCGCTCGCCAAGGAGAATGCAGAAGCCCAAGATGCCCAGGATCGAGCTGATCATGAAGCCCAGATACTCCAAGCCGAGCAAGTAGAGGATCATGCCTCCCACATAGGTGCAAACCCGCAAGGCCGCGCTGTAGCTGACCTTGCTGTAGCCGTAGTCCTTGCGCCTGCGAATGTGGTCCAAGGCCAGCAGGCCGGAGAACAAGCAGCCCAAAAAGAGCAGCGAGTTGGGGAACAGCAGGGCCGAAACGCCGAAGCCACCGGGGGTTTCGATCTGCGCCGGGAATATGACCAGGTAGCAGAACAGGAAGAACCCGAAGATGATAAGGGCGCCGCCCAACTGGAAGACGAAGTTGGGTACGCGCAGATACTTGCCCGAGGTTTCCTCCGTCACCGCGCACTCTGCCTCATCCTCCACAGGTGTGCTGGTGTCGGGCGGAGCCAGGGCCTCCACCCTTTTACGCTGCCGCCACTTGCTGTAGAGGATGGTGCTCACCGAGATCACGGTGAAAATCCACAGCCCGATGGACAGGGGGCTTTCAAAGAGGATGCCGATCTGCCCCTGGCTTATGACCATGGCCCTGCGGAAGTTATCCTCCAGTAGAGGCCCCAGGATGAAGCCGATAAGAAAGGTGGCCCGGGGGAAGTCGAGCTTGTTCAATGCGTAGCCCAACAAGCCGAAGGTGAAGGTCACGCCCACGTCGAACAAGCTTTGGTTGAAGGCGTAAGACCCCACCGCGCACAGCACCAGCATCAACGGGAAGATGATGGTTACCCTTAGTCCCGCCGCCTTGGTAAAGGCGGGCAGGAGGCCGCGGGCGATGCAGTAAAGCAGGATGTTGGCGGTGAGCAGGCCGGCGTACAGGCCGTAGACCACGTCCGGGGCCTCTTGGAAAATCAGGGGGCCGGGGGTGAGATCGTGAATAAGGAACGCGCCCACCAAGATGGCCGCCTCCACGTCGCCGGGCACGCCCAGGCCCAGCAAGGGCACCAGGTTGGCTCCGCTAACCGAGTTGTTGCCCGACTCTGCTCCGGCGATGCCTTCCACCGAGCCGCGCCCGAACTCTTCACGATGCTTGGACTGGCGCCAAGCCGCGTCGTAACCCATGAAGGCGCCCAGGGTGGGGCCAAGCCCGGGCACGATTCCAATGGCGGTTCCCATAAAGGAACCGGTGACCATGGGGCGCACCATCATCCGCCAGTCTCTGCGGGTTATGCGGGTGTCGTCCTTGCAGCTTGGCGGCGGAATGTGTGCCCTTACCGTTTTTACCCTTTCCTCGTACTGAGCCATGATCTCGGGGATGGTTAGCAGGCCGATAAGCATGGGCACCAGGGCGATGCCGTCCACCAATTCATTCAGATCAAAGGTAAGTCGCGGTAGCGAAGTGCCGGGGTCCAGGCCGATCAAGGCTATCAGTAGGCCGCCCACCGCGGTAATCAGCCCCTTGAGCAGGGATTTGCCCGAGGCCGGCCCCACGATAGTCAGCGCCATGATGGCCACGGCGGTGAACTCGCCGGGGCCGAACTGCAGGGCCACCCGGGCGAGGTTCACGGCCAGGAAAATCAAAATGATGTCGCTGAAGGTATCGCCTATCACCGAGGCGGTCAGCGAGATTTTGAGCGCTTTTATGGCCTTGCCCGCTTTTGCTAAGGCATGGCCGTCCGCTACAGTGGCGGCGGCCGCCGAGGTCCCCGGCGCGCACAAGAGGATCGCCGCGATAGAGCCGCCGAAGATGCCGCCTTTGTAAGCCCCCATGAGCATCATAAGGCTGGGAATAGGGGGCAGGGTGAGGGTAAGTGGGATGACCATGGCAATGCCCATGGTGGCCGTCAACCCGGGGATGGCTCCCAGGATGATACCCACCGACACTCCGCCTAAAAGGTAAATTAGGTTACCCGGGGCCAGAATTTCGGCGAAACCGTTAAATAGTAAGTCCCACATGTCTACTCCTCAAATGGCGGCATCGCGTCACTTGGACCCTTGGATGTTGATAAGGGGGTGGCTCCCGCCTGGTGCACTGGAAGAGCCTTGGCAGCGGTATCGAGTTCATCATGGCTTTTCCGGCCAAAAGATGACGGCAGCGCCTGAAAACAGCGGCCAAGAGCCACCCATGGGTTCAGTCCAATGGGTTACTTCTTTTTCTTCAGACCCACGGTTTTGAGGTCGGCACCCATCACCTTGAAGCCCTTGGCGCAGAACTGACCGTACTCAGGACCGCTCATGAACATGGGGGCCATGCCCAGGTCGATCATCTTCTTCTGGATCTTTTTGTCCTCAACCGCGAACTTGAAGGCCTTTTGCAGCTTGGTGCGGCGGCTTTCCTCGATGCCCGCAGGCGCGGCGAAGCCCAACCAGGAGTCGATGCTCACGTCGTAGCCCTGCTCGATGATGGTGGGCACGTCGGGAAGCAGGGGCCAGCGCACCGGGCTGGCCGAGGCCAACATGCGCAGCTTACCGGTCTTCACCTGGGGAGCAATGTCCATGGGGTTACCCACGATCAAATCCACGTGCCCGCCCAGCAGGGCCACGGTGGTCTGCTTGCCGGACTTGTAGCGCACCCACACCACGTTATCCATCTTCTTGCCGGTGAACTTGGCCAAGCGGGGGAACAGGATGGCCTGCACCGGGCTGGGGGTAGCCATGGTCAGGCGCTTGCCGCTCTCGATGGCCTTCATAAGGTCGGCCCAAGTCTTGTAGGGCGAGTCCGCCGCCACGGCCACGCCGTAAAGGTAGCGGCACACGCCGGCGATGAAGGCGAAGTCCTTGAGGGTGTAGCTGACCTTCATCATGTGGGGAGCCACGGCCATGGGCGAGAAGCTGGTCACGCCGATGGTGTAGCCGTTGGGCTTGCGGGTAGACAGGTAGGTGGGGCCTACCGTGCCGCCGCCGCCGGCCTTGTTGACCACGGTGATGGACTGGCCGAGGGGTTTCTCGGCCACCGAGCAAAGCAAACGGCTGGTAAGGTCGGTGGTGCCTCCCGCGCCATAGTTGACGATGAAAGTTACGGGTTTGTCCGGGTACTCGGCCATGGCCGTGCCGCCCAGCAGCACCAGCGACAAGGCCGCGATGCCCGCCAAAATGGTTCCAAGTTTCAGACGCCTCATGCGACTCTCCTTTCCCTAGGTTAGTTTCCACTACCTTGAGTTTAGGTAGAACTCCTCGTATCCCTCGGTTCCTGCGCCGTGCAGCGCCCTAGGCGTTGCCCGATGCGTTGCGCAGAACCGGCGTTTCGTATTGGTCCGTGGTCATGTCGATCATCACCGGTCCCTGGGGCCGGCGTTCGGTTTCCAGAGCTTCGCTGAGTTCGTCCAAGGTGTTTACTTTGTAGCTGCGGGCCCCAAAGCCCTTAGCCACGGTGGCGAAGTCAATGTGGTTGAAGTCGGTGGAGATGTGGTCGTCGCCGTAGCGGGCGAGCTGCACGTGCTTGATCCAGCCCAGCACGTCGTTGTTGTACAGGCAGGTAATCACCGGCAGCTTCATGCGCACCATTACCTCCATCTCTTGCATGGAGAAGGCGTAGCCGCCGTCTCCGGCGAACAGGAAGACCCGCTTGGCCTCTGGGCGGGCCAGGGCGGCGCCCACCGCGGCCGGAGCCCCCCAGCCCAGGCCGGCCAGGCCGCGGGGAGCCAGGTAGTAGCGGCCCGCCTCTTTTAGGCGCAAATAAGCCGCCGCCCAGCCGGAAGGCAGGCTGGCGTCGCACACCGCCAGGTCGCCGGGCTCCATGGCCTGGTCGATAAGGCGGGTGACCGCCTGGGCCTTTAGGGGCTCGCCGGGGGCCTGGGGGCGCAGGGTCATTTCGTCGTACCACTGCTGGTTGACCCGGCGAAGCTCCTCCATGTCCCACCCATAGGTGAAGCTGTCGCTTTCCAGGGCGGCCAACAGATCCCTCAGGCCCAGGCGGGCGTCACCCACCAGGGGAATGCTGTCTGGGAAGTTGCGCCCGATCTCCTCTGCGTCGATGTCCAAATGTATGGTGGTGACGCCGTAGGCAGGGCAGTCATAGCCAAAGGTGGCCAACTGGCCCGCCTTGCAGCCGATGAAGAACACCAGGTCGGCTTGACGCACCACCTCGTTGGATTTGGGGTTGCCCATGGAGCCGGTGACCCCAAAGGCCTGCGAGTCGGTCTCGGCCATGACTCCCTTGCCGGTGATGGTGGTCACCACCGGCACCCCCAGCTTGCGGGCCAGGGCGGCCAACTCTTCCAGGGCCCCGGAGGAGTGCACTCCACCTCCGGCCAAGAGCACCGGCTTTTTGGCCTGAAGCAGGGCCTCGCGGGCCGCTTGAGTCTGGGCCGGGTCGGGCGCGCTACGGTGGCGGGGGAAGGAGGCATCTGGCTTTACCCGCCTCTGCCAGTCGATTTCCAGATCGCCCACGTCATCGGGCACCGCCACTACCACCGGTCCGGGGCGTCCGCTCACCGCCACCCGGATGGCCTGGTCGAGCACGTTTTCCAATGAGGCGGGTTCGCTGAGCGTCACCTGCCACTTGCTCACCGGCTTGAACATCTCCAACTGCTCCATGGCCTGCGAAGCGTTGCCCCGCACCCGGCGGTGTTCCCAGGCACGGGAAATATCAGAGATGATGGCCAGCATGGGAATAGAGGAGCAGTGGGCCTCGGCCAAGGGGGAGAGGAAGTTGGTGGCTCCCGGCCCCACAGTGGCGTCGCATACGCCCAGCTTGCCGGTGAGACGCGCATAGGCGTCGGCCGCGAAACCGGCGCTACGCTCATCGCGCATGAGTACGTGACTGATGGCCCCTCCGCTTTTGCGGATGCCTTCGTATAGGGGCAGGGTTTGTCCGCCGGGCACGCCAAAGACGCGGTCCACGCCGCTCTCGGCCAAAAGTTGCGCCAGTCTGTCTCCGAGGGTCATTTTGTGTAGTCCTTCCTTGTATTGCGCGGGGCCGCTCCACCCCCGTGGTGTTAAACCAGGCGTTCTTTCTTAATGCAGAAGTCCAGGCTCTTTACTATTTTCATTAAATAACGGTCGCGGTCGCGCAGAGTGTCGCTGATATCCCTGTCGCGATAGTCAAAAAATCCCTGCCCGGACTTAACCCCCAGATGCCCCTTTTCCACCAAGGAGAAAAGCGGGGTGGGGTGGTGGTCCAGCGGGGGATCGAAGAACTCCTTGTCCTGCAGATTGCGGGCGCTCAGGTCCAGGCCGGTGAAGTCGTAGCGTTGCACCAGGCCCAAAAGCATCATGCGCGGAGCGATGCTGGCCTTTACCGCCAGGTCCAGGTCTTCCGGGCTGATATAGCCGTTTTCCAACAAGAAAAAGATTTCATATCCCAGCAGACGCTGGATGCGGTTTATGACAAAGCCGGGCACGAATTTTTCGATGACAATGGGCTTTTTACCCAGGATGTCCAGCAGGGCCAGGGTGGTTTCCACCGTGTCGTCGGCCACTCTGGGATCCTTGACCACCTCCACCAAAGGAATGATGTGGGGTGGGGCAAACCAATGGGAAATGATGGAGCGCGCAATCAGCTCCTCGGGCAAAAGGTCGTAGATGTTCAGGGTGGAGGTGTTGCTCCAAAGCAAAGCGCTATCGGGCAGGTGCTCGGCGATTTGAGCGTATACCTGGCGCTTGATTGCGCGCTTTTCGCTCACCGTCTCCACCACCAAGTCCGCTTGAGAAACCGCCGAGGCCAGGGAGTCGGTAAAGTTCAGGCGGGTGGCCGCGTCCTCTGCCTTGGCTGGCTCCAGGTCGCCGAATTCCACCAGGCTATCCAAGTTGGCCTGGAAAATTTTTCTGGCTTGACCTTGCATGTCCGGGTTGGCGTCAAAGCCGGTTACCTGAAAACCAGCCAGGGCAAAGGCCTGGGCCAGGCCCGGGCCCATGGTGCCCATGCCGATTACGGCAATGTTTTTGATCTGGTCCGCGTTCATGTGCTTAGTTCCCTTGCTGTCCGCGGTCCTAGGCCTTTTGGGCCTGCAGTCCCAGGTACTGTCGCGCCTCCGCCGGAGTGGCCGGCTCCTTGCCCAGCTCGCGGGCAATGCGCACCACCCGGGCCACCAGTTGGGCGTTGCTTTGGGCTAGCTCGCCCTTGGCGTAGTAGATGTTGTCTTCCAGGCCCACTCGCACACAGCCGCCCATGACCATAGCCATGGTGGCCAGGGGTGTTTGAGCCGAGCCCACACCGGTGCAGTTGAAAATGGTGTCCGGCGGCAGGCTGCGCACCATGGAAGTCAGGGTGTCCGGGGTGGCTGGTTCGGCCCCTTGGTAGCGCATGCCCAGAACGATGTTGACGTAATAAGGCTTTTGCACCCGGCCCTCTTTGATGAGGCGGCGCACCTCCTGGATCATGGAGTGGCTATAGGCCTCCATCTCCGGCTTGATGCCCCGCTGCACCATCTGTTCCACAAACCAGTCGATTTCCTCGGGCATGTTGGAAAAGGGTACTCCCTTGTAAGGGCCGGCGACCCGCATCAGGCTACCCATGTTCAGCGAGGCCATGTCCGGTTTGGCATTCAGGCAGTTGATGCGCTGTTCCTGGGTCAAGTTGGGCCCACCGCCGGTGCTGTCTTGGATTATCAGGTCGCACTTGTCGCGGATGCGGCTGTGGATGTCCTCAAACACGGACAGCTCGGAGGTGTTTTCCCCCTGGGGGTCGCGCGCGTGGATGTGCACGATGGCGGCGCCTTGGTTGAAGCACTCATAAGCCGAGTCGGCGATTTCTTCCGGCTGCTCGGGCACGTTGGGGTTTAGCGACTTATTGGTAATGGCCCCGGTTTGGGCCACAGTGATAACCACGCGGTCGGCGGGTATGCCGTAATCCATGGCTGAACACCCTTTCTCGCGCCCCGTCAGATGTAGGCAACAGGGCCATTTTTCAGTTGTATTCGCAAACGTTTGCAGCTAACAGCAAAAATTCCGGGTTCTCATAGCGACCCTCCGCATTGCTCGCGTTGGCCCCACCGTCTCAGCGGCTGGGCCATACTCCGGTGGATTCCCGGACCACAAAGGCGGAGGGGATAACGACATGCCGCTCGCGGCAATCGCCTTTTTCAATTAATTCAATGAGAACTCTTGCCGCTGCCCTACCGACCTGGGTCACGGGGACCTTAATGGCGGTAAGGGGCGGGTCAGTCAAGTCCACCAAGTCCGAGCAGCCAATGGCCACCACGGAAATATCTTCGGGAATTCTCAGCCCGCGACTGTTGATTTGGTGCAAGACGCCGGGGGTGGTGGCGTCATTGATGCTGATTACTGCGCTGGGCGGGTCGGGCAGGTTGAGCAACTCCCCCATAATGCGAAAAGCATCGGTTTTGGAGAAGTCGCTTTCTTTGATATATTTTTCTTTGTATTCCAGTCCCTTATCTCGAAAGGCCGCCTTGTAGGCGTCCAGACGAACCAGGGAGTATAAGGAATTCATGCCACCCAGGATAAAGGCTATATCCCGGTGGCCCAGGTTGATGAGGTAGGTGATGGCCCTATATACGTCCTGGTAATTCTCGGAGTTGACGCTGGGGATGTCGAAATCCCATTCATCAGGGTAGCCTGGAATCACCACGGTGGGGACATCGTCCCTGACCAGATCGGGGATATAAGGGTCATCTATGCGGTTGGCCACCACGATGAGACCATCCACCAAATGGCGATGGTACAAAGTGGCATGACTCTCCTGCTGGTTTATCACCAGCATCAAGTTGTATCCCATGTCGTTGGCCACCGAGCTTAGGCCAAGTAACATATGAGAATAATAAGGATTTTGGAAGGCGAACTCGCTGGTGCGGGGGATGACCACCCCCAGGACGCCTATACGGTTCTGCACCAGGGCCTTGGCGGATGAATGGGGATGGTAATTGAGTTCTTGGGCGATTTCCAAGACTTTTTTGCGGATTTCGGGGCGTACCCCGGCCTGGTTGTTCAGGGCCCGTGAAACGGACGAATAGGAAACCCCGGCTTTTTTAGCGATTTCCTTGATAGTGGCCATGAACCCCTTGCTCCCTCCGCTAGGGTATGATTTTGGATATCGCAAACGTTTGCAGTTTGTCAATCAAAAAGTTTCAGGAGGCGAAATGCTAAGGCGGTCTTGGCGGGTTGTTATCGGTATATTCCCCTTTTTTAAAAGGTTTTATTCACATTGGGCCGGCAATAAAAAAACCCCAAGCCACGATGTGGCTTGGGGTTGGGTTTTAGGTGAAAAGCCGGCTAGAAGCAGGACTCCAACAAGGTGGTAAGCTCCTCGGCCGTAGGGGTACGCGGGTTGAACTGGATGGTGGCCTGACGCAGAGCCTCCTCCACCAGCTCCGGGATTTGGCTTTCCTGGAACTCCAGTTCGCCCAAGTTTTTGGGCATACCCAGAGAATGAGCCATCTTTTCCACCGCGTCGGCCAGAGCCAGGCAGGCTGCTTGCTGCTCAGCCGGGCAGCCTTCGCCCAGCAGGTAGCGCGCTATATGCTCATAGTCCGCGCCGCACACCGGAGCGTTGAAGCGAATCACCGCCCCTAGCATCATGCCCACGGCCAGGCCGTGAGGCGTACCCTTCATTTTGGTCAAGGCGTTGGCCAGGGAGTGAGACAGCCCCAAATAGCTCAGGGCAAAGGCCATGCCCGCCAGGTTGCTGGCCAGCAGCATGTTGCCCCGGGCTTCCACGTCTGAGGGCGTTTCCATGACCTTGGGCAAGTTTTGGTAAACCAGGCCAATGGATTTAAGCGCCAAAGCCTGGGTGTAGGGCTGGCTGCCTTTGGCCACATAGGCCTCAAAGCCGTGCACCAAGGCGTCCAGACCGGCAAAAAGCGTGGCCATGGGCGGCAGGGTCAGGCTCAGGCTGGGGTCCAGGACCGCCACCTTGGGGATGGCCTGCCAGTCCTTGCACACGATTTTGGCGTGGGTCTCGCTGTCGGAGATAAGCAAAAAGGGCGAGACCTCGCTGCCGGTGCCGGCGGTGGTGGGGGCGGCCACCAGGGGCAGCAAAGCGGCTCCGCCTTGCTGGGGCCCTGCGTAGTCGCTCATTTTGCCACCACGATTGAGCAGGATATTGATGGCTTTGGCGCAGTCCAACACGCTGCCCCCGCCGATACCCAACAGGGCCTGGGGCTTGAACTCCTTGGCCAGGGCCAAGCCCGCCTCCACGTTGGCGGTGGTGGGATTAGGCTCCACGTCGTTGAACACCGCCACTTCAATGCCCTGGGCAGCCAAGGCCTCGCGGTAGGCTTGGTCCAGACCGGCTCCTTGGATGCCCGCATCGGTTACCAGCAACACTCGCTGAGCGCCCATTTGGCCAAGCAGCCCGGCGGTGGACTCCTGGGCCTGGTCTTTAAAAACCACCCGGAAGTCCATTTGCAGATCAAAGGTATTCATAATCCATATCCTTCAGTGCCGGGGCAGACTAAGCGGCCGATTGGCGGCGCTTGATCTTTATCTTCATGGGAGCATCCTGCTTGTTGTCGGACTTGCTGAAAAGTGTGACCAAGCCCTTGGGCAGCAGGAACATGATGGATATGAGGATGGCGCCCAGCACCAACAGGTGCGCGCCGGGAACCAACGGGTTCAGGGTTTCCTCCAAAAGGCTGACCAACAATGCTCCCACCAAGGGGCCGAAGGCGTTGCTTATGCCGCCGATGGTGGAAATGAAGATGGCCTCCAGGGAGTAGTTGATGGAGAAAACATCGTTGGGGGACAGATACTGGGTGAACAGGCCGTAGCAACCGCCGGCCACCGCGGCCATGCCCGCGCTTACGAACAAGGTGGAGGACTTGATGTACTTCACCTTGATGCCGATCTCCGAGCAGGCGTCTTCATCATCACCGATGGCCACCAGGGCCAAGCCCTGCTTGCTGCGCGCCATCCATCGGAAAGTGAAGATGGACGCGGCGGTGAGCACCAGAGTCAGGTAGTAGATGCCCTCGCGGGTGGAGAAGATGCTTGGGGGCAAAAGAATGCCCTCGGAGCCGGAAAGCTCTGGCCGCCACAGGAACACGATCCTGAGAATTTCGGCAATGGCCAGGGTGATGATGGTGAAGTAGGGCCCCCGGGCCGAGAAGCAGATAAGGCCTATGGGTAGGCTGAACACGGCTACCGCCAGTCCGCCTAAGGCCAGCGAGACCAGGGCGGGCATGCCCACGCTGCTGCAGGCGGCGGTGGCAAAGGCGCCCAGGCCGAAGAAGGCCGCGTGGCCCAGGGAGAACTGCTTGGCCAGGCCGCCCATAAAGTTCCAGGACTGGCCCAGCAGGGTGTAAATAAACGCGAAGGTGAGCACCGACATGGCGTATTCCTGGTACGGGATGCCCACCAGGGGCAAGGCCAGGGCGGCCAGGGTCAAGATGCCCAGTACGATTGTGGTTTTTTTATTGCCTTGGTTCTTGGCTTGCATATTGGTTTCCTCGCCTGTTTCTCTCTAGCCTGAGCCTAGGCCCGGCTGAAGAGGCCCTCTGGTTTGACCATCAGCACGCCGATGATGAATACAAAGGCCACCACCGGAGAAATCTGGGAGGGTAGGAATAGGGAGAACAGGCTCTCGGTCATGCCGATTATGAACCCGGCCACGATGGTTCCGTACAAAGAGCCCATGCCGCCCAGGATGGCCACGCTGAAGGCCACGATCAGATAGGTGGCTCCCGCGTAGGGCGAGAAGGGGTTCACCAGTCCGACCAGGGCGCCCATGAGACCGGCGGAGCTTACGCCGATGATCCAGGTGATGCGCCGGATCTTGAGCGAGTCGATGCCCATGATCTCGGCCGACTCCTTGCTCTGGGACACGGCCCGGATCTTCTTGCCGATCACCGACTTCTTCAAGTAAAGGCTCAGCCCCGCCACGGTGGCCAGGCTTATGATGGCCACGATGAATTTGAGCAGAGGGTACTTGAAGGGCCCCAAGTGGATCTGGGAGTAACCCAGACCCGAGGGCACGAACTTATAGTCCAGGCCGAAGATGAGAGCCAGGACGTTGGAGATGATCAACAAAAGGGCGTAGTAGTGCACCACGTGGGCATCGCCCACATCCAGGGTGTAGCGGGCGAAGAACTCAAAGGTGAGCCAACCCACCAAGGCCATGAAGGCCACCACCGGCACCAGGGCCACGAAGGGGTCCAAGCCCAAGGCGGTCACCGCCATCAGGCAGGCGTAGCCGCCCAGAATGGCAAAGGAGGCGTGAGCGAAGTTGACGATCTCCATGACCCCGAAGATCATGGTGAGGCCGAAGGTTACCAATATGTATAGCGATGACAGGAATATTCCCGTCAAGAACAGCTGTACTGCCAGGGTTGAGTAGTCCATGCGTTCGCTCTCCCTTTCCTCAGATGCCCAGGTAGGACTCGCGGATGTGCGGCATCTCGCTGAGTTCGGTTCCCGAGCCCTCCAGAACGATCTTGCCCTGCTCCAGCACGTAGGCGCGATCGACGATCTGCAAGGTGAGGTTTACGTTCTGCTCCACAAGGAAGATGGGCACGCCTCCGGCGTGAATCCTCTTGATGGCCTCGAATAGGTCTTGCACCAGCCGGGGGGCCAGGCCCAAAGAAGGCTCGTCCAACAATAAATAAGTTGGAAGGGACATCAGGGCCCGGGCGATAACCAGCATGCGCTGTTCTCCACCGGAGAGGGTGCCGGCCATTTGGCGAAGCTTGGTCTTGCTGGAGATGCGGGGGAAGAGGTCGAAGACCTCCTGCATGGTTTCGTCTTTTTTCTCTTTGGCCTTTTCGGAGTTCAGGGCCAACTCCAGGTTTTCCAAAACTGTCATTTTGGGGAAAACCGATTTGTGCTCAGGCACGTAGGCCAGCCCCAGGGAGACGATACTGGGGGTTTTAAGTTCGTGAATGGGTTTGCCGTCGAGCAGGACCTCGCCGCCCCAGGGGGGAAGCAGGCCCATCACCGCCTTGAGGGTGGTGGTTTTGCCCGCGCCGTTGCCGCCCAACAGGGCCACCATCTCCCCCTTGCCCAAGGCAAAGGAGATTTCGTGGATCACCTGCAGGTTGCCGTATCCAACGCTGAGGTTTTTGACTTCCAACACTTTTATTCACCCGCTGCCTTGCCCAGGTAACACTCGATAACCTCGGGGTTGTTGGCCACCTCCGAGGGCGAGCCCTCGCAGACCTTGCGGCCATAATCCAGGCAGACCACCCGGTCCACGGTTTTCATCAACACGCGCATAATATGCTCACACCAGAAAACGGTGATCCCCAGCTCCGAGCGGATCTTGAGAATCAAATCCTGGAAAAACGAGAGCTCGGCGGGGTTGAGGCCGGCCAAAATCTCGTCCAAGAGCAAAAGCTTGGGATCGGTGGCCAGGGAACGGGCCAACTCCAAGACCTTGCATTGCACGTCGTTGAGTTGCGACGCCGGGTTTTGGGCGTATTCCTTCAGTCCCACCAAGTCCAATAGGCGCTCGGCCTCGCTGTTGGCCTTGGCGCGGTCTCCTGAGTCCTTGCGGCCGTAGAGATAGGCCAGACTCACGTTTTGGCGCACGCTAAGGCTGTGGAAGGGCCGGGGTATCTGGTGGGTGCGGGAGATGCCCAGGTGACATACGTCCGAGGGGCTCATCTTGTTGATGAGCTTGCCTTGAAAATAGATGTCGCCTGCCGTCAGGGGGTAGATGCGAGTAATCAAATTGAACAGGGTGGTCTTCCCCGAACCGTTGGGGCCTATGAGCCCCACGATCTCTCCTTGATCAACCGCAAGGCTCACATTTTCCACCGCCTGGACCCCGCCGAAGTACTTGCTAACTTGTTTAACTTCAAGCATGGCGATAAATCCCTTGGGAGAAAGATTAAGGGGGAGGAGGAATGACCTCCTCCCCCTAGGGAGCCTTATTTCTTGTAGGTCGGTTGGGGGTAGATCAGCTTCTTGGTGGCGAAATCGGCCGGGTAGACCACCTCGGGGATGCCGCCCTGCATCTGGGGGCAAACCAGGGCGCTGCCGTTGGAGGTGCCGTCTTTTTTGAACTTCAGGTCGCCGATGATTGTCTTGATGTCCTTGCTCACGAAAGCCTGACGTACCGCCTCGCGGTCGTTGGTGCCGGCTTCCTTGATGGCTTCCAGCATGGCCTGGGCACCGGCAAAGCCGATGGCCGAAACCCAGCTGGGCTCCTCGCCGTAGGCCTTTTTGTAGGCCTTCTGGAACTCGGAGTTGAAGTAGGTCTTGATGCTGGAGGCCCACACGCTGGTGCCCACGATGCCCTGAATCTGCTCAGGCTTGAACTTCTGGGCAAAAGAGGGGTAGCCGGTGGCGGTCTGCACGTAGATCATCCTGAACTTGTTTGTCACGCCCATCTCCAGGATGGTGCGGGTAACCAGCAGGTCGTTGCGCACGTGGCTGACGGTGCCGATGATGGGGTAGCCCTCGGCGATGACCTTGTTGACCGAGGAGCTCACGTCCTTGCTGTCGGAAGGGTAGACGTCCACAACGTCGATCTGCACGCCTGCTGCCTTGCCCATCTTGGCCATGGCGCCGGAAACCGCCTTGGCCCACAGGCCGTCTTCGTGGATCAGGCCCACCTTGGGCTTGTCCGGAAGGCTCTTGACCAGGTTCACGAAAGCCTCGCAGTACTGGGAGGCGGTGGGGCCAACGTTGAAGATGTACTTGTAGCCCTGGGTCCAAATCTTGTTGGCGTAACCAGCGTAGATGGTCATGGGAATCTTGGAGGTTTCGGCGATCTTGGCCACCGCGAAGGACAGGGTGGAGCCGTGGGCGGACAGGAAGAAGTCGACCTTGTCCATGTTGGCCAGGCGCTGGAAGCTGCGCACCGCGGCCGAGGGCTCGCTCTTGTCATCGTAGTAGACCAGCTTCACGGGCACCTTTTTGTTGAACTTGGACAGGAACAGGCCTCCGTCCTTGTTCACTAGATCCACGGCCAACTTGCGACCCTTAAAAGACGGAATGCTGTCTTCGGCCATGTAGCCGGACTCGCTAACCGTGGTTCCAATAAGAATTTCGTCAGGCGCGCCGGCCTGGGCCGATGCCGGGCCCAGCAGCAACAAACCGGCAATCAAGAGGCAAATGCTAAACAGGGCGGATGTGATTTTTGCTCCTACTTTGAACATGAATTCCTCTCCCTCGATGTAGATGGTGAATAGACATGTCTCCATGTCCGTAGTGGAGCTCCCACCTTTGTTTTCTGTAATCAGGCGAGCGCTCACTCACTATTTGTCCCCCCAGTTATCCCGCTAACTAATTTTTATCCGAAAGCAACTTTGGCCTTACGGGGCAGGTCCCACTGCTCCAAGCCCAGTTCAGTCACTTTTTCGGGCTGGGGTATGCCTTCCTCACTCCAGCCGCGCAGTTCGTAGTAATCGCTAAGCATCAGGTTGAGCGGCGGCAGGCTCTTTACCGTGCCCCCCTCGCCGCGTTTATGGGTAAGAAAGCGTCCGGGCAAGGTGTCGTCCTTGCGGCTTATGCCCAGATGGTTGTTGTAGAGCCGCTTGAGATTGAAGATGCGCTCCCCGCTTTTCATAAGCTCTTGCGAGGTCATGTCCCATCCGGTGATGGCGTTGATCCATCCGGTCATGATGCCGGGGTTGACCCCGGCGAACAGGGAGAACTTGCACATGGCCACCGAATCGAACAAGCACATAAGGTCCTGGGCCCGCATAACCAAAAGGGGCTTGCCCTCGGGGTCCAGGCGGTCGGCCGGCTCATTGAGGCCCCACTCGGGCATGGAAACGTTGCGCTCGAAAACGTGGCTGAATCCCTGCAAGTGGCAGGCGCCCCGGTTGGAGGTGGCATAGCCCACGGCGATGCTGTTGTAGGCCCTGGGATCGTGGGCCGCCGAGGCCATGCCCTTGACCTGCACCGCGTACTCCGAGGCCAGGCCGCCCAGCTTTTGAACCACCGTGTTCATGCCTTGACCCAGAAGGGCACCCAGGCCTTCACCCTTGCCCATCTGCTCCACCAATTCGGTGGCCGCGGGCACGCTGCCCCAGTTGAGCTCCAGGCCGCCGGTATCTTCCTTGTCGATGATGCCTTTTTCGTAGAGCTCCATGGATAGGCCGATAAGCGAACCCGCCTCCATGGTGTCGATGCCCAACTGGTTGCAGCGGCGGTTGAGGCGGCACAGGGCCTCAAGGTCGTCTATGAGGCAGCCGCCGCCGAACAGGGCCAAGGTCTCATACTCGGGCCCACCGATGATCTTGCCGTCCAGCTCGATCTTGCGGCCGCAGCCGATGGGGCATCCGGCGCAGCGGAAGTTGCCTTTGGAAAAGCGCTGCTTCAGCTCTTCGCCGTTTATTTTTTCCGCGCCTTCCCATTTGCCCTTGCGCCAGTTCTGGAAGGGCATGGTGCCTACGTCCGCGCAGGGGTGCACCAGGTTGGGAGTGCCGTAGCCGCCCAGGCCCTTGGCCAAGACGCGGTAGGTATCGAGCAGGGGCTTGGTTATGGCCTTTAACGCGGCGGAGTCATGCACCGGTACGGTCTGGGTGCCGCGAACCACAATGGCCTTTAAGTTCTTGGAGCCGGCCACCGCGCCCAGGCCGCAGCGGGCCGCCACCCTGGCGTGCTCGCCGTCGCTGAAGATGCCCGACACCGGGATCATGCGCTCGCCCGCCGGGCCTATGGTGGAGACCACCGCCTTGGGGTCGGTCTCGGCCTTGAGCAGGGTGTCGCTTTCCTCGCACTCTTGGCCCCAGACCTTTTCAGCGCTACGCAGTTCCACGCCGTCATTGGTTATCCACAGGTAGGTGGGCCTGGGAGCCTTACCGGTAATGACTATGCTCAAGTAACCCGCGCGGCGCAGCTCGCGGCCCCAGGAGCCGCCGATGGAGGCCTCGCCCCAGATGCCGGTGAGCGGAGAACGGGCCACCACGGTGTGGCGTCCCGAGGTGGGCACAGCGGTCCCGGTGATGGGTCCGCAACTGAATACCAGGGGGCTGGCCGGGTCCAGAGGTTCGGGAGGATTGGGCAGGGTCTGGGCCAGAACGTAGGCGCCATAACCACAGCCGCCCATGTATCCGCGCAACACCTGTTCGTCGGCGGGTTCGGTTCGGATGCTTCCCTGGGTAAGGTCTACGTGGAGGATATTTCCTAATGTGAAACTCAATGTTCACTTCCTTTTAGGCGCAGCTTTTTACCCTTAAGGCAGCTGGGCAGGCTAAAAATCTGGTGATGAAACTATGTCAGTCGCAATACCCTTGGGTTTGGAATGAAAATGTCCGCAGGCATTAAATCTTCTCCTCAGGGCCTAGGCGAAACGGCAACCTACCTCGCCCAAACGATCCACCACCAGGTGAATGGAATCGCCAGGGGCCACATCCACCGCGGCGGAAGCGGCGCCGGAAAGGATGATCTCGCCGGCTTTTACGCCCACGCCCATTTCGCCCATCTTGTTGATGAGCCAGGCCACCGACTGAATCGGGCTGCCCAATACCGCAGCCCCGGCGCCGGTGCCGGCCAACTGGCCGTTCTTGGTGAGCACGAAGCCCACATGGCGCAGGTCCATGGAACCCAGGGGCACCAGGGTGGCTCCGATGACAAAGGCGGCCGCTGAAGCGTTGTCTGCCACGGTGTCCTGAATTTTGATCTTCCAATCCTTGACCCGGCTGTCGATGATCTCCAGGGCGGGGGTAACTCCGGCGGTGGCCATGGCCACTTCCGCCGGGGTCACCGGGCCCATGATGTCCTGGCTCATGACAAAGGCGATCTCGCCTTCGATACGGGGCTGCAACAAGATGGTGGTATCAAAGTCCACGCCCTGGTAGAGCAGCATGTCGTCCAGGAGCATGCCGTAGTCAGGCTCGCCAACCCCCAACATCTGCTGCATGGCCGGGCTGGTCAGGCCGATCTTTTTACCCACCACGCGGGCCCCCGCCTTTATGCGGGCGTCTATGTTGGTGGTCTGAATTTGATAGGCCTCTTCCACGGTGATGCCCGGGAAGGTTTCGGTAAGCGCGGCAATGGGCTTCAGGTCCCGAGACGCCTGGAAAAGACTCTGAGCGGCTTGGGATAGTTGTTCTTGGCTCAAACTCATTATTATTCCTCCCCGCTCAGGCCGCTGATCAGTGGGCGTGATGCGGTTGATGATCCAGAAACTTTTGGCGTAGGGCATCGGCCAGGTGAGCGGCCAGGCGCTCCTTGGGCCAGTTTTCGCTAAGCCCTTGGCTGAGCACCGGCCAGGTCAAACGCACCTCATCATTGGGCCCAGGTAGGGTGACCATGATGCATTGGCCCAAGCGGCCCACCCCCAGGCGCACGCCGTCCTTGGCGTGGCGGCCTTGGCCCTTGGTAAACTTGAGCACGTAAGGTGTGGCCGCTTCGGGGTCCAGGGCCAAGAGAGCTTCCACGGTCTGATCCTTGCCCTCGGCCCCCACCCCTCCGGTGGTGATGACCAGGCCGTATCCTTCTTCCACCGCGTTGCGCAGGGAGTTGGCGATGCGGTTGAGCTGGTCGGGCAGGGGAGGAGAGGTGGCCACGGTGAAGCCCATGGTCTCCAGTTCCTGCACCAGGAATGGGGTGTTGGTGTCCTTGATCTGGCCGTTGATTACCTCGGTGCCGGTGGGAAACACCTTGGCCCTGCGGGCCAGGCGTTCTTTTAGCTGGGCCTGGAGCTTTTCGGTGCGCTCCAGAACTTCGCGCCCCTCGTCCGTCCCCAGGCTGATCATGCCCAGGATGCCGTCTGAATGAACTTCGGTGTTTTCGTTGATCTCCACGCCCGGCACCCGGCTCAGAGCATCCAGCAAGGCGCCCTTGCGGGCCACGATCTGCCTGGCCTCCACAGTGGGAGTGAGCACGTCGAATACCAGATGCTCGGTTTGAGCGTCGGTGACCATTATCTGCTCGGGGGTGAGGCCCAAGACTTCGCCCGCCGCTTGGGCACAGGCGGCCAAATCAGCCTCGTGCAGGCGCAGGGGAGTTATCCAGATTTCGGTCTTTTCAAGAAGACGGTACTGCATGACCGCTCGCTTAGTCCTCGATCACGTCAAAGCGCATGGGCAGGCACGGGGCATCCACCACGCTGTAGCCGATATCCACCGCGTCCACGTCGTGCCCGGAAAGCCCCGGCAAGTCTTCCAGGCTAAGGTTGCCCGCAAAGGCCAGTTTGACCTTTTCGCGCAGGCCCTCGCCGCGAAGGGCGGTGGAGACGGCTTCCAAGTCGTCCAACTCGCCGGTGTCCACCATCAGGGTGGCCGCGCCCATACGGGCGGCGGTGATCGCCTCCTGTGCGATAGGCTCCAACTCGCCGCGCAACTGGATGACCACCGGGCGCTCCAGGGGAGCCACCGCCTGCATGGCCTTAGCCACGCCGCCCAAGATGCGCACGTAGTTTTTGTCCACGTACACAAAAGGGTGGGGGGCCATGCGCATGCGCAATCCGCCGTGGGCTACGGCCTGGCGGATCTGGTCCTTGATGGCGTGGGGCATTTTTTTAAAGGCTCCGCATACCACGATGAAGTGGCCGTTGGCCCCTTCAAGGGCTTGGCGGGCCTGGGTGGCTATGCCCGAGGTCTTGGACAACTCTCCCAAGAGGAGGTCTTCGGCTCTGACGATGTAAAAAGGGGTTCCGGTCAGGGTGGCGACTACCTGCCCGGCGGCCACCTCCTGACCATCAGCCAGGGATGAGTCGAAGCTCACCCTGGTGTTGGCCGCCACCTCGGCGGCACGCTTGATGCCGCTGAGCACTCCAGCCTTTTCAGCGGTGATATGCGCGCGCACCAAACGACACTGGTGACCGTCGAATATCCGTTGCCGAATATCCGGCGGCCACCAGTTCACGGAGGTTGCGGGCGCACAAAGGTTCATTATGCCACTTGGTCCAACATCGATGGGTCCACGTTGCGTTGAGCCAACCACTTGGGCAACAGCTTTTGTTCAACCCTCTCCATCACGCCGGGGGCGACCTTGTAGAGATGCTCAGCCAAGGCGTTGCTGACGTTGAGGCCGCCGGCCGCGCCGTCGAACAGGATCACCTTGTCGGTGCCCGTGGTGTGATAGGCGAACTCCATGGCCCCGTCCAGGTTGTCGGCCAACAGGGCGTGCTTCATGTAGTTGAGGTTCATGGGGTCGCGGTCGAACAACTCGGCCTGCTCCTTACCCACCACGATGGTGGGGCTCTTCTCGGCGAAGAACACCGAGGGGTAGCCGATCCATGCATAGTTATGCACCACGGTCTTAATGGCCGGGTTGACCGGCGGGACCTCGGGGATCAGGGGCTTACCGTTGTCGTCGTACATGGTCTCGGTGTACCAGGTGTAGGGCGGCAGCGGGTAGTCAAGGTCGAACACATCCAGGTTGGCGCAGGTCATGTTGGCGTAGATGACCCCGCAGGCAAACACGTAGGGCACCGGGCAGGGGAAGTCCAAAACCACGATGCACTCGTCGATGGCCCCGAACAGGGTCATGATCTTGCCATAGTCGCGCATGCCGGCCACGGTCACCCGGTCGTTGAGGGCGTAGAGGTCGGCGTCGGCGTCCACGCCGGTGGCTCCGGCCGGAGACATGGTGAGGAAGCAGGCAAAGGCGAACTTGCTTTGCACGAACTCGGACTCAAAGATGGAGCGGGCCACGAAGTTGGCCGCCCGGGGTCCCAGGTTCATGTGGTAGGTGGAGCGAGTTTCACAGCGGGCGTAGCTCATGCCAAAAGGCTTGACCGCCCGGTCCACTTGGCGGTGGAAGTGCACCTCGCGCACGTCGCTGTTGTGGGCGTGGATGATGAAGTCGGCGTCGTAGGCCTTGCGCAGGCCGAACAGGGTGCCCAGCTCGGTCTCGATAGGGATGCCCGCGTCGATGGGGGCGATGCCCAGGGCCTTGCCTTTAAAGTACTCGTCCAGGCCGTGGGCCTTGATGTATTCCTCGGTCTCGCGGAAGCGCATGCCCAGGCCGGCGCGCAGACGCACTTCCTTGCACCCGGTGCGCTGCTCCACCACGTCTTTGATGGTCCTGAGCATCTCGGCATAAGGCTGGCCGCCGAAAAAGGTGAAGCCGTGGTGAGAGGCCAAAATATTCACGGTGCTGCCCGGGGTGATCTTGGACATGTCCACCTTGGCCAGGGCCGCCTCGGTCTCTTTGCGGATAACGGCCACGTCGTTGTCGCCGCTGGGGAAGATGACCGGCGGAAGGCCGGTGACCAAATCGTTGAGCGGAACGCCCACGATATCTTTCAGTTCAGCGCCCCGCTTAACGACACATTTGGGGTCAACGCCGTATTGGGAGACCCGGGTGGGGGCAGGGGGGAGTGCCTTGTTATACATGGCGTCTGCCTTTCCCTTTAGGATTTCGCGTTGTCGATGGGAGCTTCCACCACGCTGTTTAACAGCTCGCGGTCGCTGTCAAAGCGGAAGCCGGGGTGCTCTTTCTTGACCTTGTCGCTCACGTCCCAGACGGTGGCTGTGCGGCCGTACCACTGATAGCTCTGCTTGGGCCGCTCATAGGTCTTGCCCGCTGCTTCCAGGAAGCGCAGGATGGGCTGGTTGCACTCGATGCCGCAACCAGAGCCCGCGCCGCTGGCGCGCACCAACTCGGCGGGGTTGGAGGCGCCGTCCAAGATGGCGGCGGCCAGCTCCTCGGCCCGGGTAGCGGTGCAGTAGCACACGATCTGCTTGGGATGGAAATGGGCCTTGCGGCATAGCGCGCGTATCTCGTCGTAGTCGAACTTGGATACGTCGGTGGCCAGGTCGAAGGGCTCGCAAGGAGCCATGGAAATGGCGTGGTCGGGACAGCGCTGTTCACAGTTCCAGCAACCGACACAGATATCATGATCAATTTTGACTTGGGGTTTGCCGTCCACCCGCGACACCTCAATGGCGTAGACAGGGCAGACCATTTGGCAAGTTTTGCAACCCTGGCAGAGATCCATGTCCACCTGGGCCTGAACCCTAACCGTCTTCATTTCCTTCTCCTAACCCATGCGCCAGGCGCGGCCGAGCCGGGGCAGTAATGGGGATCAACCCGCCGTGGGCCTGAGATTTACTATGGAATTTTGCAATACCCCGCTTAGCTCGTCGGCAGCTTGCATCACCATGCGAGTAATGTCGTGCGGAGTTTTTTCAAAACGGTCTTTGGGAACCGAAACGCTCAGAGCGGCCACTACCTGGCTATCGAGAAATACCGGCGCGGCCACGCACTTGAGACCCATTTCGATTTCTTCGTTGTCTTGGGCAAAGCCCTGAGAGCGCACCTTCTCCAACTCAGTCCTTAACTGGTTCCAAGTGGTGATGGTGTTCTGGGTAAAGGCGGGCAGCCCGGTTTCCTCAACCGCTCCCTTGACATCGTCTTCGGGCAAGTGGGCCAGAAGGACCTTACCTACTCCGGAGCAATGGGCGGGCAGCTTTTGCCCGATCTGGGAGACGACCACCCTCACAGTGTGATTGCTCTCGATTTTGTCCAGATACAGGGCCTGGTTCTTGTGTAACACCGCCAGATGAACCGTCTCACCGGTTTGCTGGTTCAGGCTACGCAACAGGGGCTTGGCCGTGCTCTTGAGGTGGCGATAGGGTTTTACCAAGCTGCCTAGAAAAAACAGCTTCATACCCAGGCGGTACTTGCCCGTCTCCGGGTTCTTTTCCAGGTAACCTTCTTCTTCAAGGTTGGAGATGATCCTGAACACCGTGGTCTTGTTGTATTGCAGCTTTTCGGTGATCTCGGTGGCCGAGAGCTCCTCAACCTTGTCGTGGAACAGCTCCAAAAGCCGGAAGGCTTTTTGAAGCACCTTGATGCGGTATTTCCCGTTGTCGCCGTTGCCGTTATTTTTCATATTATGAATTCCTCAATTCAAATATAACATATTCTTGCCCGGCCTGCCCTGTCAAGGGAAAAAACTGCGATAAACGGTTGCCAATTGGTAGCTCTGGCTTGAAAAACATGCATCGCCCCCACGATTTAGAAGATTTAAGGGTTAAAGGCGCCAAGGCCATATCCTTTCCAGGTTGGGTCGGCTGCACAACGTTGCAGGAAACGTCTCGCCGCTAACAGTAATATATAAGAAAAAACAGTCCTCGTACCGCTTGCCAAGACCATCTCCGCAGGCGCTTGGCGGACTTTGTTTTCTTTTGCAAACCCAGCATCGGGTACCAATCGGCTCAGACAATATTCTAGCGTTCGAATAGGACCCTGACCAGACATCCCTTACGGGCCCGCCATTTTGCTTTTAAAAAAACTTGACAGGGGTCGCTGGTGCCTAGTAATTTATAACATGCATAGTGTATTTCACAATAAGAAACTTCATCATGCGCTATGCGGTTGACCCAAGGAGCCGGCTCCAATGTATTTGGTTCTCAACTTCGGCAACTAGGCGCAAGGAATTGGAAAAGTACAGCGCCTCGAATCAAAGGAATGAACCATACCATTGGGTCGTGGAATCTCACCCTGGTTTATCAGAATGTGGAACCGGGAATGCGAAACTTGGGAAAAGAAAAACTTGCAGCGTTGGCCTGGCCAACATTGTTTTTTCCCAGCCGAGCCCGTGAACGCTCAGGACGCGGACAAGGCCGACACTACCGCGAGGTGGATGTAGCTAACCATGCCCCCCAGGCGGGGGCGCCAATTTAATCACCTAGGCACAGCACACATGGCGCCCCCGCTTTCAAATATTAGAGGCCAGAAGACACCAATGATCTGCCCCTAAAGCCTCTGGCACATGCTGTGATTGAAGCCTTCGGTGGCTGCGGCACGTCAAGGCCGGCACCGGTGGCAGTTAAAGGGGATAAGGACTTGGACCCCCAGGTTAAAAAGAGACTCATCGCCGGCACCGCTATATTGTGGTCCTTGTTGCAGCTCTACTGCGCCTTCACCTTTGCCCTGGATATCCTCCAGGTGGAAATGTTGCATATCACCTTTGCCCTGGTTCTGACCTTTTTGCTGAGGCCGGGCCCGGGCTTCCTGAATAAAAAGGGCGTGGCCGACTATTTCCTGGTGCTGCTCTCGGTGGCGGTGGGGATTTACTTCCTTTACAGCTACCCGCGCATCGTGGAGCGTATCCGTTTTGTGGACGAGGTTTTCGTCTCTGACATCGCCGCCTGTATCGCCATTATCTTCCTGGTCCTGGAGGGCGGCCGCCGCCTGATGGGCTGGGGCCTTTCCATTCTTGGGGTGATCGCCATTGCCTACGCTTTCCTGGGCTTTTTGGTGCCCGGCTCCCTGGGGCACAGCTCGGTCAATCTGGACAGCTTTACCGAGTTCATGGTGCTCACCCAGGAGGGCATCTTCGGCATACCGCTGAGGGTGTCCACTACCTATGTGTTCTTGTTCGTGCTATTTGGGGCCTTCCTCAAATATGGCCGCCTGGGCGAGTTTTATAACGACCTTGCCGTGTCCGTGGCCGGTGGCATGCGCGGCGGGCCGGGCAAGGTGGCGGTGATCAGCTCCAGCCTGCTGGGTACCATCAGCGGCAGCGCGGTGGCCAACGTATCCACCTCGGGCACCTTCACCATCCCCATGATGAAACGGGCGGGCTATACCCCGGTGGCTGCCGGAGCCATCGAGGCCCTGGCCTCCACGGGCAGCCAGCTGGTGCCGCCCATTATGGGTGCAGCGGCCTTTATCATGGCCGAGCTGACCCGCATCCCCTATTGGACCATCGCGGTGGCGGCCATCATCCCCTCGGTGCTGTATTACATCGTGGTCTACTCGGCAGTGCACTTCGAGTCCATCGCCACGGGGCTGGGGACCATGCAGGACGAGCGCAAGCCCATCCTCAAGCTGATGGTATCCAAGGGATACATGTTCCTGCCCATTGTGGTGATCATCTATTACTTGGGCTCTGGCTATTCCATCACCTTGTCGGCCACCATGGCCATCCTGGCCTCCTTCTTCGTCTCGGTGATCCCCATCGTGGCCCGCAAGGAATGGAAGGACCTGGGCATCTTTGTAAAGGCCTTGGAAGACGGCGCCAAGAGCTCCATCGCCGTGGCCGTGCCCTGTGCCATTGCCGGCATCATAGTGGGTGTGCTCACCCTTACCGGCCTGGGGCTCAAGTTCACAGAGATTATTCTGAGCGTGGCGGGCAGCAACATCCTGTGGCTGCTTTTAATCACCTCGCTCATATGCCTGGTACTGGGCATGGGCATGCCCACCAGCGCGGCTTACATCACCGTGGCCATCCTGGCCATTCCAGCCCTTATCAAGGGCGGCATCCCGGTGCTCACCGCCCACTTCTTTGGTTTCTACTTCGCCAACCTTTCCATGGTGACCCCGCCGGTGGCTCTGGCCGCCTATGCCGGGGCGGGTATAGCCGACGCCAACTCCAGCACCGTGGGCATCAAGGCCTGCACCATGGGCCTGACCCTGTACTTGATACCGTTTTTGCTGGCTACCTATCCGCCGCTCATGCTTTTCGGCGAGTGGTACGAGGTAGCCTTCGCCATCTTCAAGGCAGCGCTGATCGTCATGGCCTTCACCGCGGCCATCATGGGCATCTTCTCACGGCGGCTCAACGCCACTGAGCGCCTGTTGTTCGCAGCGGCCGCCATAGTGTTGTGGCTCACCGTGTACCCGGTGATTACCAATATCGTGGGCTTCGCCCTTTTGGCGGTGGTTATAACCATGACCCGTAAGCAAAAAAGTGAAGCCGCGGTCGCGCTCTAGATTCGGCAACCGGAAGGCCCGCTCCGTCATGGAGCGCCCCTGTCACGCCCCAGAAAGGACGTGAGATAAATGCCTCAAGACTTGAGAACCTACCTGGAGCAACTGGAGCGGGAAAAGCCCGAGGCGGTTTTGCGCATAAAAGAACCGCTAAAGGCTGCTTACGAGATCACCGCCTTGCAGCGCAAGCTGGACGCCATGAAGAAGTACCCGGTGATCATCGTAGAGCGCCCCATCCTGGACGATGGCACTGAGAGCGCCTTCCCGGTGGTAACCAACCTAACCGCCAGCCGCGACCTTTGCGCCGAAATCCTGGACATCGATCCCCGCCGGGTGGCCATGGAGTACGCCGCCAAGGTTTCCAACAAAATCGACCCGGTGGTGGTGTCTGTCGACCAAGCCCCGGTGAAACAGGTTGTGGAAACCGGCGAGGAAGTCAACCTGCTCAAGTTCCCCATCCTCACTCACAACTACATGGACCCCGGCCCCTACATCGGTACCGGTTTTGTGACCACCACCGACCCCGACAGCGGCGTTGACAATACTTGTTTGCAGCGCATCTGGGTAAAAAGTCCTCGGCGTACCGGCCTGTGGCCGGCGGTGACCAGCCACACCATGAACAACCTGCGCGCCTGGTGGGACAGGGGAGAGGACATGCCCGTGGCCGTGTGGATCGGCCACCATCCGGCGGCAGTGGCCGGGGCCCAGTCTCGCCTGGGTTACCCCGAGAGCCACTATCCTTCGGTGGGCGGTGTGCTGGGAGAGTCGCTTCGCCTGGTGCCCAGCCAGACCTTTGGCAGCGACCTGATGGTCCCGGCCGACGCGGAGATGGTCATCGAGGGCTACGTGCCCAAGGAGGTGTTCGAGGCCGAGGGGCCCTTTGGCGAATACCCCGGCTACATCGGCCCCCAGCGCCCCAGCAACGTGATCGACGTCAAGTGCGTCACCTACCGCAAGGACGCCATCTACCACGGCATCGGGGTGGGCCTGGCCGACCATCTGGTGCTTCTGGGCAACTTCCCCATGGAAGCGCGCATCTACAGCGTGGTGAAAAGCGTGTTGCCCGAGCTGATGAATGTGTACGTGCCCATCTCCGGGCGGCGCAACCACGTGTACGTGCAGGTCAAGAAAACCCGGCCGGGCATCGGCAAGGAAGCCATCATGGCCACTTTGCCCTGCGACAGCCGCCTGAAGCACGTGATCGTGGTGGACGAGGACATCGATTTGTTCAACGAGAGCGAGGTGCTCTGGTCGGTGGCCTACCGAAGCCAATGGGACAAGGACCTGGTCACGGTAAAGGGCGCGGCGGTGTTCCCCTTGGACCCCAGTTTGCCCTCGCCGGGTAACATCGGCACCCGGGGCGGCATCGACGCCACCATGCCTCCGCCCATCGGAAACGGGCTGCCCCGTTTCTATCAGATGGTCAACAAAACCCCCGAGGAGGTGGCCTCCGCCATTCAGGTGGAGGACTACGTGGACCTGGACAAAGTCAACGACTATCCGGGTTCCTACTAGCAGGAGGGAGACACAACCATGGAAGTAGTGGAAAAGGTGGGAACCCCCAAGGACGTTTGGGTCACCTGCCCGGAGTGCAACCAGCTTTTTTACATAGACCGCTCCTTCTACGAGCCACAGTTCGACAGCCTTCCGCTGCACTGCCCCTTTTGTCACGCGGAGTTCGACAAGAAAAACTCCAAGATGACCTGGGGCCAATAGCGGCGTTCAAATATAACAAGCTCACGGCATTGCCTGGGTGGAGCGGACTAGCAGGAAAATGAGGTTTAAATGAGCAATCAAAAATCAAAGACGGCAGAGACGGAGAAGGTCTTTCTGCTGGGTAACGAGGCCTTGGTGCGAGGCGCCCTGGAAGCGGGTGTAAACTTCGCCTCGGCCTACCCCGGTACCCCTTCTTCGGAGATCATCGAGCGCCTTTCCCGGGTAGCCAAGGAGCGCGGCCTTCACGTGGAATGGTCGTCCAACGAGAAGGTGGCCTGCGAGGGCGCCGGAGCGGCGGCGGTGGCCGGGCTCAACACCCTGTCAGCCATGAAGAACGCCGGCCTGGCCGTGGCCCTGGACTTCCTTACCCACTGCAGCCTTACCGGCCTGGGCGGCCAGGGCGGGTCCATGGTGGTGGTGGTCTGCGATGACCCGGATGCTCACTCCAGCGGCGACGAGACCGACAGCCGTTGGCAGGCGCGCTTTGCCTATGCTCCCATGTTGGAGCCCACCAACGTCAACGAGGCCAGGGAGATGATCCGCTACTGCTTTGATCTCTCCCGCGAGTATGGCTGCTATGTGTTCCTGCGCAGCTACACCAGGCTCTCCCACGGATCGAGCATCGTGGAGCTGGGCCCCTTGCCCGAGGCCAAGGTGGGCCAGGCCCATCCCGACTGCGACGCGGCGGTCAACCCCTACCTGGGCAAGGACCATCACGTGATGGCCTTGGAGCGTTTGGCCAAGATCAAGGAGGTCTTCGAGGCTTCCAAGTTCAACCAGTACTTTGGCCCTGAAGACGCCGAGCTGGTGGTGATCGCCAGCGGCAACGGCCTTTCCTGTGGCCAGGAAGCCTTGGACATGCTGGGCCTGCAGGATCAGGTGGGCGTGCTCAAGCTGGCCACCCTGTGGCCTTTCCCGGTGGACCTGGTGCGCAAGCACGCCAAGAACGCCAAGCAGATCCTGATTCTGGAAGAGGTGGACCCGGTGGTGGAGGTCCTGGTCAAGGACGCTCTCAACGGCACCGAGTCCGCCACGGTGGAGGTCTTGGGCAAGGAATCGGGCCACGTGCCCATGGAGGGCGAGATCACTCCCGACCGCGCCCTGGACGCCCTGTGCAAGATCACCGGCAAAACCTATGACGGCCCCAGCGAGGCCTACCAGGCCAAGCTCAAAGAGATCACCGACGACATCCTCATCAGCCGCGGTCTGACCTGGTGCCCCGGTTGCCCCCACCGGGCCAGCTTCTGGGCCCTGGACAAGGCAATAAAGGCCGAGGGCGGCGAGGTGTACGTGACCGGTGACATCGGTTGTTACACCCTGGACGTGTTCCCCGAGGGCAAGTGCCAGATGAACATGCTGCACGCCATGGGCTCCAGTATTGGCCTGGCCGCCGGTCTGGGTCAGATGCACAAGTTCGGCTGGGACAAGCCGGTGGTGAGCATTTGCGGCGACTCCACCTTCTATCACGCGGTTTTGCCCGGTTTGGTCAGCGCCATTTACAACCAGTCCAACCTCATCCACGTGGTGCTGGACAACGATGCCACGGCCATGACCGGCTTCCAGGCCCACGCCGGAGTCGGCTACAACGCCATAGGCGAGGACGCCCCGCGCATCGACGTGGTCAAGCTGTGCGAGGCCCTGGGCGTGCCGGTCACCGTGGCCGACCCCTTTGACCTGAGGGGCACCACCAAGGCCCTGCGCGGCCTGATGGCCGAGAAGGAGGGCGTGCGCATCTTGGTGCTGCGGCGCACCTGCGAACTGGTGCGCATGAAGGCGCTCAAGAACAAGCCCTACAAGGTGGTGGTAAATCAAGAAAAGTGCAAGGGCGAAGAGTGCGGCACCTGTTACAGCAAGTTCCGCTGCCCCGCCTTGCTCAAGGACCCGGAAACCGGTAAGGCCAGCATCCGCGAGGACGCCTGCCCTGGCTGCGGCGCATGCGCCTCGGTCTGCCCCTTCAAGGCTATTGAGATACAGGAGGTGCCCAAATGAGCCTTGCCACGGACCCCTATAATCTGATCGTTTGCGGCGTGGGCGGACAGGGCAACATCCTTATCGCCCGGCTCATCGGCCGCATCCTGGCCAACAACGGCTACTACCTGGCCATTGGCGAGACCTTTGGCGCGGCCCAGCGCGGCGGCTCGGTGTTTTCCAGCCTGCGTATCTCCAAGACGCGTACCTATGGCCCCTTGATCCCCAAGGGCGGGGCCAATTTGATCGTGAGCCTGGAGCCGCTGGAAACCCTGCGCCTGCTCAGCAACTTCGGCAACGAGAATGTGGTCACTCTCAGCAACACCCAGACCACCATGCCGGTGGGCGCGTTGGCTGGCCGCGCCGATTATCCCACCGAGGATAAGCTGCGCGGCGCCATCGAGGAGCTCAGCGCCAAGGCTATCTTCACTCCGGCCACCGATATCGCCGTGGAGCTGGGCGCGCCCATCGTGTCCAACATCGTGCTGCTGGGTGCATTGCTGGGCGCCAAGCTGCTGCCCATCAACGAGGACGAGGTTAAGCAGGACATGCGCTCCACTTTCCCGCCCAGTAAGCTGGACCTCAACTATCAGGCCTTGCAGCGGGGTATCGAAACCGTGGCCTAGGCTTTTAAAATTACCCCACGCAGCCAACCCCTGGCACCGCTTCGGGGGATGGCGTTACAATAAAGGCCCGGCCACCGGTAACTCCCTCCGGTGTGCTCGGGCCTTTCCTTTACTTTCACTAGCCCCCATGATGGTGGGCGGAGACTAGAGCATGCAATCACCCATTGAACGCCTGCAGCAAGAGTTGGATTCACAAAATATCGACGTCGCCTTCGTGCTCAAGCCCCATGACGTCTTTTATCTCTCCTCCTATGCTTCGGTCTGCTCCGGGGTGCTCATGACATCCGAGCAGGAGCCGGTTTTTTGCACTTTATGGTTGGATGCCCCGGAGGCCCGTGAGAAATGCGCCTTGTCCCGGGTAGGCACCTATGTGTTCCCCGAGCAAAGCCTGGTGGGGCGCATGATTAAGATGGTGCGCAAACAGGGCGGTCTTGAACCTAAACGCATAGGCATTGAAAAGGACTTCATGGTGGCGCGCCAATACGAGATGCTCACCAGCGAGTTTCCTCAGGCCGAGCTGGTGCATATCACTCCGGTGATCGATGGTCTCAGGGCCATCAAGACACCTCAGGAATTGGAGCACATCAAAGCGGCTGCGGCCATGGCCGACCAAGCCATGGAAGCCGCCTTGGCCGCCGTTGCTCCCGGAGTCAGTGAACTGGAAGTGGCTGCCGAAGCGGAGTATGTAATGCGCAAGGCAGGATCCCTGCGCACCGCCTTCAGCACCTTCGTTGCCTCTGGAGAGCGCACTTTATTGGCCCACCCCATAGCTTCACCCAAGATCATGCAGCCGGGAGAGGCGGTGGTCATCGACTTGGGCGCGGTAGTTGCCGGCTACTCATCCGACCTTTGCCGCACCACCTTTGTGGGCGAGCCCACCCCGGAGCAGCGCGACCGCTTGCGTCTGGTGTTCAAAGCTCAGGAATCAGCGGCGGCGGCCATCAAGCCCGGCGCCTTGGCCAAAGAGGTCTACGCGGCGGCGCGCGAGGTGTTCGCATCACAGGGGCTGGAGCGCCTGTTGCCCAGTGATCTGGGATACGGAGTGGGGTTGAGGCAGTCGGAGTTCCACCCGGTGATCGAACGGCACAGCGGCACCGAGCTAAAGGAGAACATGGTGATAGCCCTGATGCAGACCACGGCCTACGACCGCAGCGTGGGCGGCCTCAGGGTGGAAGACACTTATTGGGTCAGCCCGGAAGGGGCGGTAAGGCTCACCAAACATCGCCAGGACCTGTATTGAGTGCTACCTATGAGCCATCATCGAGCGGAAAGCTAAAAAGGACGTCCATTTCAAGGGAAAAATTTATTAATATAGACCGGTGAATTGCATAACACCCCGATCCCGACCGCCAAGGGGGGCGGCGGTCGGTAGGGGCTTTCTGAAGGGTTATATGCTCTTTCCTGCCATGCAAGACCCCAAACAGGAGCTTCGGCTCAAACGTACCTTGTATGCGATCGCCGGGGGGGCGGTTCACACCTTCTTGTGCTGGGTGTTTTTGCAATGGAATTTTTTTCGGGCCACGCCCCAAGAATTTTTTTACCTGTTCGGCTTTTTCTGGTTGGTGCACCTTAGCTTTCCGTTGCTGATAGTGCTGGGTATTAACCAGCGCTTTAAAGACCCCAGCCTCACCCTGTATCAGATGACCTGGGCCACCATCTGTATCATGATCACCCTGTATTTCATCTATGACCTGCGCATGGTGGTGCTCATGTACTACCTGCTGGTCATGATCTTCGGGGCCTACCGCCTGCGCCTCAAAGAGTTCCTGTTCATCAGCGGCCTAGCCATCGTGGGCTATGGCTTGGTGATTTTCGCCTTGGTTTACAATCAAGCGGAAATACTTAACCTGCGTGTAGAGTACATCCAATGGATGTGTTTTTCGGTGGTGATGACTTCCTTTGCCTTGCTTGGGTCCAACCTGAGCGCCCTCAGGCGCAAGTACCGCAAGCAAAGGCAGATGCTTTCGGCGGCCATGGACAGGATCAGCGTGCTCGTGGAAACCGATGAACTAACCGGCCTGTGGAACCGCCGTCACCTCATGCGTTTTTTGCGGGGGCAAAAGGCCCTGGCCGAGCGTGGTGGGTATTGCTTTTCCATTTGCTATTTGGACCTGGACCATTTCAAGGATGTCAACGACCTCTATGGGCACAATGTCGGTGATTTGGTGTTGCAAAAAACTTCCAGGGAAATGGCGGATCAGTTGCGTGAGATCGATTGCTTGGCGCGTTTCGGCGGGGAAGAGTTTTTGGCGGTGTTGAGCCAGGCCGACCAGGCCGCAGCCCTTACGGTGGGGCAGCGTCTGATGGATAAGGTGCGCAACTTGGACTTCGGCGAGGGGTTGTCGGATTTGAAAATGACGGTGAGCATCGGCATCGCCGAGTTTATTCCCGGCGAATCCACTGACCAGCTTTTGCAACGGGCCGACCGAGCCATGTATCAAGCCAAAAAACTGGGACGCGACCAAGTGGCGCTGTCCGGACCATTATAAAGACGCACGACCTTAGGCACTGTTGTGCAAGCCGTCGGGCTGTGGCAAGCTTACCGCAGAAAATTCCACCGCCGCCGGCCTGGAGCCGGCACCAAGGAGGTTATGAACCTTGCACCTCAAAAGGTTCAGCTTTTTAGCGCTACTGTGCCTGTGCCTGTTACCCGCGTCGGCCTGGGCCAAGACACCCAGCGAAGAGCAAGTCAGGGCCTACCTGAAGGACCACCCCGAGGTGGTCATGGATGTGCTCGCCAAGCATAAGGTGGAGCTCTACAACCTGGTCTTGCAGGGGCGCGATATACGCCAAAGGATGATCTGGCGCGCCAACATAAAACGCGGCTTGGCCAACCCCCTGGTGCCCCACATCAGCCCCAAGCGGGTTCTTCTGGGCGATCCCGAGGCCAAGGTCATGGTGGTGGAGTACACTGATTTCCTCTGCCCCTCATGCCGCCAGGCGGCCCATAATATGGAGCGTCTTTTGGCCAAGGACCCCAACCGCTTTAAGCTGCTGGTAAAGCATTTGCCCGGCTCGGACTCCGCGCGCCAACTGGCCCTGTACTACGAGGCCATAGGACGGCAGTCCCCAGCCAAGGCCTGGGAGTTTTACCAAAAGGTTTTCCTGGACCAGGATATGATCGCCGACAAGGGGCTTTCCGCGGTGCAGCCCCTGTTGAAAAAGCTGGGTGTGGACCAGGCCCGGCTAACCCGAGATCTGGCCGACAAGGCCCTGGCCAAGCGTCTGGATGATGACCTGGCCGAGGCCAAGTCCTTCAAGGTGCAAGGCACTCCGGCCTTTATAACCGCCGGGGTGGTCATGCGCGGCGCGGTACCTGTGGCGGCCTTTGAAGACGTGTGGGCCCTCAGCCAGAACCAAAAGCTGGAGCCCCTGCAATAGTAGAGGCCGGCGCAGAGGAAAAACGCCCGGCGGTCACGGCGGCCAGGCCTTTGGTGAAAAAGCATCGAAGCATACCTGCCCAGGGAGAGCCCATGCCCGATACCCACAACAGCTTGACGGTCAGTACCGGTTCCGGCCGCCTGGACCTCAGCGCTCAGGCCTTTTGGGTGGGTCCGGATCTGGTAGTGCTTATCAGCGGAGGCGAGGCGCCTCATGTAGGCGCGGTAGCCATGGCCGCGCCGCGGCCCTCACTGGCCGACCCATCCATTACCAGCGCCACCGCCTCGGTGTTTACTTATCCCAGCCACAAAGAGGACCGCCTGGCCCAGGCCACCGCCGAATTGCTCTCGGCCAAGCTGGAGACCAGGGTGGTGGTCACTGCGGGCTGCCACTGGGACAATCTTGACCCCGAGGGCATCGTGCAGGTGAGCACCAATGGCCACCGCCTGGGCCAAATGCTTTTGGATGCCCTGCTGATCCAGCGGGGCCCTGCGTGAGTCGGCCCCTGGAGGGTAGTCCTGGCTGGCACGCATGGTTGATGGCTTTGGCCGTGCTGCTGTGGGGAGTGGTAAACCTGTTTACCCTGAACCACGGCCACCCGGCGGGCGGCGATTTCGCCCAATACATCATTCACGCTCAGAACATGTGGCAGGGCCTGCCTTACCGCCATGGGGTGTTCGTTCCCCAGGTTCCTTTCCACAACTACCCGCCCGGCTTTCCGGCCATGCTGGCTCCGTTGTTGGCCGCGGGCGGGGTCAACCTTATGCTGCTCAAAAGCCTGAATCTGGTGTTCTGGCCGCTTTACTGCTTGGTGCTGTTTTGTATTTTTCGCCGCCGCCTGGGGCAAACAATTGCCCTTTCCGCCTTTTTGTTCATGCTTTTCTGCCCCTGGTTTTTTTTGTTCAAGCAGAGTGTGCTCTCCGACGTTCCCTTCACCTTCCTGGTTACCGCCGCCCTGTGGGCCTTGCTCAATTGGCGGGAAGGGGGCTCTCGCCAAAACGCTTGGCTGGCCCTTTTTCTGGTCTTTGCTTTCTGCTCGGTGCTGGTTCGATCAGCCGGGATTGCCTTGGTGGGCGCGGCCCTGCTGGTCATGCTGTTTCAACGCCGATCCTGGGGCGCGGCGGCATTGACCGTGGCCGGGTTCGTGGCGGCGAGCCTGGTGCAAAGCGTCCTGGGAGCCTCCAGCAGCGGCTATTTCCATTTGTTGCACGACCCCGCGGGTTGGCTGAGCAAAGTGGCTTGGGGTCTGCCCAGTAAGGCGGCCAAGGTGGTGGGCTTTTATTTTCCGGTTTATCGCGGTGGGCATCCTCTGGCCGCTACGCTGGAGGCTATGGCCGCCTTGCCTTTCATGGCCGTGGCCGCCTGGGGCTGGTACAAGCGCAGGAGGCGTCTTGGCGGCTGGGACGCGGTGGATGCCTTCCTGGTGCTGTACCTTTTGATGATCCTGGCCTGGCCTTTTGTGGAGGGACCCAGACTATACGCCCCTGTGGCAGGTTTGCTCCTGCTGTATTTTGCCGAAGGGTTGATGGAGTTTTTTAGCGCACGCCGTTTGCCCGGCAAGCTCCGGGCCTTCGGCGCGGTTGGGTTGCTGCTTGTGGCCGGGCTGCTGGTCAATATGCTTAACACAGCCCTGCTTTGGCGATATGATGGCGACATAGTTAACCGGCCGGGCGACCGGGACCTTTACATCTGGGTGGCTGAGCATGCGGCGCAAGGCCATACCTACCTGGTGGACACACCCAGGGTGACCGCCCTGTTCAGCGGCCAAGTGGGGGACAAGTATTACCCAGGCGAGGATTGGGAGGCCATGAAGGCGCGCATGCGCGAGCGTGGGGTGCAATGGTTGATCTTGCGCAAGCCCGCCTCCCGGGAAGGCATCACCTCGGCGCGCAAGCAATTCTCCTGGCTGTTCCCTGTCCGGCAAGCTGGGATAGGCGCGGTAGCCAGGGCCGAGGCCGACCCCCATATGAGCCCTGCCTGGTCCAACCGTTTGTACCAGGTCTATCGCCTGAATTGATGCTTGTGTTGCACAAAAGAGGATGAACTTGGATTTCAGCGGCCTGGAACGACTTCACCTAATAATGGGGGTGCACTGCAACGTCCGTTGCGTAATGTGCTATCAGACCAGTTTTTCCCGCGACCACAGCATGCCAGCGGTGGTTTACCAGGACCATCTGAAGCCTCTCTACTCTCAAATTAAGACCGTGAAGCTGCAAGGCGGCGAGCCCACGGTGATGCGCAACTGCAAAGAGTTTTGCCTCCTGGCCCGCGACTATCCCCAGATGAAGATCGCGGTCACCACCAACGGCATCTTCATGAACCAGTTCTGGTTGGACGTTTTCCTCAACCAGGGGCAATACGTGAACGTGTCGCTCAACGCGGGCAGCAAGGGCTCCTATGAGCAGATCGTGATCCACGGCAGCTTTGACAAGGCGGTCGGCAACATCGCTAAGCTGGTGGAGCAAAACCGAAAGGGGACCCTAAGGGTGGCCATGTCCATGGTCATAATTCGGGCCAATGTGCGCGAGATCGCCCAATTCCTAAAGCTGGGTCACTCCCTGGGGGTGCGTGAGATCAACTTTGGGGTCGATCCCATCCTCACGTATCAGAACCTGCCCCCCAAGGCTGAGCTGCATGAGCTGCTGGCCGAGGCTTATGAGTTTATCGACGAAGAGGGGATTCGCTCGGAGGGGCTGGATGCCTTTGCCCACCGGGTGGGCTATCCCCTGGGAGCTGGGGAGCAGCCCGCCGCCCTGCCGCCGTGTCCCATGCCGCAAAGAAACCTGGTGGTGGATGAAAAGGGCGACGTGCGGGTTTGCTGCGCCACCTGGCAGGTTATCGGCAACACCTTTCGCCAGGGCATCGAGGACATCCTATCCAGCACCAAGCGTGAGCGCTTTCAGCAAAAGATCCTGCGCGACGACTACTCCTGGTGCGATCCCAAGTGCCCGGACAACCGCAACCCCAGCCGCTTGGCCATGTACAACAAGTACCTCTACGAAGCGCGGCGCGATCCCGCCCTGTTTGCGGGCAAGGTCAAAAACAAGCTGGCCAAGTACCGTAAAATCTAGTCCGGTTTCTGAGCGAGAGCCTGCTCCAGGGCCGCCATCAGCCGTTGCTGCTCCTGGCTGGTGGTCACTGCCACCCTCAGGTGATAATCACCGCAACCCACGAATGATGCGGCCGGGCGCAGCAACACGCCCTGGCGGGCGGTGTATTCAGCCACCTGCGCGGCGGTGGGGCCGGTGACGGGCAGGCGGCAAAGCAGATAGTTGGCCACGCTGGGCATGGGGTTGAGCCCCAGTTGCCCAAGGGCTGCGGCCTGTTCTTCTCGCCAATGGTTTATGGACTGGCGGGTTTTTTGGGCGTAGTCGTCCTGGGCCAGGCAAAAGACCCCGGCGGCCTGGGCCAAGGTGTTTACCGACCAGGGTTGCCCCATGGGCGCGAAGTCGCTCAAGGTGTCGGCATTGGCCAGGGCAAAGCCCAAGCGCAGCCCGGCAATGCAGTAAAACTTGGTGAGTGAGCGCAGAATTATTAGGCGCTTGTGCTGCTTGATGGCCTCGGTGGCCCAGGAGCGGGTTTGGTCGTCGGCAAAATCAATGAAAGCCTCGTCCACTACCACCCAAACCCGCCGGCGAGCCGCCATATGAACGATGCTGTCCAGGATTTCCCGGGGGATCAGGGTGCCCGCCGGAGTGGTGGGATTGCTGAAGATCACCACCGAGGGGTCCATGTCCCACAGGGTCTCCAGGTCATGGGCCGTGGGCACGAAATCGTCTTGTTCCTTGGTGAGCAGGTAGTGGAAGTGACGCCCGGCAATGGCCAGGGAGCGGGCCATCTCGCCGAAAGCGGGGGCGACGAGCACGATGTTTTTGAGGTCCAGCACACGCGAGATCATGCGTATTAGAGCGGTGGAGCCGTTGCCCGGCAGCAGGCAGGAGGCGCTGACCCCCAAGCTCTGGGCCAGGGCCTTGCGAAAGGCATAGGCCAGGCGGTCGGGGTAATGGCACACTCCGCTCATGGCCTGGGATACCACCTGGTCCAGGCCGGGCGGCGGCCCCAAGGGGTTCAGCGAGGCCGACAAGTCCAAGATGTCTTCCACCGGCATGTCCAGGTGCCGCGACCATCCCCAGATGTCCCCGCCGTGCACCGCGTCGCCGCCAAATACAGCCAGGGCGCGCTCCTGCTTTTTCTCTAGATCATTATCGCTCACAATGTGGTTTCCCCGCGGGTAAAAGGCCCGGCCGGACCCTTGGGGGCTCCGGCCGGAGAGGTGTCGAATCGTAATGAGGAGGGGGCTTAGTTGCAGACCTCGCGCTCCACCTCTTTATACATCTGGCCGTTCTTGTAGTAGCGCTCCTTGACCAGGTGGCAGTTGTTGCCGGTAGCCTTGACGGGTGTGGAGGTGACCTTTTCGGTGCCGTCGTTCTTTTGGTAGACCACCGGCTGATTGGTCTGAGCCGCTTGCTTGGAGGCGTGGGTGGCGATGTGGGTGATGGCTCCGCCGGCCAGGGCGCCCAGGGCACCGCCGATCACGCCGCCGCGCCAGCCGTTGGAATCGAGCAAGGCCCCCGCCACCGCACCGGTGGCCGCGCCCACTCCGGCACCTTCCATATCGGATTTGCTCACCGAGGCGCAGCCTACCGCCAACAGGCTGATACCCAATAGCAGGCAAAGACCGAGCGATGCGATTTTCCTGAACATCAGAGCTTCTCCTTTAAATGTCTTGCCATTGCTGATCATCAACAATTTATGTCGATATTATTACACGCAACCGGCTCGATTGCTAATTATTAGCCTTGGCCCTGTTTTGATTCACCATTGCCGCCGCGGAAATCCTCCTTGCGGAGTCCGTGGCGAACCATCTTTAAATACAGGGTCTTAGGGTTTAAACCTGCGGCCTGGGCAGTGCGGCTTATCTTGCCTTGGGTTCGTTGTAGTTGAGCCTGTAGGTAGTCCTTTTCGCATAGGGCCAGATGCTCCGCCAAGGAGTGGTCCAGGTTAGGCCCAGGAGCTTGTAAGGAAATTTGGGCAGGGGCAACAGAGGTTTCGCCGGGTAAGGAGTCGGTGGCCAAATCCAGGCGTTCGATGACTTCACCGGGGCAGAGGATCACCGCTCGTTCCACCGCGTGCTCCATCTCACGCACGTTGCCCGGCCAGGGATGATTGAGCATCTGGCCCGTGGCGGCTGGGGTAAAGCCCAGCACCGGCTTGTCGTACTTGGCCCCGAACATTTCCCGGAAATACTCGGCCAAGGGCATGATGTCCTCACGGCGTTCGCGAAGGGCGGGCACCCTGAGTTCAATCACGTGCAGGCGATAGAAAAGGTCCTCACGGAAAAGGCCCTCACGCACCGCCTGACCCAGGTCGCGGTTGCTGGCCGCGATAATGCGTACGTCCGCGCTGAGTTTTTCATTGCCACCCACCCTTTCGAAGGTGAACTCTTGTAAAAAACGCAGCATTTTGGCCTGCATGTCCAGGGGCATCTCGCCCACCTCGTCCAGGAGCAAGGTGCCCTTGGCCGCCGCTTCCACCCGGCCTATCTTGCGGGCCACCGCCCCGGTGAAGGCACCCCGCTCGTGGCCGAAAAGCTCGCTCTCGATGAGGGTGGCGGGAATGGCCGCGCAATTGATCTCCACGTAGGGGCCCTCGCGCCGGGGTGAGCTGTTGTGGATGGCCTTGGCGAAAAGCCCCTTGCCGGTGCCTGTCTCGCCGCTGAGCAGCACGGTGACGTCGGCTCCGGCCACGGTTTCGGCCAGGCGGCAGACCTCCTTCATACGCTCGTCTTGGGCGATGATCCCCGCTAAAGTGCGGGGCGGCCCGGAGCGCAGGGTTCGCATTTCGTTGAGCAGGCGTTGCCGCTCCAGGCTGCGGCTTACCAGGTGGCGCAGCTCGCTGGTGGTGAAGGGTTTGCGTAAATAGTCGTTAGCCCCCAGGCTGATGGCGTCCAGGGCGTAGTCCACCTCGCCCAGGCCGGCCAGCAGGATGATGGAGATATTGGGGGCGTGGGCCCTGGCTTCGCTGATCAGCTCGGGCAGGTCGGTGCCCACCTGGTGTATCTCCACCAGAAACAGGTCAATGGGATGCTCCTGCAGGGATTGCAGCACCTGTTGATAGTCGGAAACCACGCTGAGATCGTAAGATTTTTTAAGGCCATGATGGATGCTGTCCAAAACGGTTTGATTTTGGGCCATGACCAACACCACGGGTTTTTTAGCCTGAGCGGTGAGCTTAGCCGTACGGAAACGGGCAGTCATTTATGAGCGTCCTTGATAATAGCCATGGGCAGGGCTAACCAATTATGCCGTCATGAGCCTGGTTTTGGCCAGGGCTTTAACTTCATATTTCATGAAAGCCTAGCCTCCTGCCGCGCCAGCCGCGCACTTATAGCATGTGCGGGTTTGTTTCCTTGCATAACGACCCTTGCTCAGGTATCCCAAAGATAGGGACAAGCTTGGAGGAAAGCATGATTTGCGACAAGTGCAACGCTGCCATGGAGCCGGATGATATGCGCGAGTACGGGGGGCTCAAACTGTGCGAGGATTGCTACATCGACGCCATCAGCCCGGCCAAGACCTGCGATCCCTGGGCCACTTACACCGCCAGCCGGTTGGAAAGCCAGGACTTGAATCCATCCCAGGACACCATTCTCAAGTTGATTACTAAACAGGGCCACGCCACTCTGGAGGAGTTAATGAAGGCCACCAGCCTGGACGAGGCGTCCCTGATGCGCGAGATAGCAGCCCTGAGGCACATGGAGCTGGTCCGGGGGGCCATGATGCCTGACGGCGGACGCGCTTTCAAACACTTTAAAGACCAGGACTGAACCCCGGCAACGCCAGACCCCACCTGCCTGCGCTGTGGGCATCACTCGATCCTCGGCGTAGGTGGAATGCGCCTGGGTTCCCAGTTCGCCAGCGCACCGCTGGTGGTGAATACGCAGGCTAATCGGCAAATCCAGGCCAGGTCAGATCCGCCCGATCTTGTCGGCGATATCGAACTCCATCTCGGCCAGAGGGCGCCTGCGCAGGCGATGGGGCAGGGCCAACAGCGCCGCTGTGTCCACGTCTTGCGTGGTAGCCTGATTGCGCCCCTCCCAGGCGGCCAGGGTCAGCGCACTCTTGAGCAGGGTCAGATCGCCCCGGTGGCCGTCGGTGCCCAGGCCCAGGCTGACCGTCACCACCCGCTCCAACACCCCCGGCCCGGCCTGCACCAAAGGCATCAGCTCCCTGGCCTTGACAATAGCCTCGCCGATGGTTTGGCCCTCGTGCGCCCAGGAGTCGGCAAAAGCGGCCGGATCCGCCTCCCAGGCCAGCTGACGCACGATCACCTCTTGGCGTAGTTTGGGATCGGCCAGGCCTTTGACCTGCACGCACAGCCCGAAGCGGTCGGTAAGTTGGGGGCGCAGCTCGCCTTCCTCGGGGTTCATGGTGCCCACCAAGGTGAAGGCCGCCGGATGGCTAAGGCTCACCGACTCGCGCTCCACGGTGTTTACTCCCATGGCCGCCGCGTCCAGCAGTACGTCCACCAGGTGATCGTCCAGAAGATTGACCTCGTCCACGTAGAGGATCTGGCGGTTGGCTGAGGCTAAAATGCCCGGCGAGAAGCGGGCCTCGCCCTCGCTGAGCGCTGCTTCCAGGTCCAAAGTTCCCAGCAGACGGTCCTCGGTGGCCCCCACCGGCAACTCCACCACCCGCACCCGCCGCTGCTCCACGGGCAAGCTCTCGCCTTCGGCCAGGCGCTGTTGACAGGCAGGGCAAGGATGCTCCGGGTCGCAGTTGTAGGGGCAGTCGGCCACCGTGGGCTGGGCGGGCAGAAGGCGGGCCAGAGCCCGCACCGCCGTGGACTTGGCCGTACCTTTTTCCCCGCGAATAAGAACCCCGCCCACTTTGGGGTTGACCACGTTGATTATCAGGGCCAGCTTCATGTCGTTCTGGTCCACAATGGCCGCAAAGGGGTAGGCGGCAGAGTTTGTGGCTTTGGCCGATGTTTGCTTGTCCAAGGCTGCTTTCCTTAAATAGCTCAGTTAATCAGCACGAACCCGTACCGGTTCTGCTGCTCGTCCCTGCTCTGCAATACCTGGCAGGGTAGGCCAGCCTCCCGGGCGGTGCGGTACATGTCTATACCCATGGCCTGATCGCAGGGGCGCACCTTTTCAGGCTGCAAGCAGTCCTTTCCCTGGTCCAAGGCGCAGGCCTTGCAAAGCTTGCAGTGGCGCACCCCAAAGGCGAAGTAGTGGCCGTCCAGAAAAGCGGCCCGCTCCAAGGCCAGCACCGCCTTGCTGAGTTGGCGGCCGTCGTGGCCGTGCAGCAGCAGGATGTTGTCGTAGCTGCTGATCATTTTCACGCACTCGGCGTGGCTCAGGCCGCGAGAGCCGCATTTGATGGTTCGCTTGGCAAAGTCCTCGCAACCCCAGCGGCACTTGAGCACCGCCCGGGGATCGAAAAATATCTGCTCCGGGCCAATGACCAGGGCGTTGGTCATGCCCAATTCCTTGGCCATGTTAAGGTACTTTCGCATAGGTGCCGACATTTCCGAAAGATTGTGCTGTTTAGATGCCTAGTCGACTATAGGGTTTCAAATAAGTCGTCCCTTTTGTCATCAGACAGCGACTCAAATTCCCTTTTGTCAACGATTACAAGTTCTCGCGGAAATCCTTTAATTTTTGTGGCAACAACCTTTAAATAGTTGTGCTTGTCTATCGTTTCTTGACTAATTCTCATCCTCGCGGAAACGATGAAACCTAATTCTTTGCAGTAACTTTGGAGGCGTGCCGCTAAATTGATGCAATACCCGATATACTCTTTGGTTTTACTATGGGCAAAACTAAGCTCGTATATTGTTCCTCGTGCAATTCCAAAACGAATCCTTTTAGGTAGCTCTAAAAGGGGAATATCATCAACGCATGATTTATTAATTTCACCAAAATGGTTTTTTATTGTCCACAACCTATTGGGAAGATATGTTGTGAAGTTGGTATCGAATACATCTTTGTTTTTTTGCGGGAGCCACACATATAATGCCCCATCGCCCAAGAATTTCCTGTGCACCGGGCGGGGGATTAGAGGGTCGCCATCCAGTTCATCATTCAACCAAAAAGCGTTCCCACCAAAAATGCAAATATCGATAGCCGTAAAAATCTTGTTTAGGTAGGTTGGCACGTATTCGTGAACATCTGGTTGTCCGAAAAAGTTGGAGAAGCCTTCCAAATCAAAAATCATGGCCACGCCATTCTGAGCACGGCTAGCAGTCGGCTTAAAGTGCGGGAAGCCAGTCGTTTGCATTGCCTTGAACCTTCTCCATACAAAAAGTATTGGGAGTTAATATTCCACCATACTTTTTAACTTAGCGCATCACTCCCAATGCCGCCGCACCAAGTCCAACACTCCCTCGATGGTCAGGCGGCGCAGGGACACGCAATAGGCCCCCAGATATTCGGCCATGGCCCGGCACAGGTTTATCTCGTGGTGGTGGCCGGTGTCGGTGTCCACCACCACGAAGCGGGCCCTAAAGCTGTGGTTTAAGCGCCGGGCCAGGTTGAGCACCTCCCGGTCGGCATAACCGCCGTCTCCCCAGCCGTCTCCCCAGCCGCCCCCCTTGTTTCCCGCCTTGCCGGGATCATAGCCCAGGCCTTGACTGGCGGCCAAGGGCACATTGGGTCTCCCGTCGGTCATGATGATGGCCAGGGGGGTGAGCTTGGGGTCCGCGGCCAGTTCCCTCTCCAACACGGCGGCCAGATGCACCAGCCCGGCGGCCAATGGGGTCTTGCCGCCGGTGGGCAGCTCGGCCAGCATGCGCCGGGCCACTTCCACGCTGGAGGTGGGAGGCAAGAGCTCTCGGGCTCCGTCCCCGCCAAAGGCAACCAATCCTACCCGGTCGCGTTTTTGGTAGGCCTCGGTGAGCACCCCCAGCACCGCCGCCTTGGTGGTTTTCATGCGCGCGGCCGCGTTCATGGAGCCGGAGGCGTCAACGCAAAACAACAATAGGCGGCCCCGCCGGGAGGCACGCACCTTTTCGCGGATGTCTGGCTCCTTGACCACCAGGGCCGGGCCGCCCGGAGTACGGCGGCTTTTTTGGTGCGGCGCCGCGGCCCGGAAGGTGGCGTCTATGGCCAAGCCCCGGCCCAGGCGCTGGGCCGAGGCCCGGATGTAACGGCCCCTCGCGCCTGACACCTCGCGGCTGTCGCGGCGGCCCGCCTGCACCCGGCTGGTAGCCTCTCTGGCGGGCAAACGGGTGGCCACCGGGAGTACCTCTCCGGGGCTCAGGATGCGCAGGCCCCGCTCCTGGCCGGCCTGGCCCCCGCTTTTTTGCATTTCCCGCTCCAACGGCTCGGCCCGGGAGGGTTGGACTTCATCGGGCGGTAATTCCTCGCGCAGGACCCGGGGCAGGGGAGGGGGCTGGTGGCTTTGAACCTCCCTGGCGCGATGCATGAGGGCCAACGGGGCCACCTCGTCCACCATTTCGGATGTGACGCTTTTTAAGCCGCGCCAAGCGGCCAGGGCCCGCGCCGCGCGTATGCAGGCCAATTCGCCCCGTTGCCCCTGGCTGGCGGCTCGGGCAGCCAACAAGGCGGCCTGGCGGCGGGCTTGAGGCCCCACCTCAACTTGGGCCAAAAGCTCCCGCGCCAGCATCAGGCGGGAGCGCAGGGCGTCTTCCTCTTTGGCCCATTGCTGCGCAAACCCGGCGGGGTCGTTCTCAAAGGCGAGGCGGCGTTTGAGCACCTCCACCCGCAGGGCTGGGTCTTGTTCGCCCGCGACGCGCACGCACAAGCCAAAGCGATCGGCCAGCTGGGGCCCCAGGGGGCCTTCCTCGGGGTTGTAAGAGGCCACCAGGGCGAAGCGGGCCGGGTGGGTCAGGCTGATCCCCTCGCGCTCCAACACCGCCACCCCGCTGGCCGCCGCATCCAGCACCAAATGAGCCAGGTGGGGAGGAAGTAGATTTACCTCGTCAATGTAGAGCACCCCCCTGTGAGCCCGGGCCAAAAGGCCCAGGCGGGCGCTGAGCTCTCCCCGGCGTACCGCCGCCGCCAGGTCAAGGCTGCCGGCCAGGCAGTCCTCACCCGCGCCCAGGGGCAACTCTACAAAAGGAGTGGGAACTTGACGTACTTGCAGGGGAGTGGTTTGGCAGGCGCAAGCCGCGCACAAGGGCCCATTGGGGTCGCAACCTATTGGGCAGCCTTCCACCACCCTGAGGGGCGGCAACAGCCGGGCCAAAGCCCGGGCTGCGGTGGATTTGGCGGTACCCTTTTCACCCCGCAGCAAGACCCCGCCCAGGCCCAAGTCCACCCCCAAGAGCAACAGGGCGGTTTTCAGCCGTTGCTGCCCCACGATGGCGGAAAAGGGGTAGCCCATTATCGTAATGGGCGCAGTGGTTTGGGGCGCAAGGGCCACGTTTCGGCTCCGGTAAAAAGGATTCTTGGAGTATAGGGGGGGCAAGGCAAGGTGTAAAGTGGGCCTTGTACAACTGTAAAAGACCGGCTTTTACAAGGAGTTTAAAATATATTATATCAATCTTTATTTATAGACAAAACCAATTTGACCACAATGCGCGAAAAATTGCATGATTATCAACAAATGTGGTGTGACGAGCACTTATGCACAATCTCTGCTGTTCTCTCTGACCTCTGCCCCAGGTCCGCGGTTCCCATCCTGCATCGCACCGCAAACCATCCTGAAAATCATCGCCTGCCACCTGCGGATAATCCGTGTTAGCACTGGTCCGCAGTGTTTAGGTGGAGAAGTGCGAAACGACCTAAGTCGTTCGCGTTCGTTCTGTTTCTCCGTACCGCAAGGGTGGGGGGACAAGGAGGGAAAGGGTAATGGAGATAAAGGCAGAGGTTCTGGAAAAAATTGATGCCAAGGGGGTAAGCCGGCGTGATTTCATAAAATACGCCACAGTGGTTACCTCGGTGCTGGGTTTGGCGCCCAGCATGGTGCCCAAGGTGGCCGAGGCCATGGCCATCAAGAAGCGCCCGACGGTAATCTGGCTGCACTTCGCCGAGTGCACCGGTTGCACCGAGGCCTTCATTCGCAGCACCTACCCTTGGATCGACCAGATCGTGCTGGATGTGCTCAACGTGGCCTACCATGAGACCATCATGGCGCCCTCGGGTCACAACGCCGAAAAGTCCCTTACCGATGCCATGAAGGAGTACGACGGCAAGTACATCCTGGTTTGCGAGGGGGGCGTCCCCACGAAAAACGACGGCATCTACGGCAGGGTGGGGGGCCACACCATGCTGGATATCGCCAAGAAGGCCACCAAGCATGCCATGGCCACCATTTGCGTGGGAAACTGCGCCTGTTTCGGCGGGGTTCAGGCCGCCGCGCCCAACCCCACCAAGACCATGAGCGTGGGCAAGGCCACCGGCACCAAGACGGTGAATATCAGCGGCTGTCCGCCCAACGCGGTGAACATGGTCTCCACGGTGGTGCACTTCCTGCTTTTGGGCAAGCTGCCCGCCCTGGATGACTATGGGCGGCCCATTTTCGCCTATGGCTACACCATTCATGAAAAGTGCCCGCGCCGCTCCCACTACGAGAACGGCGAGTTCGTGCAGAAGTTCGGCGACAAGGGAGCCATGAAGGGCTACTGCCTGGCCGAAATGGGTTGCAAGGGCCCCAACACCTACAACAACTGTCCCATCGTCAAGTTCAACGACGGCACCAACTGGCCCATTGGGGCAGGGCACCCCTGCATCGGGTGTTCCGAGCCGCAGTTCTGGGACGAGCAGTCCCCCTTCTATGAGCCTATCTAAGCCGGGCCGATGGAAGGTTTAGGTAAAGAAAACCTCGCTCCATGAAGGAGGACGATTCAGATGGCAAAATACACCATCGATCCGATTACCCGCATCGAGGGACACCTGCGTATCGATGTGGAAATTGAAGGCGGTAAGGTAACCAACGCTTGGTCTTCGGCCCAGCTCTTTCGCGGCCTGGAGATAATCCTGCAGGGCCGCGATCCGCGCGACGCGCCGTGGATCACCCAACGCGCCTGCGGCGTGTGCACCGAGGTGCACGCCCTGGCCTCTATCCGCGCCCTGGATGACGCGGTTCGGGTCAAAATCCCTCCCTTGGCCCGGATCTGCCGCAACCTGGTGCACGGAGCCCAGTTCCTGCACGACCACACGGTGCATTTCTACGTACTGAGCGCTCTGGACTGGGTGGACGTGGTCAGCGCCCTCAAGGCCGATCCCAAGAAAACAGCCGTGTTGGCCGGTCAGCTGGGGGATTATCCCAATAGCGGCGCCTCTGATTTTAAGGCGGTGCAGGACAAGCTCAAGACCTTCGTTGCCAGCGGTCAGTTGGGGCCGTTTGCCAACGGCTATTGGGGGCACCCGGACTTCCGTCTGCCCCCGGAGGCCAACCTGTTGGCTGTGTCTCACTACCTTATGCTGCTTCGGTTACAGGTCAAGGCTGCTCGAATGATGGCCCTGTTCGGCGGCAAGAACCCCCACATCCAGAGCTACTGCACCGGCGGTGTGACCTGTGTGAAGGATATGCTCGACGTGGACCGCCTGGCCGAGTTCCTTTACTATCTCAAGGAAATGCAGGCGTTTATCGACAACGTCTACATACCCGACGTGCTGGCCGTGGCCAGCTTCTACAAGGACTGGGGCGCGCGCAACATCGGCGGATGCACCAACTTCCTGGCCTATGGCAACTTCCCGCAAAACTCGGGCCGCTACATGGATGAAAAGATGTTCCTGCCCGGCGGCGTGATCATGGACCGCGCTTTGGGTAAGATCGCCGACGTGAATCCCGACATGATAACCGAGGAGGTGACCAGGGCCTGGTACAAGAACGGGCCGGCCTTGCCTCCGTCCAAGGGCGTGACCCAGCCGCTGGACGACGCCCGCTTTGACTACGAGGGCAAGTACTCCTGGTTCAAGGCCCCTCGCTACGACGGCAGGCCCATGGAAGTGGGCCCCTTGGCCCAGGTGTTGGCCGCCTTTGCCCGGGGCCACAAGCCCACCGTGGCTTTGGTCTCCGCGGCGCTCCAGCACCTCAACGTGCCGGCCAACGCCCTGTTCAGCACCCTGGGGCGTACTGCGGCCAGGGCCATCGAGACCAAGGTGATCGCCGACGAGATGGCCGCCTGGGTCACCGAGGCCATCGGCCTGATCAAGGCGGGCAAGCTGGAGACCGCAGCCCAGTGGAAATGGCCGGGAGAGGCCATGGGCTACGGCCTTATCGACGTGCCTCGCGGCGCCCTGGGCCACTGGATCCACCAGGACAAGGAAAACAAAATCGCCAACTACCAGTTGGTGGTGCCTTCCACCTGGAACCTGGGGCCGCGCGACGCCAAGGGCCAGGTGGGGCCGGTGGAAGAGGCCCTGATCGGCACGCCCATCGCCGATCCCAAGGCTCCCCTGGAGATCATCCGCACCGTGCACTCGTTTGACCCCTGCATTGCCTGCGGCGTGCACGTCATTGACCCGGATACCAACGAAGTGCGCAAATTCAAGGTTTGTTAAGCACCTAACCCCAATCAACGGGGCGGCGGGATTCTCGCCGCCCCGTTGCCTTTCTGCTATACTCGAGGCCAACATGAACCAGGCCGAGACACAAAAGATCCTGATTCTGGGCGTGGGCAACGTATTGCTCACCGACGAAGGCGTGGGAGTGCGGGTGGCTCATGAGCTGATGGCCCGCTATGATTTTCCGCCCAACGTCAAGGTAATGGACGGAGGGGTGCTGGGCCTGTCCCTGGCCGGGCGAATGATGGAGGCCCGGCGGGTGATAGTGGTGGACGCGGTGCGCGGCGGCGAGGCGCCCGGCACGGTTTACCGCTTTCCCTGGGACGCCAGGCCCGAGCACATCCAATACAAGGACAGCCTGCACCAGATCGACCTAATGGAAACCATGGCCATGCTACCCCTGTTGGGCGATCCGCCAGAGGTGGTGGTCATAGGAGTGGAGTTCGGCGACATCGACAATTACGGCCTGGAATTGACCCCCCAGGTGGAGCAGGCGGTGGAGCCCCTCATGGACCAGGTGCTCAAGGAACTGGAGCGGCTGGGCTCTCCGGCCCAACCAGCCGTGCAACCCCGCGAGGTGACCGATGTGTTTAGCCATACCCGCCAAGATCATTGAGCTGGGCGAGGACATGGCCACCGTGGAGGTGGGCGGGGTAGAGCGCCGCGTGTCCACCCTGATGGTGCCTGATTTGCAGTTGGGCGATTATGTGATCACCCACGCCGGCTTTGCGCTGCACAAGGTGGAAGAGGCCGATGCCTTGGCCTCCATCGAGTTGCTCAGGGACCTTACCAACCGAGTTCCCCAAGAGGGAACGGGAGAATAAACATGTCCGATTTGGCCCGCAAGGAAAAGGTCTGCCAGGAAACCGATTGCCAGGACCAGTGGCAGGATCTGCCTATGGAAGTGCGCGATCAGTGCGGCTGCTTCTTGTACTGCCCCTTTTGCGCCAACGAGATGATCACCCGCTGCAGCGCCTGCGGCGAGGTGCTTCATGATACCGGTTTTAAGTACTGCCCCTATTGCGGCAGCGAGTTTGGAGGCTAGTGCGGCTTCGCCAAGCGGCGCTATGCTGCGTTGGCGGCGGCGCTCAAGCCTCGATGTAGCTTAAACTGCGCCTCCGGCTTTCGCTTGCCGAACGCCTTGCCTGGCGCTTCCTGGCTGTGCCGCAAGGATGCGCCCCTGGTCGGCCTACTGCTTTTTAAATAGCTGCTTATGGAGGCGGTGCCACCGGCTGCCTAAGGCTAATGAGGCTGTTCGCGGTTGCGAATGGCCTTGTTGCTTTTGAGGGAAGGGGGCTAGTCTCTGAGGGCGTCCACCGGGGTGAGGCCCGCCGCCCGCCGCGCCGGGGCCAAGCCAAAGACCATGGATATGGCCAGGCCCAAAAAGCCCGCGCCCAGGGCCGGGCCCACGGGCAGGGCGAACTCCAGGGGACCAAAAAGGCGCACCGCCACCGCAACGGCCAAGCCCAGCAAAGCTCCCCCGCCGCCTCCGGCCAGGCCGAGAATTATGGCTTCGGCCAAGAACTGCCAGAGAATGTCACGCCGCCTGGCCCCCACCGCCCGGCGCAGCCCGATCTCGGTGGTGCGCTCCTTTACCGATATGAGCAGCACGGCCATGATTCCCACCCCGGCCACCAGCAGGCTTACCGCCGCCACCCCGGTTGTGGTGGCCGAAAAAAGGCGGTTGGACTCCTCCCTTCGCTTGATGATTTCCGTTTGGGTGAAAAGCGAGAAATCATCGGGCTGACCGGGGCGCAGGTTGTGCCGCTGGCGCAACAGCCGGGTAATCTCCCGCACCAGGGTTTCCATGGTTGCCTCGCTTTCGGCTCTGGCCACCAGCAGGCCCACGTGGCGCCTGCCGCCCATGAGGCGCGACTGACCGGTCTTTAGCGGCACGTAGAGGCGGTCGTCCAGGTCATTGCCATTGGCGTCCACCCCTTTGGGCAGCAGCTCTCCCACCACCAGGAAGGGTTGCTTTTTCACCTCTATGGTCCGCCCCACCAGAGAGATGTCTCCGGATAAATGCTTACGCAGGGTCGGACCGATAACCGCCACCCGTTTACGTGCCCGATTCTCCTTGGCGGTGAAATAGCGGCCTTCGCGCAAGCCCTGGCCCTCCAAGGCGAAAATATTGGGCAGGGCGGATATCACCCGGGAGTCGGTGGTGCCTTCCGGTCCGGATATGCGCAACAGGCGCGTATCCAGGGCCGAGGCGGTCTCGGCTCCTTCCAGGCGCGCCATGGCCTCGGCGTCGGCGGGCTGCAAGGCAACTACCTCGCTGGTGGTGCGGCCCCGCGTTCCGCTAAAGGAGCGTTTGGCCGCGTGCACCCAAACGATGTTGGTGCCCAGGGCGGTTATGCGCTCCAGGACTTGGTTGCGCGTACCCTGGCCCACGGCTACCATGACCACCACCGCGGCAACTCCCACCAACAGGCCCCCGGCGGCCAAGGCCGCGCGCAACCGGTGCCCCCACAGCCCTTCCCAGGCGGCGGCCATGAGGCGGCGGGAGCGCCCCGGGTTCATCGGAGAGCCTCCACCGGGTTGAGATCGGCCGCCTTTTTAGCTGGGGCCACTCCGAACAACAGGCCCACTCCCGCGCTGAAACCCAGAGCCCACAAAAAGCCGGTGGGGCTGAAGGCGGTGGGGATGGCCAGCAGCCAGGTGGCCAGGTAAGAGAGCAGTTGGCCTACGAGCAAACCGCATAACCCGCCGATCGCCGCCACTATGAGCGACTCCATAAATATCTGGTAGAGGATGTCGCGCCGCCTGGCCCCCACCGCCCGGCGCACTCCGATCTCATAGGCCCGCTCGCTCACCGCCACCAGCATGATGTTCATGATCACCACCCCGGAGACGAAAAGGCTCACCGCGCCGACAAAGGTGAGCATGGCCACCAGGGAGCGGCTCTGGCGGGTATAGAGCTTCATGAGCTCCTCGGGGGTGATGATGAGGAAATCGTCGGGCACTCCCGCCCCCAGGGAATGCCTCTCACGCAACAGGGCGGTTACTTCGGCTTTGATTCGCGCCGCCTGGGAGGTATCGGTCATGTGCACACGCATACCGCTGATCTTGTCGTTGCGGCTCAGGCGGTTGAGTGCCGTGGACATGGGGATCACCACCATGTCGTCGCGATCGTTCCAGCCGCTGGAGCCCTTGGACTCCAACACCCCCACCACAACAAAAGGGGTGCGTCCCACCCTGATGCGTTTGCCCAAGGGATTGGTGTCGCCGAAAAGCTCGCCCATCACCGTGGTGCCCAGCACCGCCACCCTGGTGTTTTGTCTAATGTCGTTTGCGGTGATGAAGCGGCCATAGAGTATGGGCCAGTTGCGGGCCGCGGCCCAGCTGGGCGGGGTTCCCCGGACCCGGGTGATGGTGTTGTTGCCCCCGGCGGCCACCTGGGTGCGGGAAATATTTTTATGGGGCACCACCTGGGCCACGCCTTCCACCCGGGAGATGGCCGCCGCGTCTTGGGGGGTCAAGGTCATGGTGCGTTTCATGCCGTGGCGCACCCCCAAGCGGCCCCCGCCGGGAGAGATGTAAAAGGCGTCGGCCCCAAAGCCCATGGAAGCCATTCTGGCCGAAACCTCCCTTTGGGCTCCTTGTCCGATCTGGTGAATTACGGTGAGCGAGGCGATGCCGATGATCAGGCCGATCATCATCAAGGCAGAATAGGAGCGGAAGGCCCACAGGGAGCCGACCGCAGCCCTGAGCAGGCGCCAGGCCAGGTTCACTTGGCGGTCTCGGGCAGGGCTTGCAATTGCTGGGCAGCCTGGGTGGGCGCGGGCACCAGCTCATCGCTTTGCACCTTGCCGTAGACCACCCGCAGCACACGGTTGCACATGCAGCCCACTGCCGCGTCGTGGGTGACCAAAACGATGGTGCGCCCTTCGGCATGCAGCTCCTGCAGGATGGATATGATTTCCAAGGATGAGCGTTGGTCCAGGTTGCCGGTGGGTTCGTCGGCAAAGATCACCTCAGGGTCGTTGACCAGCGCCCGGGCGATGGCCACCCGCTGACACTCGCCGCCGCTCATCTCGCCGGGGCGGTGGTGCAGGCGGGGCTCCAGGCCCACCCGGGCCAGGGCCCGTTTGGCCCGCTCCCGGGCGTCGGCGGGAAATTGCCCGGCATAGGTGAAGGGCAAGAGCACGTTGTCCAGGGCGGTGGATTTGGGCAAAAGATGAAAGGATTGGAACACGAAGCCCAGCTTGTCGTTGCGCAGGCGGGCCAGCTCGTCGTCACTCAGAGAGGAGACCTCCGTGCCGTCCAGGCGGTAGGAGCCGTCGCTGGGGCGGTCCAAAAGGCCCAAGATGTGCAACAGGGTGGATTTGCCCGATCCCGAGGGGCCCATGATGGCCAGGAACTCACCGGCGCGCACGTGCAGGTCTATGCCCAAAAGGGCGGGGGTGTCCACCTTGCCCCGGTAGTAGGTCTTGGTGATGCCTTTTAGCTTGATCAAGGTAGGCCTCAGTGCCTCCCGCCTGATCGCGAGGCGGCCATGGGGGTATTCATGGGGACGATCAAAGTCTGGCCTTGCTCAAGACCCTCGGTGATTTCCGCCCATGAATCCTCGGTCCAGCCCACCTGCACCGGCTGTAGGCTGACCTGGCCGTCCCGGCGTACATGGACCATGCTCTTGCCGCCTTTGCGCCGGATGGCCGGAGCCGGCACGATGAGCACGTCGCGCCGCACCCCGGTGATGATGCTCACCGTGGCGGTCATCTCCGGCTTTAGCTGGTCTTGGTAATCGCCCAGTATTTTTATGGTCACCGGGTAGTAGACCACATCGTCCACGATGTTGGCCGAGGGTTGGATGGACTCCACCACACCCATGAACTTTTTGTGCGGATAGGCGTCCACCGTGAAAAAGGCTTTCTGGTCCACCTTGACCATTCCGATGTCGGTCTCGTCCACAAAGTCGTCGACCTGCAAACGGGACAGGTCCACGATGTTGATAAAGGTGGGGGCGCTCAGGCTGGCCGCCACGGTCTCGCCCTCCTGGGTGGATACGCTGGACACCACGCCGGTTATGGGAGCCCGAATGGTGGCGTAGTTTAGGTTGACCTGGGCGGTGACCAGGCGGGCCTGGGAGGCGGCCAAGTCGGCCTCGGCCACCTTGAGGTCTTGTTGATAGCTGTGCTGAGCCTGGTTGAGCTTGGCTTTGGCCGCGTTGAGGCGGGCCTGGGCCACCAGGTGTTTCTCCCGGGCCCGGTCCAGGGCATCCTGAGCCACCAGATCGCTGGTGCGCATTTTTTCCTGACGTTGGAAATCCAGGGACGATAAGTCCAGGGTGGCTTTGGCTTCGGCCAGCTCGAACTCGGCTCGAGCGATCTCTTTGGGTCCGGTGGTCTTTATCCTTTGCAGACGGGCTTTATCCGCATTCAGCTCGGCCTGGGCCTGGCTTAGCTTGGCCTCCAGGTCGCGGTGCTCGATTACGGCCACCACCTGGCCCGCCTGGACCTTCTGACCGATGCTGACCAAAAGCTTTTCCACCCGGCCGCTCACCCGGGCGCCCACCTTGACTTCAGCCCCCACCTGGGGTTTCACCGTGCCGGTGGAAACCACCATGCGCCGGATGGTGCCGCGCTTAACCTGAAAGTCCTTGCCTTGAATCTGCCGCTTCTGATCGCCGTCGGGCCACCAGGCCCACAGCCCCCCTGCCAAGGCCACAATCACCACCCCGGTAACCGCCCATTTCAGCCCCCTGGCTTTTCCCAAGATCCACTCCCTCTAAGAAGACGCCAATTTGTCTGATTTTATACTGTGGCGATGAAGGCCGCTACTTGGGTTGCCCGAGTCCCGGCGCCGAGGCCCCGGCCGGTCCCTGGATCGGCACGCTCACCGTGAAGCTGCTGATAAGGCTCATCAGCAGCACCATGCCCACCACCGAAAGCAGCACGCAGGTGGCGGACTGCAGGAAAGTGAACCCCGCGGCCGCGCGAAGCCCAAAGTACAGAGTCACGAAAAAATACACATAAACCAACACCATCAGGGCGTCCTGGTAGCCTGCTAAAAAAGGCAGAATCACCGCAACGATCTTGATCCCGAGACAATAGCAGACCACGCGCAAAAACCCCCCTGCATTCAGAGGGTTGCGCATTATGTGGTGGCCAATGGTGTAGACCAGGCCGATGAAGATGAGGTCCACCACCAGGCGGGTGATGAAACCCCAGGCCACGGCGGTTATGGGGAACCCGGCGATGAGCGCGGCCAGGGAGCCAAGCAGGTGGACCCACGCCAGGAACATAAGCGGGGCAATCAGGTCGCCCCGGTTGTCCATTTGGCTGAAAAAGGTCTTGGTCTTGAAGGATGCAGCCATGGCCACCGGCAAAAAAGTTCCCGGCCGGCGCCAGTCGAAATCCCTGACCATTTGTGCCATAAGGGCCTCCAGGCGAACTTGGCATATGGGGGCACGCTATGCCATGGGAGCCCGGCTGTCAAGCAAGGGTAGGAGCTTAACTCCGAGAGCGATTCTTGGTATTTGCTTTGAGCTGGTGCTATATTATTTACTGGAATGATCGCTCGGTCCGCGTGAATTCCTTTTGGGGAGTAGGCAATTGATATCCCGCTTGGGCTTGGCAATCTTAGTGGTGGTTGTGGTGCTCGGAGCGGCTGCTCCCACCGCCCACTCCTTTGTGTACAGCGCCCAGCACCTTTACAACGATGACCTCAAGGATGTGGCCACGCGCCTGAACGATTTTTCCGACCATCCGCCTGAAAAGGGCATGGGGTGGCGCATTTACCGCCAGACCGAAATCATCCCCTATCTGACCGATGAGATGATTCGCGACGAGCATTTGGTGGAGGTAGAGGCCTTTGGGCACAACACCACCACGGTGCTGCCGCTGTTGTCGGCGCAGATGTACCTGCTTTACAGCCGGGCCCTTCACCGCCATTTGCAGGTCGCCGAGGCTGAGGAAAAGAGCCGCATTTACCGCCAGCTTCCTGGACCGGGTATTCCCTTGATGCTCAAGCTGCTTTTTCCCGGCTATGTGCGTGAGCAATCCGCGGTGGGTTTGCTCAAGGGGCCAGGTGCCCGGTCACCTTCGGGCGGGGCCTCGGGCATCCTGGGCTGGCTGTTCGAGGATGAAGGGGTTTTTTCGGGCCACGAGTGGAGCTGGGATAACTTCCTGCCCCGCATTCTCTCGGTCACTGCGTTGATAGTGGTGGGCCTGTTGTTTATCGAGTTTTTGCGATTCCTGGTGCTTATGGGCATCCGCTCCATAGGCAACGTTGACCGCAGGCGCTCCTGAGACCAGGCAAAAAAACAGGGCGAGCCGCTTTGGCCCGCCCCAATTCTTTAAGCCTGCGGTCTATTTTTCGAAGTGGTCTTCCTGGAGATAAGGATTGACCACGCCGCATTTAGGACACAGGTAGTAGTTTTTCTTGTGCAGCGCGTCTTCCAGTTTATCAAAGGGAACCTGAGCGTATTCCGGCGCCAGGATTTCATTGTCGCAGTCTTCGGTTTTGCACTTAACGTAAATGGCCATATGCCCACTCCGGCTAGGGTTATACGAGCGCCCGGCTGGGCGTTTGGTAATAATAACCGCACTTGTTGATAGCACCTGCCTATGGTTGTTTGCCAAGGCCGTTTCTGTCAAGCAAAAACCCTCAAGTGCTTTGGATTAAAGCAGTTGTGGCGTCTGGCCCTGCTTGACAAGCCGGGGTGCTCACCGTAATATGCATAGTTCGACCGTATTAATCCCTTTGTGGGGATAATGCGGCTAACCGGTTAATATGCCCGGACTATTTACGGTAAATCCCCTGCGGGACCCAAAAGCGGGATTCATGGCAGAGACCATCGCCCACAATACCGGCTCCCAGGACCTTCTGGCCGCCTATGATTATGAGCTGCCTTCAGAGCTCATAGCCCAAAAGCCGGCCCGGCGGCGGGTGCAGGCCCGGCTGCTGCACCTACCCCGTTATCAGGGGGGGATGGGCCATCACAAGGTGGCGGACCTCACTCGCTTGTTAAGGCCCGGCGACCTCTTGGTGCTCAATGACACCGGGGTGGTGCCGGCGCGCCTTTTTGCCACCAAGCCCACCGGCGGGCGGGTTGAGGTCCTGCTGCTGTCTCCAGCCCAACCCCACCAACGCCTGGAAGACGGCCGCGAGGTGCACCAGTGCCTGCTGCGTTCCCACAAGCCTCTGCAGGCGGGGCTGAGTTTGCGTTTGGCCGGCGAGCCTGAGGCCCGGCTTAGGGTGTTGGAGCGGGGCGAAAGGGGCCAGGCCCTGGTGGAGTTTCCCGCTTCAGCCCTGGACATGGCCGCTGCGCGGGGAGCCACTCCCTTGCCGCCATATATAAAGCGGCCCCAGGGGCCTGACGCCACCGACGCCTCCCGCTACCAGACGGTCTACGCTTCCCAACCCGGCGCGGTGGCCGCACCCACGGCTGGTTTGCACCTTAGCCGCGAGCTTTTGGCCGCCTTGACCCGCCGGGGGGTGGAGCACACCCGTTTGACCCTGCACGTGGGCTACGGCACCTTTGCCGAGCCCGACCCGGCCCAACTGGCCGCGGGGCGGCTGCATTCCGAATGGGTGGAAGTCTCCCCAGAGGCAGCCTTGGCCGTGGCTGAAGCCAAAAAGCGGGGAGGCCGGGTCATAGCCGTGGGCACCACCAGCCTGCGTTCCCTGGAGTGGCGCCCCGGGCCCGGCGGTGTGCCTCAGCCCAGTGCGGGCTGGTGCGACCTGCTTATTGCTCCGGGGCACGGCTTCCGGGTGGCCGACGGTCTGATTACCAATTTCCATTTGCCCCGCACCACCTTGCTCATGCTGGTGGCCGCCTTGGCCGGGCGCGAGAGGATATTGGCCGCCTACCAGGAGGCCATGCGGCGGGAGTATCGTTTTTACAGCTTCGGCGACGCCATGTTGATAATCTGATGGCGCGTTTGAGTTTTGAAATATCCGCCACCAGCGGAAGGGCTCGCACCGGGCGCCTGCATACCCGCCGGGGAGTGGTGGACACCCCGGCCTTTATGCCCGTGGGCACCCAGGGCACGGTCAAGGGCCTGCTGCCCGAGGAGGTCTCCGGCCTGGGGGCCCAGATAATCCTGGGCAACACCTACCACCTCATGCTTCGGCCGGGGGTGGAAACCGTGGCCAAGCTGGGCGGACTGCACGGCTTTATGAACTGGCCCGGCTCTATCCTCACCGATAGCGGGGGATATCAGGTGTTTTCCCTGAGCGGCCTGCGTAGCTTGGACGAGGAGGGGGCCAGCTTCCGCTCCCATCTGGACGGCCAATTGCTGCGCATGACCCCGGAGTCGGTGATCCAGGCCCAGGAGATGCTGGGCTCGGACCTTATGATGGTCCTGGACGAATGCCCCCCAGCAGGCTCTTCCAGGGAGTATTTGGCTCAGTCCCTGGAGCGCGACGCCCGCTGGGCGGCCCGCGCCCTGGCCGCGCGCACCGATAAAGGAGGCGCGTTGCTGGGAATAGTGCAGGGTGGGGTGTATAGTGACCTGCGAGCCCGCAGTGTGGAGCTGCTTACCGGCCTTGATTTGGACGGGTATGCATTGGGTGGGCTCAGTGTGGGCGAACCCAAGCCCCGGATGATGGAGGTCATCGACACCACCGTGCCCCAGTTGCCGGCGGACAAACCGGTTTACCTCATGGGAGTGGGCGAACCGGCCGATTTGGTGCGCTGTGTGGGCTTGGGAGTGGACATGTTTGATTGCGTGCTCCCCACCCGCATGGCCCGCAACGGAACCCTGCTGACCTCCAAGGGAAGGTTGAACCTGCGCAACAGCCGGTTCAAGGACGATCCCGCTCCGGTGGAGGAGGGCTGTGAGTGCCCTACCTGCCGCCATTACAGCCGGGCTTACCTGCGTCATTTGATAATGGCCAAGGAGTTGTTGGCTTATCGCTTGAATACCGTGCACAACTTGCACTACATTCTTCAGTTGATGGCTGGGCTGCGCCAAGCCATCGCCGAAAACAGATACGAGACTTATGCTCGCCAGGTGCTTGAGGGGCTGGAGCCCCCGGGCCAAGAGCGGGCGGCGTTAACCTAGGGAGGATACGATGTTAGATTGGTTGACCACGAGCACCGCCTGGGCCATGGGCGCCGGGCAGCAAGGCGGCGGCGGCGAAGGAGCCGGCGGCTTGGGCGGACTACTTTCCGGCCCCATCCCCATGCTCGTGCTTATGTTCGTGATTTTCTACTTTCTGCTCATCAGGCCCCAGCAGAAAAAAGCCAAGGCCCACAAGGCCATGTTGGGCGCCATCAAAAAGGGCGACAAGATTCTGACCAACGGCGGCATTTACGGCCGCGTCACCGGTCTGGACGATCAGACCCTGACTTTGGAGATCGCTCCCCAGGTTCGCATCAAGGTCAGCCGGGGACACATTGCCGGCGTGGTCGGCGCCACCGGCGCTCCGCCCGCTCCCGCGCCAAAGAAGTAGCTGCAAGCTGGAATTTGTCTCGCTCATCCCAGGCCCTTCGGGGCCGGGATGGGTTATGCTGCGTTAGGAGTTCACCTTGCCTAAGAACTTCTTTTTGAAGTCAACCCTGGTGGCTGCGGTCATAATTCTGGCCCTGCTGTACCTGGTGCCCACCTTGGGAAGCGGTAATCTGCCTTCCTGGTGGACCAACACCTTGCCCAGTGACCGGATTCGCTTGGGCTTGGACCTGCAGGGGGGCATGCATTTGATTCTGGAGGTGGAGACCCAAAAAGCGGTGTCCGCCTCGGTGGAGCGCACCAGCCAAGAGCTGCAGCGCAAAATCCGCGAAGACAACATTCGCGCCATCCGCCCCCAAGCCGGTAAAGACAACACCATCAGCCTAGTGCTTTTGCACAACAACGACCGGGCCAAGCTGGAGGACCTGGTAAAGCAGGAATACCCCGACTACAATGTGGCCTCCAGCCGCACCTTGGAGGACGGCAAGATCCAGATGGTCTTGCAGCTTACTTCCAAGGCGGCCAAGCACATCGCCGAGCAGGCCTCTACCCAGGCCCTGGAAACCATCCGCAACCGGGTGGACCAGTTCGGTGTGAGCGAGCCGGAGATCCTGCCCCAGTCTGACGGGCGTATCCTGGTTCAGCTTCCGGGCGTCAAGGACCCTCAGCGAGCGGTGGCTCTCATCGGCAAGACCGCCCAGTTGGAGTTTAAGCTGGTCGACGACTCGGTGAATCCGGCCGCGGTGACCAAGGCCACCTTGCCGCCGGGCGACGAGGTTCTCACCATGTATCGCCGCGACCATGTCAGCGGCCGGGTGGACAAAGAGCCCGTGGTGGTGCACCGGCGGGTGGCCATGACCGGGGCCACCATTACCGACGCCAGGGTGCAGATGGACTCCCAGTACAATCAGCCCTACGTTTCGGTGGCCTTTGACAGCGCCGGAGCCCGCCAGTTCGCCGATCTGACTACTCGCAACGTGAAAAAGCGTTTGGCCATCATTCTTGACGGCAAGGTGCAATCGGCTCCGGTTATCCAGGAGCCCATCACCGGCGGCGAGGCCCGCATCACCGGCGACTTCACCATGGAAGAAGCCCGGGACCTGGCCGTGGTGCTGCGTTCGGGCGCTCTGCCCGCTCCGGTGAAGATATTGGAAGAGCGCACTGTGGGCCCCAGCCTTGGTCAGGACTCCATTAACCAGGGCCTGTTGTCCATGGTGGTCGGCTTCTGCCTGGTGGTGGTCTTTATTCTGCTCTACTATCGCCTGGCCGGAGTGTTCGCCAACTTGGCCCTTCTGCTCAACCTGGTGATCATCACCGGCGCCCTGGCCGCCTTCCAGGCGACCCTGACCCTGCCGGGTATAGCGGGCATTATCTTGACCATCGGCATGGCGGTGGACGCCAACGTGCTGATCTTCGAGAGGGTGCGCGAGGAGACCAGAATGGGCAAGACGCCCTTTGCGGCGGTGGAGGCTGGTTACGGCAAGGCCACCTTGACCATTTTGGACGCCAACATCACTACCCTGATCGCGGCCCTGGTGTTGTTCCAGTTCGGAACCGGGGCCATCCGGGGATTTGCGGTGACCCTGTCCATTGGTATCGCCTCGTCGTTGTTCACGGCCATCACCTTCACCAGGTTGCTGTTTGACCTTTACCTGCACCAGTTCAGGCCCCGGCGGCTGCTGATCTAGGGTGGAGCACCCATGGAATTTATCAAGCCGAACGTAAATCTTAATTTTGTTGGCAACCGAGGTAAGGCCTTCATCATCAGCGGTCTGCTGATCTTGATGACTATCGCCAGCCTTTTCATCCACGGCGGCCCCAACTACGGCATCGACTTTGCCGGCGGCATCCTGGTGCAGGTGCGCTTCGACGAGCCCACCGACGCCACGGCCATCAAAAAGGCCCTGGCGCCCCTGGGCATGGATCAGTCCCTGGTGCAGGGTTTCGGCGACAAAAATAACAATGAGTTCCTCATCCGCAACGAAAAGAAGGACCTGAAGCTTCAGGGCCTTAGCGACCGGGTGCGCCAAACCCTGACCAAGAGCTATGGCCAAGGCAAGGTGGAGGTGCGCCGGGTGGAGATGGTGGGCCCCAAGGTGGGTAAGGACCTTCGAGAGAAGGCCCTGTTGGCCATCTTCTATGCCATCGTCATGATCGCGGTGTACATCTCCGGACGCTTTGAGCAGAAGTGGGGTTTGGCCGCGGTCATGGCCGGAGTGCTGGTGGGAGCCACCCTGCTGGTGCAGGCTCTGATCAGTGCCATGGGCGGTGAAGAAGGCGCGGGCATGGTTGGGTTGATCGTCACCGCCCTTGTGGTGACGGTGGGTGCCTGCTGGCTCTTAAAGCTACGCTACGCCCTGGGTGCCATCGTGGCCCTGATCCACGACGTGGTCATCACCGTGGGCGTGTTCAGCCTGTTGGACAAGGAGTTCACCCTGGCCACCGTGGCAGCCCTGCTGACCATCATCGGTTACTCGCTCAACGACACCATCATCGTCTATGACCGCATCCGCGAGAACCTCAAGAAATCCGGTAAGCAGGCCTTGGACGTGACCATCAACTCCTCCATCAACCAGACCTTGAGCCGCACCATCCTGACATCAGGCACTACCTTGATCGTGCTGCTGTGCCTGTACATCTTGGGCGGCGGGGTTATCGAGGACTTTGCTCTGGCCCTGTTGGTGGGTGTGGTGGTGGGCACCTACTCTTCGGTTTTCGTGGCCAGCCCGGTGCTGTTGCTGCTGCCCGAAGGCAAGCCCATGGCCATCAGGCGCTCCGAACCGGCCAAGGCCGCCCCGGCGCGTCAGGCCCCAGTGGAGGCACAGCCGGCTCCCGCCCAAGTCAGCTCCGGCAAGGCCGCCGGGGCCGCCCGGCAAAAGAAGGGCAAGAAAAAGAAACGGGGCAAGGGCAAACGGCGCTAAACCGCCCTTTGGGGCTTGCTAGAGCCGGCCTGGCCCGGCTAAGTTGTAAGGCATGGGCCGAATCATAACCATAGCCAACCAGAAGGGTGGGGTGGGCAAAACCACCACCGCGGTCAACTTGGCCGCGTGCCTGGCGACCGCCGGGCAATCCACTCTCTTGGTTGATTGCGACCCCCAGGGAAACGCCACCAGCGGCCTGGGGGTCGCGCTTGAGCCCGGAAGTCCCACTCTGTATCACCTCATGATCGGTCAGGTTCAGGCCACGGAGGCGGTGAGCCCCACTTCCCTGGAAAATCTGCACATTCTGGGTTCGGACGTCAACCTGTTCGGCGCGGAAGTGGAACTGGCCGGTTCTCCGGGGCGCGAGCGCCTTTTGGCTGATGCTTTGGCATCCCTAACCTCAAGCTATCGCTATATACTGCTGGATTGTCCCCCTTCGCTGGGTTTGCTGACCCTAAACGCCCTCACCGCCTGCAATGGGGTGCTCATACCCTTGCAAACCGAATATTATGCTTTGGAGGGGCTCACCCAACTGTTGCACACCATTGCCAGGGTGCGCCGCACCCTGAACGTGGGGCTTCAGATCGAGGGCATCCTTTTGACCATGTTCGACCAGCGCAACAATCTTTCCCACCAAGTGGCCGAGGATGTGCGGGGCCATTTCAAGGGTATGGTTTACGATACGGTAGTACCGCGCAACGTGCGGCTTTCCGAGGCGCCCAGCCACGGCCTGCCGGTGATCTTCTATGACCCCCGTTGCGCCGGTTCCCAGAGCTATCTGGCCTTGGCCCAGGAAGTCATGAACGGACCCCGGAGCAACTCCGGAACGCCACAGGAGGGTCAGGCGGCATGAGCGAGAAGACCACGGACAAAAAAAAGCCGCTAAGGCGCAAAGTTCCGGCTCTGGGCAGAGGCCTGGCCGCCCTGTTGGGCGATGATGATTATCCCGGCGGAGGCCTGGCCACTGAGCCCGGCCCGGGTGAGCGGGTGGTGGAGTTGCCCATCGAACGCCTGGAGCCCAACCCCTATCAGCCGCGCCGGCTGTTCGATGGTGACGCCCTCAAGGCCCTGGCCGAGTCCATAGCCGAGCACGGGGTGCTGCAGCCCTTGGTGGTGCGCCCGGTGGACCAGGGCTATCAGCTCATCGCCGGGGAGAGGCGCCTCAGGGCCAGCCAAGTGGCTGGGCTGATTTGCGTGCCGGTGGTGGTGCGCCAGGCTACGGACCAGCAGGCCCTGCTGCTGGCCTTGCTGGAAAACCTGCAGCGCGAGGACCTCAACCCCCTGGAAGAGGCCCATGCCTACCGCCGCCTGGCCGCGGAGTTCCAGCTCAATCAGGAGGATATCGCCAAGGGCGTAGGGCGCGACCGTTCCACCGTGGCCAACAGCCTGCGTCTGCTCAAGCTGCCGGTTGAGATGCAAAAGGACTTGGCCGCCGGGCTGCTCACCGCCGGACACGCCCGGGCCCTGCTGTCGCTGGACAATGAGGCGGCCATGCGCGCCGCCCGTGACGAGATCGTATCCAAGGGTCTTTCGGTGCGCGCCGCCGAGGCCTTGGTCAAGAAGATGTCCGCCGCACCCGCCCCTCCCAAGGCCCCCAGCCAGGAAGAAGTACATTTATCCAGCCTGGCCGAGGACCTGCGCTACCGCCTGGGCGCTCCGGTGGAGATAAAGCGCAAGGGCAAAAAGGGGGTCATCACCATCCGCTTTTCCTCCAACAAGGAGTTGGAGCGCCTGCTGGAGCTTTTCGGCGAATAGCCTTTTCCCATGCGCCTGGTTATCGACGGATACAACCTCATCCACACCGTGCCCGAGTTGGCCTTTGCCTCAGACAAAGGTGAAGGCCGCGAAGCCCTTATGGAGGCTCTGCGCCTCTACCGCAAAAAACGCCCTCAGAACAAAGTGCGGGTGATTTTCGACGGCGGTATCAGTCCTTCTGGAGACAAAGAGCATCTAGCCGGTACGCCGGTGCGTTATTCCGGGGCCGAGCGCTCGGCCGACGATGTGATCGCCGCCTTGGCGGCCAAGGAAGGGGGCGGCCTCACCGTGGTTACCAGCGACCGGGAGCTGGCCGGGCGTTGCCGGGTGCATGGCGCGGTGGTCATCTCCTCCGAGGAGTTTGGCAGCCGTTTGCTGGAGGTAGCCCTGGGGGTGCCCGGGGCGGGCGAGGGCGGCGACGAGGGCTGGGATTTCACCACCAAAAAGAAGGGGCCTGCCAAGCGCCTGCCCAAGGCCCAGCGCAAGAAGGCCCGGCGTAAGAATCGCTTATAGATTAGGCTAGTGCGGCAGGCTGTGGTGGTTCCCTCCCACAACCGGCACAGCCAGCCATTGGCAGACAAGGCGACCGACGAGTGAGGGCCGCAGTCGTAGCCATAGCTACGTCGAGGCCTGAGCGAAGTCGGCAACGCCGTATGCCGGGCCCAAGGGTTGGGCTGCCGAAAAGTGCCGAGTGGGGCAGAACGAGTCGAGCGGGGAAGCTAGTTGCACCACCCCCATGACAGCAGCGGCACGCTGCCTGGCACAGCCGGATTAGCGCCAGCCGTGCTCCTGCCCGGCTTTAAGCCGCACGATATTTTCCCGGTGTTTGTATAAAACCAGAAGGCTCATCAGCGCGGCCGAAACCATGAAGGCCAGCGGCGCTCCGACTACCCACAGCCAGCCCACTGAGCTGGTGCAGCCCACCATGGAGCCCAGGGACATGTGCTTGCTCACCACGGCCAAGAGAATAACCACCAGGCCGGTGGCCAGCCCGGCCCAGGGAGCCAGGCCGAAAAGCACCCCCAAAAAGGTGGCCACTCCCTTGCCACCCCGAAAGCTGAGATAGACCGGCCAGCAGTGGCCCACAAAGGCGGCCAGGCCCACCGCGCCGGCCCACCAGGGAGTAAGCCAGTAGTCGGCCAGCAGGGCGGGAGTCAGGCCCTTGCTTATGTCCAACACAAGAGTGAGCACCCCGGCGGCCTTGCCCGCCTGCCTGGCCACGTTGGTGGCTCCTATGTTGCCGGAGCCTCCCTTGCGGGGGTCGGGTCCGCCCATGGCTCGGCTGATCACCAGTCCGAATGGAACGGCACCTAAAAGATAGCCTCCGATTATCAGGGCCAGCCCCGCTAGGATCATGCGCTCGATTCTCTCCTTTTCCAGCCGACCTCCGCCCGTACTCGGGCTTGTCAGCTATTGGGCATCAGTGTATTCTCTTTTAAACAAGGAGGCAAGCTTGCGCATCTGTGTTATTGACGGCCAGGGCGGTGGCATCGGCAGCGTCATCATTAGGCGTCTCAAGGAAGAGTACGCCGAAACGGTGGAGGTGCTGGCCCTGGGCAGCAACGCCATTGCCACCGCTCAGATGATGAAGGCGGGCGCCAACCGCGGCGCCACCGGTGAGAACGCCATCCTGGTGACCATAAGCGATGCCGATGTGATCATCGGCCCCATCGGAATTGTTTTGGCAAACTCCATGATGGGCGAGATTACCCCGGCCGTTGCCGCTGCGGTGGCTTCCTGCCGGGCCCGTAAGTTTCTCCTGCCCCTTACCCAGGAAAACGTGGAAGTGGCCAGTGTGGCCCGAGAGCCATTACCCCACCAAGTGGACCACATAGTGCAGGTCCGACTTAAGGAGATGCTTTCCAATGTGTGAAGCCACAGCCTATTTGCTCAATAAAAGCGGCCAGGAAGAGTTGTACCTGGCCGACGTGGACCTTATTGAACCTCAAGAGGACGGAACGCTTCGGCTGGTATCCATCTACGGCGAACAAAAGACCCTGGCCGGGCGTATAAAATCCATGTCTCTGGTCAACCACCGGGTGGTTTTGGCCGAGGCATAAAAAGACCCAATATTCAAGGGAGGAACCATGGCCGATCAAGCCGCCATCGACAAGGTGGTGGGCGACCTGCATTGGCTGGGCCACGACAGCTTTCGCCTGGACCGGCCCCAGGGCGCCATCTACTTTGACCCCTACGAGATAAGCGAGGGGCCCAAGGCCTCCTTGATCCTGGTGAGCCACGATCACTTTGATCACTGCGTGCCCGAGGACGTGGCCAAGATTCAGGGCGAGGATACGGTGATTCTCACCGAGTCCGACAGCGCGGGTAAGCTTACGGGCAAGGTCAAGGCCCTGGAGCCCGGCCAAAAGGTCACCTTGGGCGACATAACCGTGCAGACGGTGCCCGCTTACAACCTGAACAAGGAGTTCCATCCCCGGGCCAACAACTGGCTGGGATTCATCGTCACCGTGGACGGGGTGAGCATCTACCACGCCGGAGACACCGACTACATCCCGGAGATGGACCACCTGCACGTGGACGTGGCCCTGTTGCCGGTTAGCGGGACCTACGTGATGACCGCTGCCGAGGCGGTGACCGCGGCCCAGGCCATAGGCCCCAAGCTGGCCATTCCCATGCACTACGGGGCCATTGTGGGCGATGACAACGATGCCAAGCACTTTGCCGAGGCTTTGGAAGGTGTAGTGCCGGTGCGCATCCTGCCCAAGGAAGGATAGCCCGCATATTGCATGAGGTTGGGCGGCATTAAATATCTTAATCTAGTATTTATGCGCTCCTTATGGAAAACGCGGTAGCCTTATCCGAGAGTTGTTTGAACCTAAGCCCGGCACAGCCAGCCGCCGGAAGACCAGGCGTCTGGCAAGAGAGGGCCGTAGGCGTAGCCAAAGCTACGTCGAGGCCCGAGCGCGGCCAGCAACGTAGTATGCCGGTGGCTGGCGCAGCCGGACGCGCGGCCCCCATGGAATATGCGGGCTGAACCCTTGCCCGGCGGCGGGCCCTTGCCTTTGCCCGCGACCGGGCAGCGTCCTTGGGACGCTATTTGCCTGGGGCTCAACGCCTCGGACCACCTCTGCCTAGTCCCCCGCTATCCCACCCGGGGGAGCAAGATCCGTATGCGCCAAATAATCAACTCCGGCGGGGGCCAGGCGGCCACCGCCGCCTGCGCCTTGGCCCGTCTGGGGCACCGGGTGAGCTATGCCGGCGCGGTGGGCGATGATCAGGCCGGGCGCCTGGCCGAGCCTCGGATGGCCCGGTTTGGCGTGGATACCGATGGCCTGGTGGTCAAACCGGGAGTGCAGAGCCAGGAGGCTTTCATCCTAGTGGAACAAGAGGGCGGCGAGCGCACCATCATCTGGACCAGGGACGATGCCTGCACTCTGGAGCCTGGCGACCTGGACCGCGCGCGTCTGGCGTCCTGCCGTTTGCTGCATCTGGATGGCCACTTCATGGGGGCCAGCCTGGAGGCGGCCCGCATAGCCCGCGCCGCGGGGGCGGTGGTCACCCTGGACGCCGAAAAAGTACGCGACGGCACCGCCGAGTTGGTGGGCTTGTGCCACGTGGTCATGGGAGAGCGCGACTTTGCCCAGCGCCTTACCGGCAAGCATGATCCTTTGGAGGCGCTAAGCGCCATGGCCGCCATGGGGCCGCTTTGGGCCGGACGCACCGTGGGAGCGCAAGGCGCCCAGATGTTGGTGCAGGGGGAGCTGGTAAGCCATCCCGGCTATGCGGTTCAGGCCAAGGACACCACCGGGGCGGGGGATGTGTTTCACGCGGGCATGGCCCACGCCATTTTGGAAGGGCAGGGGCCACGGCAGGCCCTGGCCACAGCCTGCGCCCTGGCAGCCATCAGTGTTACGGCCATGGGGGGGCGCACCGCCTTGCCCACCCGCCGCGAACTGGACGCCTTTATTAGCGACCGCCGGGCATGACCTGGTTTTGGCTGGCTCTGGGCTCGGCCTTTTTCCTGGCCACGGCCGACTATCTCACCAAGCGCCATTTCAGCGATCTACCGGTGGGACAGATGATCCTGGTGCGCCTAACCGGCCTGGCCCCGGTGTGCCTGGTGGTGTTGGCTCTTACCCCCTTGCCTCCGGTAAAGACCGCTTTCTTCTGGGCCGCTGGGCTGGCTTTGCCCGCTGAAGTGGCGGCCCTGTTTTGCTATTTGCGGGCCATTCAGGTGTCGCCGCTGTCTTTGACCATGCCCTTCATGGCCTTCACCCCATTATTCGTCATCGGCACCGGATGGCTGTTTTTAAACGAGTTGCCCAGCCCTGCCGGGCTTGGCGGGGTGGTTTTGGTGGTGGCCGGAGCCTATGCCCTAAACCTGCATCAGGCGCGCCGGGGTTGGGCCGCGCCGCTCATGGCGGTCACCAAGGAAAAAGGCTCTTTGTTGGCTTTGGCGGTCAGTGCTCTTTACGGCTACACTCTCACCCTGGGCAAGGTGGCCCTGGCTGCCTCGAGCCCGTGGTTCATGGCCTCGCTCTATCCTCTGGGATTGGCCCTGATTATCTTGCTGGTGCTGGCCGCGCGGCGACAGTTGGGCTGGAACTGGCTGCGCCGCCCCTGGCCCGCCCTGGGGGTGGGGCTATGCATGGCCTCCATGCTGGTTTGTCATTTCTGGTCCTTGTCCCTGGCCCCGGCCGCCTACATGGTGGCGGTGAAGCGCCTGAGTATAATCATGGCCGTGCTCTATGGCGGGGTATTTCTCAAGGAGGCGCGCCTGGCTCAGCATCTCATGGCCAGCGGCCTGATGGTGGCCGGAGCGGTGGTTATTCTTATAGCCGGTTAGCCGGATCAGTTGCCCAATATCTTGGCCAGCTTGCTCATGGAGCTGCCCGGCCCCATGGCGATGAGGGTATCGCCCACCTCCACCACCGTGTCCGCCGGAGGGTTGAAGTTCATTCCACCGTCGGTCTTCTTGACAGCCAAGACAATGAGGTCCAGGGTTTGACGGATGCCCGAGTCCTTTAGGCTGACCCCGGCCAGCTCGGCTTTGGCGCCCACGGCCAACTCCTCCATGCGCAAGGGCTGTTCGGTGGTGCTGTGGAAGGTAAGGTCGATAAAGTCGGCCACCGAGGGCCGGATGACGGTCTGGGCAATTCGCCGGGCTCCGATGAAGTAGGGGCTAACCACCTTGTCGGCCCCGGCGTGTTTGAGCTTGCGCTCGCTGCCCGGCTCGGTGGCCCTGGCGATGGTGAAAATATCCGGGCGCATGTCCTTGGCGGTCAGCACGATGTATACGTTATCCGCGTCCGAGCTGACCGTGGCGATGAGCCCCTGGGCCCTCTCCACTCCCGCGGCCAACAAGCTTTCGTCTTCAGTGGCCGAGCCCAAAACATAGTGGATGCCCTCGTCCTCCAGGCGGCGAATAACTTCCTCGCTGTTGTCGATGACCACCACCTCGCGGCCCGCTTCGATCACCATCTCGGTGACCAGGGCGCCGATACGGCCGTAACCGCAGACGATGTAGTGATCCTTCAAGGAGCGTATGGCTCTTTCCAAGCTTCTTCTCCCCATTATTTCGCGGAGTTTGCCCTCCACCACCAGCTGGGTGATGGTGGTGAGCAAATACAAGATGGTTCCCACGCCCGAGAGCATCAATACCATGGTGAAGACGCGGCCGGCGGAACTGAGGGGGCGCACCTCGCCAAAGCCCACCGTGGTCACGGTGATGATGGTCATGTAGATGGACTCGAGCCAGGTATAGTCTTCCATCCACCGGTAGCCCAGGGTGCCCATAAGCACCACGCCCAGGCTGCAGACTATGCCCCATATTACGCGTCGAATCATGCTCATGTAAGCCGGTTGCACTGACCAGGCTTTGCGGGCCTTACGCTGTCTGATGAAATTCAGCGCAGCACCGGCCTTTCCTTAGCAGGCTCCGACCCAATCACCTCGGCGGTATACTCCAGAGGCTGGTCGGGCACGTTGGTCAGGACGATCATGAAGGGCAAGGGCTCGCCAGGGGCCACCACGTAGGGCTTGCCGTCCAGGGCCAGGGGGCTGGACAGGCGGCGCTCTATGGCCCCCAGGCTAAGAAAGCGCAGCTCTTCGGGGGTGAACACGCTACCCGCGTAGGACGAGGCTTGGCGAACCGTCTTGCCTGTGGCGTCTCGCAAGGTGCCCTGTACCAATACCGAGGCGCGGGGACGCTGATGATGGTTGACCGCTTTTCCTTGGATCACGAATATGCGGCCCGAGGTCTCATTGATGCGGTTGAAGCTCTTCACTTCCACCAAGCTCATGCGCACCGCTACCGCTGGTTTGGCCTGGGGGCCGCCATTGGTGGAGCGGCCCAACAAGGGGGCCATGCCCGGCAGACGGGCGGCCTTGTTCACAAAATCATGCCCCACCCCTAGGCGCGACATGACCACCACCGAGCCGAGGGCGGTTATGGCGGCCAAGAGCACCACGCCAATCAGCCAGAAAACCGTCTTGAACAAGGGGCCCCTAGGTGGACCTACCGTGGTCTCCGGACGCTGCTCCAGGCCGAAATCAGCGCGTTTGCGGGCCTTTTCCTGCTCAGTCCGGTCCATCTGAGAGAGGTCCAGGGCGCTGGCCGTGGCTTCTTCGGCCCAAAAGCCGGCGGATTTGTCCGGGGAGGGCTCGGTTTCCGAGCCAGTTTTCTGGAGCTGAGGCTGGGGCTCTTGCGGGGCCTGGGCATCAGTCTGCCTGATTTGGGGCTCAGGCTCCTCTTGTAAGGGCTCGGGCGCGGGCTGTTGCGGCTCTTGTAGCTCGCCTTCCTCGGTGGGCGCCTCTTTTTGGGCCTGGGGAAGCACCTGGAAGACCTCTTTGCATTGCGAGCAGCGCACCCAGGCTCCCTCCGGCGGAACCATGCTTTCATCCAGGCGAAAATCCGTGCCGCAGGCTTGGCAGTGAACCTTCATGGCTATTGGCCGTCCTCGTGCTGAGTTAACTCGTAGATACCAGGCAGGAAACGGTATTGCTCGTCAAAGTCCAGGCCGTATCCCACCAGGAAGCCGTCCGGGACCTTGAAACCCACGTATTCCACCTCGACCTCCACCTCGCGGCGTTCGGCCTTGTCCACCAGCACGCACAGGCGCACCGTGCTGGGCTCCATGGACTCCAGGTACTCACGGAGCCATTTCAAGGTGACACCGGTGTCGATTATGTCCTCGACCACCACCACCGGACGGCCTTTGATGGGGAGTTCCGGGGCCTTTATCAAGTGTACTCTGCCGCTGGAGGTGGTTGAGCTGCCATATGAGGCCAGACGCACAAAGTCCACCTCCAAGGGGAAGTCCACTTGGCGCACCAAGTCGCTTAAAAAGATGAAGCATCCCTTGAGTACCCCCAACATTATGGGCTCCTGGCCGGCAAAGTCGGTGGTGATTTGCTCCGCCAACTCCCGCACCCTACGTTGTATGGCCTCGGGTGAAAAAACGATCTTGATGGGCGGGTTGTCTGCCAAATGATGCTCCTGTGGACCCCCGGGCGGGATTTGATGCCACAACCACCCGGTTTCAATAGTTAATCCCTGCTAATGCTAGAACAGACCCCAGTGAGGTGTCAAATATAAACTCCGTGACAGTCGGGGCGGGGAACAACAAAACGGGCCGCCCCGAGGGACGGCCCGCTTAAGCTTACCTCTTGGCCCTAGAAGCGCCGGTGACGGCCCTTTTCCTTGGGTTTGAAGATATTTTTAAGACCCACGAAGGCCATCTTGCGGCGCAGGATGCCCAACTGGTCTTGCAGGGGAAGCTCGCGGGGGCAGACGTCCTCGCAGGCCAGCAGGCCCATGCAGCCGAAGATGCCCTGGTCGGTGCCGACCACGTCGAAGTAGTCGGGATCAGTACGCTTATCCCTGGGGTCCATGATGAAGCGGCCGATGCGGTTCAGGGCGAATGCACCCACAAAGTCCTCGCGCATGTTGGCCGTGCCGCAGGAAGCCACGCAGCAGCCGCACTCGATGCAGCGCTCCAGCTCAAAAATGGAATTGGCCAGATCGTTTTCCATGCGTTCTTCAACAGCTTCGGGATCGAACTCCTGGTCAGTGTGTATCCAAGACTCGATCTTGGTGTTGGTTTGGCGGAACCAGGTGCCGGTGTCCACCGAGAGGTCGCCCACCAGCTTGAACACCGGCAGGGGCATCAGGGTGATCTCCTGGGGCAGTTCGGCGGTCAGGGTCTTGCACGCCAAACCGGGGCGGCCGTTGATGACCATGCCGCAAGAGCCGCAGATGGCCATGCGGCAGGCGAAGTCGAACTGCAGGCTGGGGTCCTGTTCCTCCCTGATCTTGTTCAAGGCGATAAACAGGGTAAGGCTGGGGGTCTCCTCCAGCATGAAGGTGTCGGTATGGGGCTCCGAGTTCGGGTCCTCGGGGTTGAACCGGAATATATTGAATTTCAGTTGCCTGCTCATGGCTAGTCCTCTTTGGGGGCGTCCATGGGAATAATCTCGGTCTTACCATAGCCGCGGTCGCCGGGCGGCAGGTACATCACCTTGGTGGAAGGCTCGTACTCCAGGGTGGGCAAATCCGCCTCCATGTCGCGCCAATAGGCCAGGGTGCGGTTGAGCCAGTCACGGTCGTTGCGCGCCTTGTAGTCATCGCGGGCGTGGCAGCCCCGGCTCTCGGTGCGCATCAGGGCGCCGTAGGCCACGCAGATGGCCAGACGCACCATGCCCGACACCTTGAGGGCCAGGGACAGCTCGGGGTTGGCCCCGATGCCGCTAGAGCGCAGACCGACCTTTTGAGACTTGGCGTATATTTCGCGCAGGGTGTCCACCGCGGATTGCAGGTCGTCACCATTGCGGAAGATGCCCACCTTTTCCATCATCACCTGCTGCATGGCGTCCTTGATGGCGTAGACGTTCTCCGAGCCGTCGGCGCGGTTCACCAGGCGATCAATGCGATCGGCCATCTTGGCCACGGCTTCGTCGGCCAGCTGGGACTTGAGGGTCACCTGGGCGCCTTGAAGGAACTCCACCACCTTCATGCCCACGTGACGCCCGGCCACGATGGTCTCGGCCAGGGAGTTGCCGCCCAGGCGGTTGAAGCCGTGC
>JAHLLJ010000187.1 GCA_020444205.1 Deltaproteobacteria bacterium | reverse complement strand
CTCCTGGCCTGGGGCTGGAACGGCATGATGAGCCACCAGATGCCCCGGGCCCGGGTCACCCTCAAGGAGTTCAGCCGCGACCCAAAGCGCATGCTGGTGGTGGTGGACCCCCGCAAGAGCGAAACCGCGGCCATCGCCGACATACACCTGGCCCTCAGGCCGGGCAGCGACGCCCTGCTGCTCAAGGCCATGATCGCCCTGATTGTGCAAAACGCCTGGGAGGATGCAGACTACCTGGCCCGCCGGGTGGAGGACTGGGACCAGATCAAGCCCTGGTTCGCTGGCTTTGACGCGCGCGCCGCCTTGGAGGTCTGCGGGGTGGACTACGACCAGGTGATGGAGCTCTGCCGCCTGCTGGGCTCCAAGCCCTGGAGCGTGCACCCGGACCTGGGGCTGTACATGGGGCGGCGCAGCACCATGAATTCCTATCTGCTTATGGTGCTCTGCGCGGTGTGCGGCAGGCTGTGCCGCTCCGGGGGCAACCTGGTGCCCGGCATGATCATGCCCATGGGCTATCATGCCGACGAGCGCGACCCCAAGGTATGGCGCACCGTGGCCAGCAATCTTCCCCCCGCCGCGGCTGGCTCCTTCCCTCCGGCGGCCATGCCCGAGGAGATCACCAGCGGCCATGCCGAGCGCCTGCGGGCAGTGCTCATCAGCGCTTGCAACCCCATGCGCTCCTATCCCGACACCGCGGCCTATGAGAGCGCCTTTGCCGAGCTGGACCTGCTGGTGGTCAATGACATCGTTATGAGCGAGACCGCCCGCCTGGCCCACTATGTGTTGCCCTGCCGCACCTTTTACGAGGCCTGGGACGGCACCTTTTTCCCCAACACCTACCCAGAGGTGTACTTCCAGATGCGCCGTCCCCTGGTGGAACCTCCGGCCCAGTGCAAGGAGGCTTCGCAGATCCACTACCTGCTGGCCAAGGAGCTGGGCCTGGTGCCCGAGGTGCCCGGGGAGCTCAAGGAGGCGGCCAAGGGGAGCCGGCTGGCCTTTGGCATGCAACTGATGCAGTGGGCCGCGCACACGCCGGGGGCCAAGATGATGCTGCCCTTTGTGCTGGCCGAGACCTTGGGGCAAGAATGGGACAGCGCGGCCCTGGCCGGGCTGTGGGGCATGCTCATGACCGCGCCCAAGGCCTTTGCGGCCAACGCGGCCCGGGCCGGTTTCGCGCCTGGCCCGGATTTGGGCGACCGGGTGTTTCAGGCCATCCTGGACAACCCCCAGGGCCTATGGATCGGCAAGGCCGACCAGGCCCAGGCCTGGAGCGATGTGCGCACCGCCTCCGGCAAGCTGGAGGTGTACATCCCCGAGCTGGCCGATGAGGCCGAGGCCCTGGAGCCCCGGGCCGAGGCCAAGGATCTGGAGCCCGACCCCGCCTATCCCTTGGTGCTCAACGCGGGGCGGCACATGGACTACAACGCCAATACCATGATGCGCAACCCGGATTGGAATAAGGGCAAGCGGGCCTGCACCGTGGCCCTGAGCCCGGCAGATGCCCAGGCCCTGGGCCTGAGCGATGGCCAATCGGTGAGCGTGACCACCGAGGCGGGGAGCCAAAGCGGCGAGCTGCAGGTGAGCGAGCAGGTGCGCCAAGGAATGGTGCTCATCCCCCACGGTTTTGGCTTGATCCACGACGGCCAGGTCTACGGGCTCAACGTGAACTACCTGACTTCAGCCGCGCACCGCGACCCCATCGGCACGCCCCTGCACCGCTACGTGCCCTGCCGGGTGGAGGCAGCCTGAGCCCTGACGCTTGCTAAGCAAAAAACCGCCCCTCTGTCTCAGACAGAGGGGCGGTTGCTGTTTCTAAAGCAGCGCCCGGCCCGAAATGGGTGGCAAGGGCCGGACGCCGCCCGTGATCGCTAGCTCTTGTTCAGCTTTTCAAAGGCCCGGCTGAAGGCGTTGTTGAACGGCTGAGGCGCGTCCCGGCGCTGCTTTTGCTGCTGGCGGGGGCCCTTGCCCTTTTTGCGGGCCGGCCTGCCTTCGCTGCCGCGTTCCCGGCCGGTCAGGTCGGCAAAGGGGTCGGTTTTCATGGACAACGACACCCGGCCCCGGTCCAGGTCCAGGCCGATCACCACCACCTCCACGGTCTGGTGCACCTTTACCTCCTGGCGGGGGTCGCGCACAAAGTGATCGGCCATCTGGCTGATGTGCACCAGGCCGTCGTTGTGCACTCCCACGTCCACAAAGGCCCCGAAGTTGGTGACGTTGGTGATCACCCCGGGCAGGCGCATGCCCACCTGGAGGTCCTCCAGGGTGTGCACCCCCTCGGCAAAGGAAAAGGCCTCAAAGCTCTCCCGGGGGTCGCGCCCCGGCTTGGCCAGCTCGGCCAGAATGTCGTTGATGGTGGGCAGGCCCACTTCGTCGCTAACGTAGCTCTCGGGCTTGATGCCTTGGCGCAGGTTGGTGTCGCGGATCAGGTCCTCCAGCTGGCAGGCCAGGTCTTGGGCCATCTTCTCCACCAGGGGATAGGACTCCGGGTGCACCGCCGAGGCGTCCAGGGGGTTCTCCCCATCGCGGATACGCAGGAAACCGGCGGCCTGCTCAAAGGCCTTGGGCCCCAGGCGGGGCACTTTGAGCAGCTCACCGCGCTTCTGGAAGGGGCCGTTGGCCTCGCGGTGGGCCACGATGTTCTGGGCCAGGGAGGGCCCCAGGCCCGACACGGCGGCCAAGAGCTGGGGGCTGGCGGTGTTAACTTCCACTCCGACGGAGTTCACGCAGCTGACCACCACGTCGTCCAGGCTGCGCGAAAGCTGGCCCTGGTCGATGTCGTGCTGGTACTGGCCCACCCCTATGGACTTGGGGTCGATCTTGACCAACTCGGACAGGGGGTCGATGAGGCGGCGGCCAATGGACACTGCCCCGCGCACCGTAAGGTCCAGGTCCGGGAACTCCTGGCGGGCCACTTCCGAGGCGGAGTACACGCTGGCCCCGGCCTCGCTGACCATGACCACGATGACGTCCTTGAACTCCAAAGAGCGCACCAGTTCTTCGGTTTCGCGGCTGGCCGTGCCGTTGCCCACGGCAATGGCCTCGATCTTGTAAACGTCCACCAAATGGCGCAAGGTGGCCGCCGCCTCCTGGCGGGCTCCTCCGCCCATGATGTGGATCACCCCGTGGTGCAAAAGGTCGCCCTGGCGGTTGAGGCAGGCCACCTTGCAGCCGGTGCGGAAGCCGGGGTCAATGGCCAGCACCCGCTTGGGGCCCAGGGGCGCGGCCATCAACAGCTCGCGCAGGTTCTCGGCAAAGACCTTCACCGCCTCTTCCTCGGCCCGCTTGCGCAGGGCCAGGCGCAGCTCCACCTCCATGGCCGGACCCAGCAGGCGCTTGTAACCGTCAGTGATGGCCAGCTTGACCTGCTCTCCGCAGGGATCGTCCGCCTTGACGAACATCTTCTCCAAGATGGCCAGGGCCTCTTCCTGGGGCGGAGAGGCCCGCATGATCAGGTGGCCTTCTTTAGCTCCCCGGCGGATGGCCAGGATGCGGTGCCCGGCCGCCGTGGCCGCCGGTTCGCTGGCCTCATAGTAGTCCTTGAACTTGGCTCCCGCCTCTTCCTGGCCGGTGATCACCTTGCTGGAGAGAATGGCCTGGTCCTGGTACAGGGCGCGCATGGCCGCGCGGGCATCGCCGTCCTCGTTTACGATTTCGGCGATGATGTCCCTGGCCCCGGCCAGGGCGTCCTCGGCGCTCTCCACCTCTTTCTCAGGATCCACATAGCCCTGAGCCTCGGTCAGGGGGTCGCTCGTGGGCTCCTGCTCCAGGATGAACAGGGCCAGGGGCTCCAGGCCTTTTTCCCGGGCCATCATGGCCTTGGTGCGCCGCTTGGGCCTAAAGGGCAGGTACACGTCCTCCAACTCGGCCATGGTGGGCGCGTCGTTGACCTTGGTTTCCAACTCCGGGGTGAGCAGGTTGCGCTCGGTCAGGGATTTGACAATGGCCGCGCGCCTGGCGTCCAGCTCCTTGAGTTGGGTCATCCGGTCGCGAATGGCGATCACCGCCACTTCGTCCAGGGAGCCGGTGGCCTCCTTGCGGTAGCGGGCGATAAAGGGAACCGTGGCCCCTTCTTCCAGCAGCCCGGCGGTGGCCCGCACCTGGCCCAGGGGGATGCTCAGTTCACCTGATATTTGAGTGAGGTTCTTTTCAGCGGCAGGGGGAGTTTCGCTCAATGAATTATTACCTTTTGCTCGGGGAATAATTTTTCGGCTTGTCTAGCCGAGTCTGGATTAATAACCGCATAGCGCCTCGCTTGCAAGCTTTATACGACTCCGGCGCCATCTGGAGCAAAAGAACGCGGCCGCCCCAAAGAGCAGCCGCGTATTAAATCAGTGGTTTGGTTTCTTTACAGCGGGCCCACCGAAGCCTCGGGTTTGCCCCCATGGCGGATGATGCGTCCCTCCACCAGATAGACCACCTCTTCGGCCACGTTGGTGGCCTCGTCGCCGATGCGCTCCAAGTGGCGGCTGGCCAGGACGTATTCCACTCCCCGGCGGATGACCCTACGTTCCTCGGTCATCCAGGTGATCATCTCCTCCAGGAAGGTGCGGCACAGGTGATCCAGCTCGTCGTCGCGGGCCAGCACCGCCTCGGCCTTGGCCACGTCCTCGGCCACGAAGGCATCCAGGCACGACTTGGCCATCTCCCTGGCGATGTTGCCCATCTCCATCAGGGTGGCCGGGGTCTCGCTGGGGCTCATCTCGGCCAGCACCTCCACCCGCTGGGCCAGGTTAACCGCCTGGTCTCCCATGCGCTCCAGAAAGCTGGTTATCTTGATAACCGCCGACAAGAAGCGCAGGTCCACGGCCACCGGCTGTTGGGTGGCCAACAAGCTGATGCAACGTTCCTCGATCTCATTTTGCATTAGGTCGATGCGCCGGTCGCCTTGAATCACCGATTGCGCCAGGGCGCGGTCACGTTTGACCATGGCCTGGGTGGCGGTGTAAACGGCTTCTTCGGCCCGGCCTGCCATCTTGAGGAGGTCTTCCTTGACCTCCTGCATGCGACGATGAAAATACGATAGCCCTTGCATGGACGTCCTCTCTGCGGGCGGTCTAACCAAAGCGGCCGGTGATGTAGTGTTCGGTCTGTTCTTTTTGGGGCTTGGTGAAGATGCCCTCGGTGGGGCCCATTTCCACCAGTCGTCCCATGTAGAAAAAGGCTGTATCGTCGCTGACCCGGGCTGCTTGCTGCATGTTGTGAGTAACAATTATAACAGTATAGCTCTGCTTGAGTTCCTTGACCAATTCCTCGATGCGGCTGGTGGCGATGGGGTCCAGGGCGCTGGTGGGCTCGTCCATCAAGAGCACCTCGGGCGACATGGCGATGGCCCGGGCGATGCACAGGCGCTGCTGCTGGCCGCCGGAGAGCCCCAGGGCGCTCTGGTGCAGGATGTCTTTCACCTCGTCCCACAGGGCCGCGGATTTGAGCGAGCGCTCCACGATGCCATCGAGGTTCTTGGCTTCCTTGAGGCCGTGCAGGCGCGGGCCGTAGGCCACATTGTTGTAGATGGTCTTGGGGAAGGGATTGGGCTTTTGGAACACCATGCCCACCCTGCGGCGCACGTCCACCGGGTCCACGTGGGGGTCGTAGAGATCGACTCCCTCGAATAACAGTTGACCCTCCACCTTGGTGCCGGGGATCAGCTCGTTCATGCGGTTGAGCAGGCGCAAGAAAGTGGACTTGCCGCAGCCCGAAGGCCCGATAAGGGCGGTCACCTTGTTGCGCTGGACGGTCATGTTGATGTCGGTCAAGGCCTTGAAGTCGCCGTAATAGAAGTTCAGGCCCCTAACCTCGATGATGGGCCGTTCCGGCTGCAGGCCGGATTGCTCCGTAGCCTCTTCCAGGCTGTGCGCGGCTGCGCTCGTCTTTACCATTGTTTGGTCTTTCGCATGCGGGTGCGGATAATTATGGCCACCAGCGACAAGCCCAGCACCATGCTGATAAGAACCAGCACCGTGCCGTACTGCAGAGGCCGGGTCTGTTCTATGTGGGTCCCGGCCGTGGCCAAAACGTAGATGTGATAAGGCAGGGCCATCACCTCGTCCAAGGGCGAACGGGGCAGGCCGATGGTGTAAAAGGTGGCGGCGGTGAACATGATCGGCGCGGTTTCGCCCGCCGCGCGGCCGATGCCCAAAATGGAGCCGGTGAGGATACCCGGCAAGGCCGCCGGAAGCACCACCTTGCGGATGGTCTGCCAGCGGGTGGCCCCCAAGCCCAGGGAGGCCTCGCGGAAGGTGGCGGGCACCTGCCTGAGCGCCTCTTCGCTGGCCCCAATGACCGTGGGCAGGATCAACAAGCCCAGAGTCAGGGAACCGGCGGCGATGGAGATGCCCAGGTGGAAGTAGCCCACGAACAGGGCCAGGCCGAACAGGCCGAAGACCACGCTGGGCACCCCGGCCAGGTTCTGGATGCCCAGGCGCACGACCCTCAGCGCCTTGCCGTCGGTGGCGTACTCGCTGAGGTAGATGGCCGCGGCCACCCCCAGGGGCAGGGCCACCAAGATGGCCCCGACGGTGAGGTAGAGGGTGCCCATGATGGCTGGGAAGATGCCACCGGCGGTCATGGAGTCTTTAGGCTCCGCGGTCAAGAACTCCCAGCTTATGGCGCTGATGCCGTGAATGAACACGTATATCAGGATGCCACCCAGGGCGGCCAGCACCGTAAGCATGATCAGGCGGAACAGGGTGAAGGCCAGATTTTGGCTTAAGTGGCGTGAAGCCAGGGAATGGCGGCTCATAAGGTGGCCGCTCCTTTCTGGTGGAAACGCTGGCT
>JAHLLJ010000004.1 GCA_020444205.1 Deltaproteobacteria bacterium | reverse complement strand
GAGTTGTTCACGCTCATGATCACGCCCACGCTGGCGTCGCCCCGGGATATCTCGCTCAGAGCCAGCACATAGGACACATAGTCCATGCCCGCTCCGCCATACTCCTCGGGAACCGCGATGCCCATGAAGCCCAACTCGCCCAGGACCTCGCAGGCCTCGGCCGGGTGTTCGTGGCTTTCGTCAAAATGCGCCGCCTGTGGTTTCAAATCTTCGTCGGCAATACGCGCGGCCGTATCCTTTACCATCTGTTGTTCTTCGGTAAGTGCGAAATTCATTTTCTCAACCTTTTTTCCATGAAAACGGTTACCACACGGCCCCCTGCCCCTTACGAGACAAACCCCTGGGGCCCAAGGGCATACCCGAAAGGCCTCAAGGGTTCTCATGTTACTCAGGGCGGCAACGGCCCGGGACGGCGGGAGTCTGCCTTAATCTATGCGTTTGCCGTCCTTGTCATAGGTGTACCAACCCTTACCGGTCTTGCGGCCCAGATGGCCGGCTTCCACCTTGCGCCGCAGGATAGACGGCGGGTAGAAGCGCGGGTCCTTTTCTTCGTCATATACGTTGGTGTAGGCCATGAGCTGCACGTCCAGACCCACCAGGTCCGAGGTCTCCAGGGGGCCCATCTTGCGTCCAAAGGCTAGGCGGAAGCCGGTGTCGATGTCCTTGGGGGTGGACACCTTCTGCTCCACCAGGCGGTAGGCCTCCATGTTGAGCAGCATGTTGCAGCGGTTGAGGATAAAGCCGGCAATGTCGCTGTCCACCCGAATGGGCTCCTTGCCCAGGTAGCGTATGAAATCAACACCAGCCTGCATGGTTTCCTCGCTGGTGGAGATGCCCTTGATAACCTCAACGGCGTCCAGCATGGGCACCGGGTTGAAGAAGTGCAGCCCCAACACCCGCTCGGGATGCTCCAGGCCGCCACCGATGGCGCTGATGGGAATGGCCGAGGTGTTGGAGGCCAGCAGGCACTGGGGGCTCACCGCCTTTTCCAAGGCGCCAAACACTTCCTTCTTAACCCCGATGCTCTCGAACACCGCCTCCACCACCAAGTCGGCGTCAGCCCCGGGGGCGTAGCCCTGGCTGGCGGTGATGCGCGCCATCACCGTTTCCTTGTCCTCGGCGATCTTGCCCTTGTCAGCCAGCTTGCCCACCGACCAGGCGATCTTCTCCATGGCCTTGTCCAGCATCTCCTGGGACAGATCGGTCATCACCACCTGAAGGCCGGACTGGGCGCAGACCTGCACGATGCCCGAACCCATGGTGCCGCAACCCACCACCATTACTTTTTTGATATCCATCACAGACCCTCCGACGGTCTAATTTAAAAAAGCTTTAGCCCTTTTCGTTACCCAACACGGCCACCGCGCTGATCTGGGGCGGGCCGCCAAAAGTGTGGGACAGGCCCCTGCGCGGGTTCTTGACCTGCCGTTCGGGGTTGTCCACCTTCTGTTGCAACTGCTTGTAAATCTCGTAGGTCATGCGCAGGCCGCTGGCCCCGATGGGGTGGCCGAAGCACTTTAGCCCGCCGTCGATGTTCACCGGCAGGCCTCCGCCAATCTCGAAAAACCCGGAGCGGATGTCTTCTATGGCCCCGCCAGGCCCACTAAATCCGAAATTCTCGTAGATGGCAAGCTCGGTGATGGTGAAGCAGTCGTGAACCTCGGCCACGTCCAATTCCTCGCGGGGGTTGGTGATGCCGGCCATCTCGTAGGCCTTCTTGGAAGAGTTCATCAAGGCCCCGAAATGAATCCAATCGAACTCGGGCCGTATGTGGGGCATGGTGGAGTCCATGGCCACGCCCATGCCCTTGAGGTAGATGGGGTCATCCCTAAAGTTCTTGGCCATGTCCGCCCGGGTGACGATGGCGCAGGCCGCGCCGTCGCTGTTGCCGCAGCAGTCGAACAAGCCCAAAGGCCAGGCGATCACCGGAGCCTTGAGCACCTTTTCCAAAGGCACCTTGTTGTGGAAGTGGGCCTTGGGAGTGCGGCTGCCGTTGTCGTGGTTCTTAACCGCGATGCGGCCGATCAGCTCCTTGCCCTCTTCGTTGCTCAGGCCGTACTTGTCAAAGTAGCGCTTGGCGATCAAGGCGAAGGAGCCGGGCGCGGTGCGCCGGGCTTCCAGCACCGGGTTCATGCCCCGGCCCATGCCCAGACCGGCATAGCCGGTGTCCTTGAGCTTTTCCACGCCCAGGGCCATGACCACGTCATACATGCCGCTGGCCACGGCCATGCTGGCCTCGAACAGGGCGATGTGCCCGCTGGTGCACCAGTTCTCATTACGGATTATAGGAATGTCCCTGAGCTTGAGGGCATCGGCCGCCGGGGAGGCTCCCAGGCCGCCCATGGGGGCGTAGACCGTGCTGAAGAAGCAGGCCTCGATGTCGTCGGGCCCCACGCCCGCGTCGGCAAAGGCCTCGCTGGAGGCCTCGATGGCCAGGTCGCTCATGCCGGTGTCCCAGCGCTCGCCGAACTGGCTGCACCCCATGCCGATGATTGCAACTTTATCTTTTATGCTACCCATGATTATCTCCCCGTTACCTCACCGGCCGGCACTTCCAGAAGTAATTGTGGAATCCCCCCAGGTCGTGCATGCGGCGTAGCGTGAGCTTCACCGGCATGCCCAGGTCCACCTGGTTCGGGTCGGCGTCGGTCATCAGGCCGTAGAAACGGGACCCGTTTTCCATCTGCACCACCGTCTGCACGATCACCGGGTCGTCCGGCCGGCCGGCCAGGTTGTCCCGGCTGAAGGTGAAGACCTCACCCGTCATGCTGCTCAGGCGCACCGTGTCGAACTTGTCCACGCTGCGGCAGTTGTCGCAGATGCGCTGGATGGGGAAGGCCGCGGTACCACATTCCTGGCACTTGCTGCCCCGGCAGCGCAACAAGGAGTCGCGCTCACGCCAGGTAACCGTGGCCGAGGGCACCAGACGGAAAGGCTCGCCCGGCTGGGGCTCCACCAGACCATTGAAGCTTAAGAAACGAGCATATGATTTAAGCTCGCCACGGTTTTCAAGCTGCTGGGCCATGCTCACCGCCGGCGTGACCGGGGCGCTTTTCACCTCGAACAAAAGGGCCTGGGCCCCGTCGCCATAGGCGGCCACCAGGATCTTTTCCCCGGGTTGGGCCGTCTCCAACACCGAGGCCAGCATCACCAGGGGATGAGCCGCGCCGCAGAAGCCCACCTGCTCCAGCAGGGAGTCCACCGCCTCTCCGGCCTGGCCAAGGCCGGTCTTTTTCAATATGCCCATGGCCGAACGGGGGTCCGGCGCGGGGATGATGGCCTTGGCGATGTCCTCGGGCTCCAGTCCCATCTGGGACATCAGGCCCTTGACCGCCTGGGCCATCACCCTCAGGTAGCCTTCACCGGAGACAAAGCGCCCTTCCCAGTTCTGCACGTAGGTATCTTCCTGGGTACGCCACACATCGGTAATCTCGTCAGTGAGAGCAAAGCCGCCCAGGTAGGAAACCGGAGCCTCGCCCCCGCCTACCAGGACCGCGGCCCCGGCATCGCCAAAGAGCTGCTCCTGATCGGAGCGGGGATAGCCCAGGCGATTTTCGCCGGAGGCCACCAAGACCTTTTTGCCCTCGGCCGCCGTGTCCAGGGCCAAGCGTAGCGCGCCCAGCCCGCAACGCAGGGAGTTGCCCAGGTCCAGGGTCTCCATGTTGCTGTCTAGGTCCAACACCGTGGCCAACATTGCCGCTGTGGCTTTTTCTTTGTAAGGAGCCGTGGTGGAGGCGAAGTACAGCGCCTGCACGTCCTCGCGACCGGCCGCCTCCAGGGCGAACCCGGCAGCCTCGGCAGCCATGGTCAGGGAGTCCTCGTCGCTTCCCGCCACGCTGCGAAAGCCCTTATGGGAGCCCCGCTCCCAGGCCCCTCCTATGTTTTTTCGCTCCATCTTCAGATAGGGAATATGAGCAGCGGCTGTAAAGATGCCCGCCATTATCTGATCCTCCTGTTAATTTAGGGCCGTCCAAACCTTTGAGGCTTAGATGGTTCTCACCGGCTGATACTCGCCGAACACCTCGCGCAGCACTCCGCAGATCTCGCCCAAGCTGGCATAGGCTTCCACCGCCTCGATGATAACCGGCATCAGAGCTCCGTCGCCTTGGGCGTTTTGCTTTAGCGCGGCCAAGGCGCTTTCCACCTTGTCGCTGCTGCGTCGGCTTTTCAGGGCCTGCAGCCTTTCAATCTGGTCCTGCTCGGCCTGAGGGTTGGCCTCCACCTGAACTTCGGTCTCTTCCTCTTCGATGGTGTACTTGTTGACCCCAACAACCACCATCTCACCTTCCTCGATTTTCTTTTGAATATCGTAGGAACGGCGCTCAATCTCCTTTTGCACGAAGCCCTTTTCAATGGCCGCCACCGCGCCGCCCATATTCTCCACCTGGTCCATCAACTCCTTGATGCGGGTGTAGACCTGGTCGGTCAGGGCCTCCAGGTAGTAGGAACCACCCATGGGATCGATGGTATCGGTGACCCCGGTCTCCTCGCGCAGAATCTGCTGGGTGCGTAGGCTGGTACGCACCGATTCCTCGGTGGGCAGGCTCAGGGCCTCGTCATAGGAGCAGGCGGCAATGGATTGAGCCCCGGCCAGCACTGCCGCCAAGGTCTGGTAAGCCACCCGCACTACGTTGTTAAGCGGCTGCTGGGCAGTGAGCGCCGCCCCGCTGGTCTGGGTGTGGAAACGCAGCATGCACGAGCGCGGGTCCTTGGCCCCAAAGCGGTCCTTGAGCAGTTCGGCCCAGATGCGCCGGGCGGCCCGGTACTTAGCCACCTCCTCAAACAGCTTGTTGTTGGTGTTGAAAATCCAGCTGATGCGCGGGGCAAAGGCGTCGATGTCCAGCCCCGCGTCCAGGGCCGCCTGGATATAGGCGATGGCGTTGCTAAAGGAAAAGGCTATCTCCTGCACCGCCGAGCAGCCCGCCTCGCGCAAGTGGTAGCCCGCCACATTGATGGTATTGAAGCGGGGCACGTTATTGCTGCAATAGGCGAAGATGTCGGTAACCAGGCGGATGCTGGGCTGGGGCGGGAAGATGTAGGTGCCCCGCACCGTGTACTCCTTGAGCACGTCGTTTTGCAGGGTGCCCCGCAGCACATTGGGCTCCAGGCCCTGCTTCTTGCCGATGCTCACGTACATGGCCAGCATGATCGCCGAGGGCGCGTTGATGGTCATAGAGGTGGAGAGCTTGTCCAGGGGCAGGCCCTCGAAGATCACTTCCATGTCCTCCAGGGTGTCCACCGGCACGCCCACCTTGCCCACTTCGCCCGCGGACATGGGATGGTCGGAGTCATAGCCGATCTGGGTAGGCAGGTCAAAGGCCACGCTGAGCCCGGTCTGGCCCTGCTCCAGCAGATAGCGGAAACGGGCGTTGGTGTCCTTGGGCGAGTCATAGCCCGAATATTGGCGCACCGTCCAGGGACGGCCAAGGTACATGCTGGGGTAGACCCCGCGGACAAAGGGATGCTCGCCCGGAAAGCCCAACTGCTCCAAATAGTCCTGCTCCGCCACTTCGGCGGGGGTGTAGAGTTTATCCACAGGATCTCCCCAGTCGGTGTTGCGGGGAGATACTTTGGCCAGGCCCGGGTCGCTCTGGGCCCATCTGGCTTTCTCTTGATTTATCTTGTTATGGTCCATGGACACAGCTCCGCTCTCCCGGCTTTCAGCTCAAAGACACGTTGTTCCTGATGAACTCGGCAATTTCGGTCATGGTGGTGCCGGGCCCGAAGATTTCCCTGACTCCCTTTTCCCGGAGGGCGACGCGGTCCTTGGGGGGAACGATGCCTCCGGCCACCAGCAGGATGTGCGCCGCGTCCTTGTCGCGCAGAAGTTGGGCCACCCGGGGCAAGTGTTGGTTATGGGCCCCGGACAGGGTGCTGAGCGCAATCACGTCCACGTCTTCTTGCAAGGCGGCGGCCACGATGGCCTCGGGAGTTTGGCGCAGGCCGGTGTAGATCACTTCCATACCCGCATCCTTGAGACCGGCGCAAACCACTTTTATGCCGCGGTCGTGCCCGTCCAGGCCGGGCTTGGCCGCCAGAACTCGAATTCGTTTACTCATGAGTATCAAGCTCCTTTTGCCGACAGGCGCGGCCTAGAGCGGCACGTTGCCGTGTTTACGCCAAGGTTTGGGTTCCTGTTTGTCTTCCAGGGCTTCCAGGGCCTGCACCAGATAGCGTCGGGTGTCGCCGGGCAAGATCACCGCATCCACGTGCAGCTTTTTGGCCACGTCGTAGGGGTTGGCAAACTTTTGCCGGTACTCCTCGATCTTTTCCTGGCGTGCGGCTTCGGGGTCGTCGGCCTTGGCAATTTCCTTGGCGTAGACGATATCCACCGCGCCCTCCGCGCCCATTACCGCCACTTCGGCCGAGGGCCAAGCCCATACCTGGTCCGCGCCCAACTGCTTTGAACACATGGCCTGATAGGCCCCTCCGTAGGCCTTGCGCAGGATGATGGTGATCTTGGGTACCGTGGCCTCCGAGTAGGCGTAGATCATCTTGGCCCCGTGGCGGATGATGCCGCTGTACTCGTGCTTGACCCCGGGAAGGTAGCCGGGCACGTCCACCAGGTTGACCAAGGGTATGTTGAAGGCGTCGCAAGTGCGCACGAAACGGGCGGCCTTGTCCGAGGCGTCGCTGTCCAGGGCTCCGCCCAGATGCCGCGACTGGTTGGCTACCACTCCCACCGCCCGCCCGTTGACGCGGCCGAAACCCACCACCACGTTGGGGGCATACAGGGCCTTGATCTCCATGAAATCGCCCTTGTCCACCAAACGCTCGATCACCTCGCGCACGTCGAAGAACTTCTTGCGGTCCTCGGGGATGATTTTGTGGATCTCTTTGTCGTAATGCGGGGTCCACATGGTTTGACGTGGGGCCTGGCTTTTGGAGTTGCTGGGCAAAAAGGACAAGAGCCGTTTGACCTGGTCCAGACATTCCTTGTCGTCCTTGGTGGCCAGATCGCAGTTGCCCGAAATCTTGGTGTGGATGCGCGCACCGCCCAACTTTTCCATGGTCACGTCTTCGCCGGTAACCGACATGATGACCTTGGGGCCGGTAATGAACATGTAGGAGGTCTTTTTCACCATGAACACGAAGTCGGTCATGGCCGGGGAATAGACCGCTCCGCCGGCGCAGTTGCCCATGATCACCGAAATCTGAGGCACCACTCCGCTGGCGTTGACGTTGCGCCTGAAGATGAGGCCGTATCCCGCCAGGCCGCCGGCACCTTCCTGTACCCTGGCCCCGGCCGAATCGTTGATACCCACGATAGGGGCGCCGGCCTTCACCGCCAGGTCCATGATGGTACATATCTTTTGCGAGTGCATATCCCCCAGGCTGCCGCCCACAACCGTGGCGTCCTGGGCAAAGGCGAAGACTGGGCGGTTGTCCACCCTGCCATAACCGGTCACCACGCCGTCTCCGGGCATGTGCTGCTTTTCCAGGCCAAAGTCACGGCAGGTATGGTCAGTCAACAAGCCCACCTCGATAAAGGTGTCCTTGTCGAACAGGTAGTCCAGGCGCTCCCGGGCGGTGAGTTTGCCCTTGGCGTGCTCCCGCTCGATGCGCTTGACTCCGCCTCCCAGGCGATACGCCTGGTTTTTCTGCTCGAGTTCCTCAATGAGATGATCCATGGCCCGGTCCTAAAATCCGCACTCTTTGGAGATGACAATGCGCTGCACCTCGGATGTGCCCTCGGTTACGGTGTACAAACGGCCGTCGCGCCAATGACGCTGGATGGGGTACTCCATCATGTAGCCGTAGCCGCCGTGGATCTGCATGCCGGTGTTGGTGATGTTCTGCAGCAGCTCGGCGCAAAACAGCTTGACCATGGAAGACTCCTTCTTCACGTTGGCCCCAGCCTCATACAAGCGGGCCACGCGCCACACGTAGGTGCGCATCACGTCGATGTAAGCGGCAATTTCAGCCAGCTTGAATGATGTGTTCTGGAACTTGATGATGGGCTTGCCGAACTGCACCCGTTGCTTGGCGTATTCCACGGTAAGATCGTAGGCTGCCTGCGCGGTACCCAGGCAGCGCGCGCCATAGGTGATGCGCCCGGAGACGAGAGTGGATTCCAACTGCTGGAAACCGCCGCACTCCTTGCCGCCGATGAGGTTGTCGGCGGGGACTCGGCAATCCTCAAACACCAACTCGCCGGTCTCGGCCGCGTGGTTGCCCACCTTGTCCAGTTTCTTGCTCACCGTAAAGCCGGGGGTGCCCTTGTCCACCAGGAACAGGTTGATGCCCAGGCCCCGCTTGTCCGGCTGGGTGTAGGCGGCCACAATCACGTAATCACAAATAGTCGCGTTGGTGATGAACATCTTGGTGCCGTTGATCACGTACTCGTCGCCGTCGCGAATCGCCCGGGTCTGGATGGAGGCGGCGTCAGAGCCAACGTTAGGCTCGGTAAGACCAAAGGCGGCAATTTTTTTGCCTTGAATGGCGGGGATGAGGTATTTCTCTTTTTGTTCGTCAGAACCGTGCAGAAAGATGGGCATGGTACCCAGGCCGCTATGGGCCACGATGGCTCCGCAGAAGCCGGCGTTTACCCGGCACACCTGCTCGATCATTATGCATTCGGTGAGCTTGTCAGCGCCGCCGCCGCCCAGCTCTTCAGGGTAACGGGGGCACAAAAAGCCCATCTCGGCCATCTTGGTGAAAAGCTCGATGGGGGTCTTGCCGGTCTCTTCCGCCTCGTCGACCATGGGGGCCAGGACCTCGTCGGCGAAGTCGGCCATCATATCCTGGAATATTCTCTGCTCTTCGGTAAGTTCTGAAAGGTTATAATTCATCTCAACCTCGCTTGTTTTCAATCAGTTGAAAAGCCGGGCAATGTTATTTACTTGCCCTGGAATTTTGGTTCCCGTTTCTCAAACAGCGCCTTGATGCCCTCCTGGCGGTCCTCGCTGGTAAACAACAGGCACTCCACCATGGCCTCATAATCCAAACCGGCCCTGAGCCCGGTTTCCTGGGAGGCGTTGATGGCCTTTTTGGCCCACTTGAGGGCCAGGGCGCTCTTGGCGGCAATCTTCTTGGCCACGGCCATGACCTGTTCCTCAAGCTCCTCTGCCGGGTAAACCTGGTTGACGATGCCCAGGCGCAGGGCCTCGTCGGCCTTGATGAACTCGCCGGTGAAGATCATTTCCTTGGTCTTGGCCACCCCCACCAGGCGCGGCAAACGCTGGGTGCCGCCGCCTCCGGGCATGATGCCCAGGCGTATCTCAGGCAGGCCCAGCAGGGAGCGGTCCGAGGCAAAGCGGATGTCGCAGGCCAAGGCGAACTCCAAGCCACCGCCCAGGCACAGGCCGTCGATCATGGCGATGACCGGCCGGTCCAAGCGCTCGAACTTGGAGTAGAAACCCTGGGCCAAGGTGTCCATGAAATTCTCCATGTCCAAGGCGCTGTACTGGGCCAACTCCTTGACGTCCGAACCGGCCACAAAGGCCTTGTCCCCGGCACCGGAGACAACCAAAACTTTAATGGAGGGGTCAGCCTGCACCTTGGACAACACATCGGCCATTTCCAGACGCGCGGCCCGGTTCAAGGCGTTGCGCACCTCGGGGCGGTTGATGATCAGATGGCCTATGCCTTCGGTGACCTCAAAAATGATGTTCTGGTACTCCATGGTTCTCTCATTTCCCCGCTTCTGGTCTGTATTGGTATCGAGCCTTGCGGAGCCCCCGTTGTTTACGCGCCTAGTAGTAGCGTAAGGCTCGTTTATCATAAATTTAATTTTTTATTAAATTACATTAATCGTCATCAATGACAAGAAAAAAGTTATTCAGCATTATATTTTTATTTAATTTAGGTACTTGCCGCCTAATACTCTGGGAGGCCCCAGAGCATGACGCTACTCATAAAAACCGCTGTCTTGGCGATATTCTAAGGCCCGGGTGATCCGGTCCTTGCTGGCCGCGATGTGCTTGACGGTGGTGTCTATGGCGGTCTGGGCATCGCCCCGGCCCAGGGCGTCCAAAATCTGGCGGTGCTCGTCGGAAACTTCCCGCAGTTGGGGCGCGGCAAGGTATTCGGGGCGGTATTTTAGGTACAACTTCTCGTATATGTCGCCGAGCATGGTGTTAATCACCTCGTTACCCGAGTACTCGGCGATCTTCATGTGGAACTTAGCATCCACCAAAATCATTTTACGGTTGGGCCCTCCCGCGGTTTCGCGCTTGTACTTGCGGAAAACCTTTTTGATCTTATCTATGGCAGACTTGGTAATGTTCTCGATGATCAGAGGAATGATATAAATTTCCAGGGCTTCGCGGGCCTCGTATAGATCCATGGCCTCTTCTTGGGTTATCTCGCCCACGAAATACCCTTTATTGGGGATGTAATTTACAAAGCCCCCAGCTTCCAGGCGGTTCAGGGCCTGGATCACCGGGGTTACACTGGTGTTGAGCCGTTTGCTCAAGTCGCTGTAGATAATTTTTTGACCAGGCGCCAGCTGATTAAGGTAAATCATTTTTTTAATGCGGGTGTGGGCCTCCTCGATGGCCACTCCTCTTTTTCCCGTAGCCCCCCTTGGCCCCGTACCTTTTGCCGCCATTTCGATTATCACCTTTTCTCAGCGTAATTTTTATCGTATATTTGATTATTATTTTAATTTTTTTATGTGAACCCGGCAAGCAATTATTCGGATTAGGCGACATGGTTACTTTTTATTAGCAATTTATGTATCTTACGGGACAGTACTCAACTTAAGCAGGTGCAGGAAAATGGGCCGGCTCTCATGAGTGGCTACAAAAAAATGATTGACATGCCACAAAAGTTAAATGAAATATTACGTAACGCAATGCAATTTACGATCACACATTGCGTAATTTACACCGTTGATTCGGCAGGCTGGACCTGCCCGGGGCCTGGGCAACACCTCGGCCAAGCGCCGGGACCCAGTGCAACGGAAAAATTTTAGTTCTGCCAATATTCGGAAAGGAGCTGACTGTGGCGGTTTTGGACCAGTTGCAGGCTCAAATGAAACACCTGGACTCCATCGATTTCTATCACCGCAAGTTTGAACAAGCCTCGATGGACATCGGGAAGGTCAAATCCCTGGAGGACTTTCAAAAAATCCCCTTTACCACACCCAAGGAATTTCAGGCTGAAATACAAAAGCCCCCTTCCCAGTGCTCACTTTACAGCCCCGAGGTCACCCGGGTGAACCTCTCCCCTTCCGGCCAGGAGCTCTACCCGGTCTATCAGACCAACAAAGACCTGGAAGTAATGCATCAGGTCTGCGCCCGCTCCCTGGAGGCGGCTGGAGTGACCACCCAGGACATGGTTGCGGTCACCTTTGGCTATCATTTATTCATTGCCGGTCTGTTCTACCAGGGACAGTTCGAGTACTACGGTTCCAAGGTGATTCCCTTGGGCCCTGGCGAATCTGCCCGCGCGGTGCAGCTGATCAACGACTACGAGATCGGGGTGCTGGTCTCCAACCCCACCTTTGCCATGAAGCTGGCCGAAGCAGGCATACCCTCGGTGCACACCATCTTCGTGGGCGGCGAGCCCTTTACCTCGGTGCAGGGGTATCCCGAAAAGGTGCGCGCCGCCTTTGAACGGGACATCACCATCATCGACTCCTACAGCATGGCCCTATGCATGCCCATCGCCCGCTCCTGCCGCCACAATAACGGCCTGCACATCATGGACGAGTTCGTCTTCACCGAGGTCATCGATCCGGCCACCGGCGATCCGGTGCCCTTGGGCGAAAAAGGCGAGCTGGTGCTTACCCACCTGCACAAGCAGGCCGCGCCCTTGCTGCGCTACCGCACCGGCGACTTGACCGTGCTGCAAGAAAAACCCTGCGCTTGTGGCCGGTCCCTGACCATGCCTCAGAGCGTCATCGGACGCACCGACGACATGCTCAAGATCAAGGGCGTCAAGTTCTGGCCCAGCCAAATCGCCACCATTTTGCGCAGCTATCCCCAGTTTTCGCCCAAATACCAGGTGCTGGTGGATTCCGTCAAAGAAGTGGATACCCTGACTTTACTTGTGGAAGGCAAGGCCGGTGACGCGGCGGTGCTGGACAAGCTGGCTACTCATCTCAAGTCCGAGACCCTGCTCAAGTTCAACGAGATCAGGATTACCGACAAGATCGATGACGGCCCCAGCGTGGTGGACAACCGCAAAGGACGCACCTTCTAGATCTAGGGCCCAAAAAGGCTAAATCATGCATGCAACCCAAAATATGAAAATGATGCCCAGCCACCAAGGCCATGGGGAGCGGGGAACGGCTCCACGCCCCACGGCCCTTAGGCTGGAAGCGATTTAAATTATTTTTTTGCTTTTTATGATTTAATTATATATATGGCTATATTTTAAATTCACTTTTAATGGCGGGACTCGAGGCCACATGATTTTTTATGGAACAAAAGCTAGTCCCGCCTAGGATAAATGCCGCTTTCGAGGAGGCGCAACCAGTTGGTTCGGTAGGCCGCCAGTTTTTACCGCCTACCGGGGGAAGTGCAAATTACATGTCTAGGACAACTGAAGATCGCGGATACAGCAAGCTTTTATTTGAGCAGGAAGACCACGTGCTCAAGGTAATGATCAACATTCCGGAAAAGCGCAACGCCTTGGATATGGAGGTCCGGCCCCAGCTCTTGGAAGTTTTGCAAAACCTGCAAGAGGACTCTTTGGTACGGGCCGTGATCCTTTCCGGATCGGGTAAGCATTTTTGCGCCGGCGGCGACCTGCGCTCCATGCAGAACATAGGCGGCCCGGTTCCGGCGTATGAACGCCTGAAAAACGGCCACCGCCTGGTGCGGGCCATGGTCGAACTGCCCAAGCCCATCATCACCTCGGTGGACGGCGTTGCCGCGGGCGCCGGCGTGAGCCTGGTATTGGCCTCGGACCTTAGCATCGTTTCCGACCGGGCCAAGTTCCTCTTCTCCTTTATCAAGGTGGGCCTGGCCCCGGACTGGGGACAGTACTTCTTCCTGCCCCAAAGGGTGGGCATGGCCCGCACCAAGCAATTGATGATGGAGGGCGGTTCCTTAACCGCGCAAGAGGCTTTTGACGCGGGCATGATCAACCGCATCGCCCCCCATCAGGAGTTGGAGGAGCAGACCTGGGCCTGGGCCCACAGCTTGGCCCAAGGCGCCACCAAGGCCCAAGCCCTAATCAAGGCGGCCCTCAACTGTTGGCCCATGAATCTCTCCGCCTACCTGGAGTTGGAAGCCAACCTCCAGGCAGTGGCCCTTAACAGCGAAGACCACCAAGAAGGCCGTGATGCCTTCCTGGAAAAGCGCAAACCACATTTCCAGGGCAAGTAATTCTGAGGCGCAAGCGTGACCCAGAATTCTGTTTTGATTTTGTGAGCAACACTCCCGCGGGCATTAAAACTTTTTTGCGGAGCTGGCAATGAAAAAGTTGCGGTTTATTAAATGCGATTATTCTTACGCTGATTTTTCCACCAGCATTTCTCCAGCGGTTGAAAAGGGCTTGGACAGCGGTGTGGCGCCAAGCACGGTGCTTTTGAATGTGTTCAGCACCGACAGCATCACTTCGGGCTATTTGGACGATCCGGAAAAGTCGATCGACCTTGACTACTGCGCCGAAGCCGGCATCGTAGTGCGCCGCCGCCAAAATACCGGAGGTGCGGTGTTCGGGCCCAAGGGAGGCGCTTTCCTTTGCCTCTATCTAAACCCCAAGGAGCTGGGGATATCCCTCAACAACATCAAGGAGGGATTCAAGGTATCCCTGACCGCCATTGCCGAGGCTCTCAATCAGTTGTGGGGCTTGGATGCACGCTATCGCCCGCTTAACGACGTGGAGATAGAAGGCCGCAAGGTGGTGCCGAGCTCGGCCCGCCTGGAAAGCGGCATCCTGACCCTGCGTCTTTTAATCAACGTGGTTAACACCGACCGGGATGTGCTGCGCAAGGCCATCATCACCAACCCAGTTAAGGTTCAAGACAAGGCCATCAAAGACATTGGTCAGCGATTCACCAGCTTGGAGAACGAGCTGGGCCGTAAAATCACCGCCGACGACCTGGAGGAGCTTTCCCGTGTAACCATCCAAAAGATGTTTGGCGGCGAGGTCTCCCTGGCCCCCGGCGAACTGACCGAGGAGGAAGGAGACTACCTCAAGCAATATCAGGCCACCTACAACTCTGAAGACTGGTTCTACGGCAACTCCGAACGGGTGCGTTTTGCTCAGGCGCCGGCTGACGCGGTAAAAAGCGAAGGATGCCAAAAAGCCGTGGCCGGGCTCCTGCGAGTCACCTTGCTCAGCAAAGACGGCCTGATCCAGGACCTGATCGTGACCGGGGACTTCCACCCCTCCCCCTACCGCGTGACCTTGGACATAGAGGACGCCCTAAGGGGCAAACCCTGTGACGAGCAAGTGGTACGCGAGGAGCTGGAGAAAATCTACGCCCGCCCGGACGTGGAGATGACCGGTATTGAAATTGAAGATTTCCTGGCCGCCTTTTCCAAGGCCTTCGGCCAGGAGACGGGTAGCTGCTGAGTCCTACGGGGGGCGATCCCATCAACCGGCAGGATCACCTGCGGCGGCCGCGCCCAATAAAAACTGACAGACAATTGGAGGCTGAATCCCATGAGTGAAAAAAAATATGCCAAATACATCGTGACCGAGCCCAAGATCATCGATGAGTTCGCGGCTCACGCCAAGGGCAAGTATCAGATCTTGATGGACGGTGAGTTGGTCCCGGGCGCGAACTTCTTTATCGCCGGCGGCATCCACCATAAAATCCATCAGGCCGAGCCCATAACCATCAAGCATCATCATGAGCAGAGTGAGGCTTACCTGTTCATCAGCAAAAAAGGCGACGCGGAAATCGAGATAGAGATCGAAGACGAGACCTACACCGCAACCACGCCCTGTTCCGTATTTATCCCGGCGGGTGTGAAACACACCTACCGTTACAAGAGAATCGACGGACCTCTTACCGTGGTGGCCATTGTGCAGAGTGGGGAATACGTACCTATAGGATAATAGATTGATAGAGGTTTAGGCCCCCGCCGCTCCCCGCTGGCGGGGGCCTTTTTCTGCGCTGCTCACGCGGCGCCGCCCTCTCCTTTATCGCCGCTGTGCCCGCGCTGCCAGTCGCGCACTGCCCGGTAAAGGGCCAAGGACACCAGGCGGGCGCAAGGCCATTTGTCTTCGGGCAGCCCCGCCTGTTCCCTGGCCAGGGCCTCGGCGTCAACTTCAAGAGCCTCGGCGGGGGTAAGCCCCATGACCATTTCGGTGACCCAGGAGGCCATGGCCACCGCCGCCCAGCAGCCATGAGTAGTAAAGGCGGCCCGGTTGATGACGCCGTGCTTGATTTGCAGATACAACACCACCTGATCGCCGCAGGCCGGCCCCACCACCTCGCCTATCCCGTCCGCCGTGGAGATCACTCCCTGGTTGCGGGGAGAAACGATGTGCTCCTTTATCAGGTCGGAAAGCATGTACCTGTCTTGGCCCTCTTTGTTTTCTAGAGCAGTTGCAGTCCCTTTTCCAACAAGACTGAAAAGTCGCTCAACTCGGCCCCTGGGATTTCCACCCCGGGTGCGTTGTACACCTCGGCTACCCGCTCCATAAGGATGTCCAGGTCCAGGGGTTGGCCGCGCAGGGCCTCCTCAAAAGTACCCATCACCGAATAGGGGCTGGGATGGAAGTCGGCCAAAAGGATTATATCGTGCACCTTGCCGCCTAAGGCCAACAGGGCCAAGCCCATGAGCCCGGCGGGCGCCTTATGGTAGGCCTCCGCCTTCTTGGCCGCCGGATCAGCATGGGCAAAACGCACCCTCTCGCTGTTGGCGTAGAACCACTCATCCGAGCCGAAGCGCTCCAGATAGTCGTTAAGGTATTCCTGCTCCAGGGGGGTCAACTCGCCTTCGACGACCTCTACCTCATCCCCAAAGGCCCTTTTCATGGTGCCTGTAGCCAGGGCGTACATTTCCTCGCGTTCGATAGGTCGGCCCACTTCGTCCTGGAAACAGGTGAAACGGCTGCCGCCGTCTTTCTGCTTTTTGTCCTGGAACTTTTCCGGCCGGGCGATGATCGCCCCGGACATCAAGGAGCGGTCCGCCGGAACCACGTTTATGACGCTGCGCAAGGTCAACACCTGGTTTTCCAGGCGGGCCGAGGTTGCCACCAACTTGCGGCCGCCCACCTCTATGTCATTTACCGGCCGGTAGCGGGCGTCGATGCCGAACAACTCGCTGGCCACTTCGGCCATGCGGCTTAGATAAAAAGGGAAGCCCTCCCGGATGGTCTTGAATGGAACCCAGGGCTGGCGCAGGTCCAAGTAAAGGCAGTTCATGACCGAGCCCTGGTTGGCGAAGATCGCCCCTCCGGCATTCAGCCGCCGCCGCACCACGATGCCTTTTTCCTTGCAAAAGTCCATGTGCAGAGATTTTTCAGGATCCTCCAAGACTCCGGTGGTGATGCTGTCGGCGGAGAAAAAGTTGACCACCAGCGTGCTGGAGGATTTACCCTCCTCCATGCTTTTTTCCACCGCAGGGCTCAGGCTGGTGGACAGGTCCGCATAGGTGTAGTCGGTTTTAATAAGGCGTAGGTTCCCCATTGTGTTCTCCTAGTGCCTAGCCGGCAGACTCTTGGGACTCGGCGAACTCCAGGTAGTGCTCTCTTTGCACCACCAGCTTCATGATCTCGTTGGTGCCCACCGCGACCATGCCTCCCCGGATGTCGCGGAAGTGCCGCTCGATGTCGTGTTTGGTAGTGTATCCAATACCGCCCATGACCTGCAGGGCCTCGTTGGCCACCCAGTAGGAATTCTCAGCCGCAAAACCCTTGGCCATGGCCGCCACCTTGGTCACGTCCTGGCCCATGTCCAGCATGCGCGCCGCCTTGAAACGAAGCAGGCTGGCCGCTTCCAAGCGGGTGGCCATCTCCGCCACCTTGAAGCTCACGCCCTCGAAGTTGCGGATGGGACGGTGAAAGGCCTCGCGCTCCATGGTGTAGGCGGTGGCAATGTCCAGGCAGGTGCGAGCGGTGCCCAGCAGGCCGCTGGCCACCAAGATGCGTTCGCTGTTGAGCATGTCCATTAGGATGGGGAAGCCCTGCCCCCGCTCGCCAATTAGGTTTTCCTTGGGTATCTCGGTTCCGTCAAAAATGAGCTCGGAAACGATGCGCAGGCCTCGCCAGCCCATGGTGTCGAACTCCTCCATGGCCACGATGCCCGGCGCGTCCTTTTCCACCGCGAACACACTCATGCCCTTACTGGGGTGCACGTCTTTCTCGGTCATGGCGAACACCACGAACAAATCGGCCACCGCGCCAGAGGCCTGAAAGCGCTTCTCGCCGTTGATGACCCACTTGTCGCCCTTAAGCTCGGCCTTGGTCTTCATGCGGACCGCATCCGAGCCGCCGGTGGGCTCGGTTATACATTCGGCGGTGAGAATGTCGGCCGTGCAAATGCCGGGCAGGTATTTTTGCTTTTGTTCTTCGCTGCCGTAATTGGCGATAATGAAAGCACAGTGGTGCGGAACGCTACGGGCGCAAGCCAAGGCATAGGATTGGGCCGCGGTTTCCTCGTTGACCAGGGCCTCGTGCATCATGTCCAACCCACCGCCGCCGTACTTGGCCGGAAAACGCACGCCGATATAGCCCTTTTGGCCCATTTTCTTCAGCAACTCAAAGGGGTACTTGTTCTCGCGGTCCATAGCTAAAATATGAGGGCGCGCCTCGCGCTTGAAAAACTCTCTCGCCTCAAGGGCGTAAGCCTGTTCTTCCTCGGTCAAAAAAATAGATTCCATTGAAACGCCTCCTCCTATTTTTTAATATGCAAACCCACAGCCTCCCTCATCGGCCACGGAGAAACGGGTTTTGCAAGGGCCAAAAAGGAACTTGACTTTAAATTAAATTAAATTTTAAAATAACGCAAGATAATACGGGGTGACGCATTGCGGGACAGAAAGTTTATTAAATCGGTAGGCAAGGGAATGGCTATCATGGAACTTCTGGGAAGTTCCGATGAGCCTCTCTCCCTCACCCAGATTGCAGAACGTCTTGAAACCAACAAGACCACCGTACAGCGTTTTCTCTATACCCTGATGGAACTGGGCTATGTGCGCATCCTCACGGGCAAGCGCTACGTGCTGGGCAACAAGGTGCTCAGCCTGGCCTTCCAGTTCCTGCACAGCGATGGCGTTTTCAGCATCGCCCGCCCCTATCTGGAGGACCTCTCCAACACTCTGGAACGAAGCGTAAGCATGGGGGTGTTGGACGGTACCGAGGTGCTGGTGATCTTCCGCAAGGAACGCACCCGCTTTTATCCCTTTGCCGTGTATGTGGGCTCCCGGGTGCCGGCCCATTGCACCACCATGGGAAAAGTTCTTTTGTCCGGCTTGCCCACCGAAGAAGCCAAGGAGCTATTGGACAAGATGAACTTGTTCAAGGTGACCCCCAACACGGTGATCAACAAGAGCGGCATACTAAAAGACCTCAAAGCCACCAGGGACAGGGGCTATGCCATATCCGATGGAGAATTTTCCTTGGATTTGTACTCCATAGGGGTGCCCCTGCTCAATCATGAAGGCCAGGTGGTGGCTTCGGTGGCCTTGTCTCTCAATACCAGCGACAAAGCGGTGCAAAAGACCGTGGACAACGCTTTGGATAAACTTTTTCACACTGGAAAGGTAATTTCTCAGGGCCTGGGATATGAAGGCTCCTATCCGGTAATTCCTTCTTAGAAACACAACACTGAGCGCCTGATTGGCCTTATTCCCTTTTGCCTGATTTACATATTGGGGAATAATTTTGAGGGCCGGTTGTTTAAATTCGATTCATGCGCTAATCAGCAATCCGCTGCGTGTGGATCCTTCCTTTTGCGTCTGCTCGGCATTCTCCTCTGCCTTGCCCAGACTGGGCACCGCAACAGTTATCCTTAACTCGTCCTTTCGATTTTCCAACTCACTAGTCACTCGTTTCCTTAAGCCTTTATTTAGGGTTTCATCCACGGACTAGGCCGACCCCGCTTAGGAGTAGGTCATGAAATGGTTTTCATGAATAAGGAGGGAAAGATCATGAGAAACTTAGTCAAAAAGAAAATTATATTTTTCCTGGGCGTGTTTTTGGCGCTGGCCATGACCGCGGCGCCTACCGTCTGGGCAGGTGATAAGGTGGATATGCCTAAAACCATGGTCTGGAGTTGCTACGACGTAGGTTCTTCGGGCTATATGCAGGCCTCGGCCATTGCCGACGCTTTTGGCAAGAAGTTCGGCATGCGCATCCGCCTGTTGCCTTCGGGCACCTCCATCGGCCGTCTTATGCCCCTTACCGCCAACCGGGTGGCTTGCGGCTTTTTGGCCAACGAGGTTTATTTCGCTTCCGAGGGTCTGTACGACTTCGCGACCGTGCAGTGGGGCCCTCAGGACCTTAGGGTGATCCTGGCCCACCCGGCCACCATCGCCTTGGCCACCACCAAGGATTCGGGCATCAAAGCCTTCAAGGACCTCAAGGGTAAGCGGGTGTCCTATGTGCCCGGCGCTCCCACCTTGAACGTTAAAATGGACGCCTTCCTGGCTTTCGCGGGCCTGACCTGGAAGGACGTGAAGAAGGTGGAGTTCCCCAGCTACGCCTCTTCCCTGAAGGCTCTCATCGAGGGCAAGACCGACGCTTCGGTCACCGTCACCTCGGCTTCGATTATGTACGAGTTGGAGACTGCGGCTCGCGGCCTTTACTGGATCCCCTTCCCGCCCGACGACAAGGCCGCCTGGAAGCGCATGAATAAGGTGGCCCCCTTCCTGGCCCCGGCCCAGGAAACCATCGGTGCGGGTATTTCCCCGGAAAAGCCGGTGTGGCTGGCCGAGTACCGCTACCCCATGATCACCGTGTATGCCAACAAGGACGCCAACTGGGTCTACAACATGACCAAGGCCATGGATGAAACCTTTGAACTGTACAAGGGCGCCCACAAGGTCATGCCCCTGTGGACCATCAAGAAATCCGGCAAGCCTCCGGCAGACGCCCCCTTCCACGAGGGCGCCATCCGCTACCTCAAGGAAAAAGGCGTATGGAACGCCGAGGCCCAGGCCTGGAACGACGCGCGTATTGCCCACATGAAGAAGCTCCAGGCCGCCTGGGAAAAGGCCCTGGATGAAAAGACCGCCAAGAAGATCAAGGAAAAGAAGTTCAAGGAGTTCTGGCTCAAGGTTCGGGCCGAAGCCTTGGCTGAATAAGACATAAGGTAAGTTTGGCCGGCGCCGTCCCCTGGCGCCGGCCAAACCGGTTTTTTGTATTTTCTTAGGTGATTACGGGCAAACCGTCAGAATTAATAATTAGGAAAAAATCATGTCCGACATGCCGCGTGAAAGCATTAAACCGATGCGGGTCAGGTCCTCCAAGGTGGTTTACGTATTGGCCGCCGTCCTATCCGTGCTGGGCACTTTGCTGTGTATCAACCAGATCTTCCACCTGAAGCTGGGTGGATTCATGCCCATAGGCAACGCCTATTACTATTACATCTTGGCTACCTACCTATCCCTGGTCTTTTTGCTTTTTCCCGGCAGCAAAGCGGGAAACGCCAAGGTCATGTGGTACGACTGGGGCCTGTTCATCTTGAGCATGGTCATCAACCTGTACCTTGGGGCCAACGCCTACAACATCCTGACCAAGGGATGGGAGTTCGCAGCTCCCAACCTGCCAACCATCGCCAGCGGCGTGCTTTGTCTTTTGGCCTTGGAAGGAGTCCGACGCGCCGGCGGCGGCTCCCTGTTCTGGATATGCCTGGGATTCTCTGTCTATCCCTTGTTTGCCGGATACATGCCCGGCTTCCTCTGGGGCAACGAGCTCAGCCTGCTGGAAACCGTGCGTTACCATGCCATGGGCGTGGAAAGCATCATCGGCATTCCCACCCGGGTCGTGGGCAACCTGCTCATCGGTTTCATCATCTTCGGCGTGGCCCTGGTCTCCACAGGCGGCGGCAAGTTCTTCATGGACTTCGCCATGTCCCTGATGGGGCATAGCCGGGGCGGCGCGGCCAAGGTGTCGGTCATATCCAGCGCTTTCATGGCCAGCCTCAGCGGCAGCGTTATATCCAACGTGGTCACCACTGGCTCCATGACCATCCCGGCTATGAAAAAGACCGGATACAGCCCCATGTGGGCCGCCTCGGTGGAGGCTTGTTCATCCACCGGCGGCTCCATCATGCCCCCGGTCATGGGCGCGGCGGGGTTTTTGATCGCCTCTTTCCTGAACGTGCCCTACTCCGCGGTCATGCTGGCGGCCTTTTTCCCGGCCTTCTTGTATTACTTCACCCTGTTGTTGCAAGTGGACCTGCATGCCTTGGGCCACAACATGGGCGGCATCCCCCGGGACCAACTCCCCCGCATAGGCGACACTCTGCGCAAGGGCTGGTTCTTCCTGGGAACCATCATCATGTTGGTGGTCATACTGTTTTACATGCGCACCGAGGCCTGGGCGCCTTTCTTCGTGATGATCTTCCTGTTCGGCTGCTCTATGCTACGCCGCGCAACCCGTCTCAATCTGCGCAGCTTCATCGGTTTTCTGGTGGACTCCGGCCGCCTGCTGGCTCAGATCACCGGCATTTTGGCGGGTGTGGGCCTGATCATCGGAGCCCTTTCCTGCACTGGCGTGGCCAACTCCTTCAGCCGGGAGCTGGTGCTCTATGCCGGAGGCAACGTGGTGCTGCTGCTGGTCTTCGGCGCGCTTACCAGCTTTGTGTTGGGCATCGGCATGACCGTGACCGCCTGCTATGTGTTCCTGGCCATCGTCTTGGTCCCCGCCTTGGTGGGCGTGGGGCTCAACGAGATGGGCGCGCACCTTTTCGTGCTCTACTGGGGTTGCCTTTCCTACATAACCCCGCCGGTGGCCCTGGGGGCCATTACCGCCGCGGCCATCGCAGGCTCGGACCCCATGAAGACCGGCTTCTTGTCCATGCGCCTGGGATCGGCCAAGTACATAGTACCCTTCCTGTTCGTGCTCAATCCCGCCATGATCCTGGATGGTAGCGCAGCAGATGTAATAACCGCGGTTGTCTCCGCCTTGATAGGTTGCATACTGTTGGCCGGAAGCTTGGAAGGAAATCTTTATGGATTCGGCAAGCTGCCCTGGGTGTACAGGGGCCTGATTTTCTGCACGGCCTTTTTGTTCCTGTTCCCCCATCTGCCCACCGACCTAGCGGGCCTGGCCCTGTTGATAGCACTTTATATCCTAGCCAAAATCGGGCCCTTTAAACTGAACGGTAGCCTGCATACCCCACAAAACGCAGGTTAGATGGTGAAGCTTGCCCTGAAATTCATCATTGTGAGAAAATTTTATGCTTTCAAATGAATTGACCAAACGGCTTGGGATACAACATCCCATTCAGTGCGGCACCATGCAATGGCTATCCAAGGCGGAGTTGGTGGGCGCGGTTGCCGATGCCGGCGCCTTGGCCTGCATTGCCTCGGCCATCAATCCCGACCCAGAGGCCCTGCGCGAAGAAATAGACAAGACCCGGGCCATAACCAGACGCCCCTTTGGGGTGAACGTTTCCCTGTTCCCCAGCCTGTCGGCCAGCGACATCGGCAAGCTGATAAGCACTGTTGCCCAATGTGGAGTGGGAATCTTGGAAACCGCGGGCCGCAGCCCTGAGCCCTATCGGGATCAGATCAAGGAGGCAGGCCTGTTTCACATCCACAAATGCGCCCGCATCCGCGACGCCATTAAGGCCCAGTCCCTGGGCGTGGACGCCATCTCCGTGGTGGGGATGGAGTGCGGCGGCCATCCGGGCGAGGCGGGTCTGGGCTCCATGGTTTTGATCCCCAAGGTGGTCAAATCAGTGGAGTGTCCGGTGATCGGAGGCGGCGGTTTCTGCGACGGCCGATCCCTGGCCGCGGGCCTGGCCTTGGGCGCCCAATGCATCAACATGGGCACCCGCTTTATCTTGACCAAGGAATGCCCCGGGCATCCCGACCTCAAGCAGTTCTACCTGGACTCCCAGGCCGCCGACACCATGCTTGTCATGGGTTCGCTCAAAAACACCGGGCGGGTTTTGCGCACTCCTTGGAGCGAGGAAGTGGCAAGGCTGGAAAATCAAGGCGCGGGCCTTGAAGAGCTAGCTCCGTATATATCCGGTCAGCTTGCCCGTCAGGGCTGGGCCGATGGCGGCAAGGATAAAGGTCTTTATTACGCGGGACAAGTGGTGGAGCGTTGCCAGGACCTGCCCAGCGTGGACCAGCTGATAAGCCGCACCGTGGCTGAAGCGCAAGAAGTGATAAACGGTTTGGCCGGGGCCTGAAGCCCGGTCAGGCCGCCAAGCAGGCTAGAGGTCCACGTCCAGCATTGACTCGCTGTCAGACTGGGCGCGCAGGCTTTGGATAATTCTTTTGGCTCCGGAGGCCAGATGGGCGCGGGTGGTCTCTTTGGCCAGCTCCACGTCCCTCTGGCGCAGTGCATCCAAGAGCTCCTTGTGCTCCCGGTAGATACCCTTGAAGGTGTCGCTGTGTAGGTATTCGGGGCGGTATTTGAGGAATATCTTCTCGAACACGTCCTTGAGCAGACGGTAGATCACCTCGTTGCCTGCAATCTTGGCAATGCGCAGGTGGAACTCGGCATCCACCAAAATGAACTGCCGCCTGGCCTGATCGCTTTGGCCCACCCGCTGGCGGGCGAAAGTCTTGCGCACCTCGTCAAGCTTCTTGTTGGTTATCTTCTCCACCACTTTGGGGATGAGATAAATCTCCAAAGCCTCCCGCGCCTCGTAAAGGTCTTTGGCTTCCTGCTCGTTGATCTCGCCCAGGAAATAACCCTTGTTGGGCACATATTCCACCAAGCCCGAGGCCTCCAGGCGGTTGAGCGCTTGTATCACCGGAGTGACCGAGATATTCAGGCGCCGAGACATATCATCGTAGTGGATCTTCTGCCCCGGAGCCAGTTGGTTGAGATAGAGCATCTCTTTGATGCGCTGATAGGCCTCTTCGATGGCCACGCCCTTGCGGGAGGCTCCCTTGGCGCTTTTAGCTTTGCCTTGTTTGGGCATTGTCCAGTCGTTTCACCTTCGCCGGTGGTAAATAAGCAGTCAATCGGAACCAGCCGGCGTTTAATGGTCTGCTCGAATTAATCGATCTCGACAATGGGAGATATTTCCCAAGTTTCCAGTTATATATCTCACTGCGTGCAGCCTGTCCAGCCAATGCCGCCACAGGGGATAAAGTTGAACCCCAACCCTCTTGCAGAAGGCTGGGGTTCGTAATAATTACGCCCCCGCTTAAATTACCCGAACAGTTCTACCCTCCAACCAGCATGAGGATCCGGGCGCCGGCGGAGACGCTCCCCCCTAATATTTCAACGCACCAATGTTCATTCATCACTTAGAGTGAATATTCAAAGGCAACCCTCTGATCACATATTCACCACACCTCGCAGGTTCTTGCCGGCCACCAGGTCGGCAAAGCCTTGGTTGATCTCCTCCAGGCTATAGCGATTGCTGATCAACGAATCCAGGTCCAGGCGGCCTATCTTGTAGAGATCCAGCAGCATGGTCAGATCGGTGCACATATCACTTGAGCCGTAGTAACAAGAGATCAACGACTTTTCCATGACCAGCAATGGGGTCAGGGGGAGGTCCAGCTTCTGGTCCGCCGGCCCCATGCCCACCATGATCACCTTGCCGCCACGGCGGATCACGTCCACGCCCAGGGCCACCAGCTGCGGGCTGCCCACCACGTCAAAAGCATAGTCCGCGCCCCTGCCGTCGGTGAGCTCCATCACCTTTTCAACCACGTTTTCCTTGTTGGGGTTGATGGTGTGGGTAGCGCCGAATTTCTTAGCCATCTCCAGCTTGTTGTCCAGCAGGTCCACCGCGATGATCTTGGTGGCCGCGGCCAAAATGGAGCCCTGGATCACGTTGATGCCCACGCCGCCGCTGCCGATGACCACCACGCTGCTGCCGGGCTTAACCTTGGCGGTGTTGAGCACCGCGCCCACCCCGGTGATCACCCCGCACCCGGTGAGGGCGGCTATCTCAAAAGGTATTTCCTTGTCGATGGGTAATACGCAGTTTTGGGTCATCACGTTGAAGCGGTTAAAGGTGCCCACCCCGGTCATGTTGTAGATATTGATGTCGCCCTTTCTCAAGCGGTGGGTTCCGTCGGGCATCATGCCCCCGCGGGTGAACTCGCGGAAGTCGCACATATAGGGCTGCTCATGCTGGCAGAAAAAGCAATGCCCGCAGGAGGGCGCCCAGAGAATCATCACGTGGTCCCCCGGCTTGACCTTTTCCACTCCCGGCCCCACTTCGCGCACGATGCCCGCGCCCTCGTGCCCGGGTATGCAAGGCAAGGGAGGCATCTGAAACACGCCTGTGAGCACCGACAAATCGCTATGGCAGATTCCTGCCGCCTTCATCTCCACCAACACTTCGCCCCGCTGGGGCGGATCCAGCTCCAGTTCCTCGATTACCAGGGGGCTGTTGTGCTCGTATAAAACCGCGCCTGTAGTCTTCATGATAGATGGCTCCCCTCTCTAGGGGCCTTGTTTGGCCCTTTATAAATCAACCCCTATGCAACACGCCTCGCGCCGCCACTCACACCCCCAGATAGCGGTCCAGAATCGTGGAATCGTCCCGCAATTCCTGGGATTGCCCGTGCCAGCATATTTGGCCTTTTTCCAAAATATATGAGCGGCTGGAAACATCCAAGACAAACGAGGAATCCTGCTCGGAAATAAGAATAGTCACACCCTCATTCTGGATGAGCAGAATCTGTTCCTTGATGGCCTTCACCACCAGGGGGGCTAACCCTTCGGACAACTCGTCCAACAACAGCAGGCTGGGGTTGCCCATCAGAGTCCTGGCGATGGTGAGCATCTGCTGCTCGCCTCCGGAAAGGGTGCCACCCCATTGATTGCGCCGCTCCTTGAGGATCGGAAACAAAGTGTAAATCTTGTCCAGGTCCCACCCGCTACGTCCGCTGTTTTTCTGCACCCCCATCTCCAGGTTTTCCTTGACCGTGAGATTGGGAAAGATATCGCGGTCCTCGGGCACGAAGCCCACTCCCTGGCGGGCTATCTGAAACGGCTGGCGGCCGTTTATCTTGCGTTGTTGAAAATATATTTTCCCTTTGCGCGGCGGAGTCAGGCCGATAATGCTCCTGAGCAAGGTGGTCTTGCCCACCCCGTTGCGGCCCAATACGCTCACCGTCTCCCCTTGGGCCACCTCCAGGCTCACCCCAAAGAGGATGTGGGTGGCATCGTAGTAGGTGTCTATGTTTTCAACTTTGAGAAACACTACTCCTCACCCTTACCCAGATAGATCCGCTGCACCTCTTCGTTGGCTTTGACCTCTTCGGGCCTGCCGCTGAAGATCAGCATTCCTTGATGCAAAACGTTGATTCGATCGGAAATGCCGAACACCACGCTCATGTCGTGCTCCACAAAGGCAAGGCTGATGTGCCTGGCCCGCACCAGGTCCCGGATCAACTCGGTGGTTTCCACGGTTTCGCCGGGGCTCATGCCCTGGGTGGGCTCGTCCAGCAACAAAAGGTCCGGATTCAGGGCCAAGGCGATGCCCAACTCCAGCCTCTTTTGGTCCCCATGGGCCAGTAACCCGCCAAGGGTGTCCGACTGGCCTCCCAGCCCCACGCTCTGCAGTATCTCCTCGACCTCCTCGCTCAACATGCGGCTGGAATCGGCGAACAGCTTGCGGTTTTTCTTTTTTGCCGAGAACAATGATGCCTGCACGTTTTGAAACGCGCTTAGGCGAGGAAAAATATTAAGTTTCTGAAAAGAGCGCCCTACCCCCATGCGGGAGATGACGTACGGTTTGCGGCCGGTGATATCCTCGCCCTTGTATTCCACCGTACCCTTGTCCGGGCGGATGTGGCCGGTGATAAGGTTGAACAAAGTGGATTTGCCCGCTCCGTTGGGCCCGATTATGGAAACCAGCTCCTCCTTGCCGATGGTGAGATCGACCTCGGAAACAGCGCTGAGCCCTCCGAAGGATTTGCTGAGCCCTTTTGCCTCCAACAGCATGGTTCTCAACCCTCCTTAGGCTGCCGCGCTTTTGCGGCCGGCCCAGTACGCGGACAAGGTGCCTACAACGCCCTTGCGCATGGCCAGAATGATGAGCACGATTATGCCGCCCAAGATCAGGTGCCAGTGCATGGTGTACTCGGATATGATCTTGGTCAGCACCGTGTAGACCACGGTACCCACCAGGGGGCCGAAGAAGTTGTAGATGCCGCCCAGCAGGCAGATGACCAGCATGTCGGCGGACTTGACCCAATAGGCATAGTCCGGGAAGGCGCTGCCGCTAAACACACAGAACATGCTTCCCGCGATACCCAAAAACATGCTGGATATGACGAAGGAGGCCAGTTGATAGTGCTTGACGTTTACCCCGATGAACTCGACCCGGTTGGGGTTCTCTCGTATGGCCTGCAGGGTCATGCCAAAGGGGGAGTTGACGATCTTCCATATGGCGAACAGGCACACACTCACCACGGCAAGCATAAAGTAGTAGCAGTTGGTGATCTCGAAGAAAAAATCGGGTATGGGCACCGAGACCAGCCCGTCGTCGCCTCCGGTGACCGAATACCACTGGAAAATCACGGTCCAGATGACCTGGGAAAAGGCCAGGGTGAGCAGTGCGAAGTACACCGCCGAGCGCCGCACGCAGAACCAGCCGACCAAAGCGCCGACCAGGCCGGCCATGACCGGAGCGGCCAAAGTGGCCGGCAGCATGCCCCAGCCCATCTTTTCCATCAATACGCCGGTGGTGTAGGCGCCCACCGCATACAGGCCCGCCGGGCCGAAGGAAACCATACCGGTGTAGCCCAGCATGATGTTCAGGGCGCTGGCGGCCAGGGCCAGAATTAGCATCTCGGTGGTTATGCTCAGCCAGCTCTGGCCCAAAAAATAGGGAAGCGCCACCATTACGATCATCGCGCCGGCCAGCATCACGGCGTTGCGGGGGCTGGTGCCCAGCAGGGAAATTCGATTCATGCTCTTCGCCGTCATTCTGGCTCCCCCATCAAGCCGTAGGGACGAATTATCAGAATAATAATCATCAGGATGAAGCCGAAGGCCACGGCCAACTTGGGGATCAAATAGAGCCCAAAGGCGGTGGTCAGCCCCAGGATAAGGGCTCCCACAAAGGCCCCGGCCAAGCTGCCCAGCCCGCCGATAACCACGATGATGAAACAGTCGATGACTACGGCCATGTCCGAGCCCAGCATCACCACCGAAACCGGCGGCCACAACGAACCGGCCAATCCGGCCAGCCAGGCGCCCAACATGAAAACGCCGGTGTATACCCGCGGCACGTTGGTGCCCAAGGCGTTGGCCATCTCGCGGTTCTCGGTTACCGCTCTTATGTTGCGCCCCAAGTCGGTCTTGCCGATCAGGGTCTTAAGGGCGATGAAAACCAGGGGGCCCATGGCGATGAGGAACAAGTTGTAGATGGGGAAAGAAAGCCCGAACATGGCCACTGATCCCTTGAAAGGCCAGGGGACGTCGACGCTATGGTAGCCGGTGCCCCAAATCATCTTGCAGGCCTCGGCGATGATCAGCACCAGGGCGAATGTCAGGATGTACTGATATATCATCTCGGCCTTGTAGATGGGGCGCAGTAAAAACACCTCGATGACCCCGCCCACCAAGGCCACCACCAGGGGTGCGACCAGCACCGCGAGCCAGAAGTTGCCCGGCACGCTGGCCAAGCTCACCGTCACCTGGTAGCAGCAAAAGCTGCCCAGCATGTACAGGCTGCCGTGAGCCAAGTTAAGGACCTTGAGGGTGCCGAAGATGATGGACAACCCCGCGGCGATTAGAAACCAGACCATACCCAGGCTGATTCCGGCCAGAGCCTGACCTGCGAATGCTTCAAACGTCACGTTGACACCTATCGTGGGTAATCGGCGGGCGGAACAAAGGCCCCGCCCGCCGACCATGAGCATTAAGGCGCTACTCGCCGCGGATTTTCTTGATCTCTTCTATAGTGTGATAGCTCTCCGGCCCGAGCTTGCCCACGTCGGTGATGTGGGGGAAAGGCAAATCGGGGGTAAAGCGCATGATGCCGTACCAGGTGGGCATCATGGCCTGGTGGTCATAGGCTCTCATTTCAACCGGGCCCACGAAGGTGGTCATCTTCAAGGTTTCCATGGCCTTGATGACCTTCTGGGTGTCGGTGGTGCCGGCCTTGGTCACCGCATCCTTGATTGCATACACGATCACGTAAGCGTCCATGGACCCGTAGGAGGGCCACAGGCCGGTCATCTCGCGAATCTGCTTCACGAACTTGGCGTTTTGTTCTCCCTTGATGGCCCAGAAGGGGTAACGGCAGGTGGCCAGGGCGTTTTTGGGATAAGGATCGCCCTCCTTGACCTTGCCCCAAGTCTCCACGTCGCCGGCGCAGGGCTGCACGGCCTTCATCTTGTCGTAGAGGCCAAAGGACCAAGCCTGCTTGGTGAAGGCCAACTCGCCGCCTCCATAGATTCCCGCGAGATAGAAACAATCAGCGCCCGAGTTGGCCATCTTGGCGATGTGGGCGGTGAAGTCGGTGGAGCCCAGGGGGACCCAAAGCTCGTCGATGATCTTGGCGTCAGGGACCATTTTAAGATAGGTAGCCTTGAACTCCTTTAGGGAGTTTTTGCCCATCTCGTAATCATAACCCAAGGAGATGATCTTTTTGGCCTTGTAGGTCTTGGCCAAGGCGAGGGCCGGGCCCTTACCAAAGTAAGGCGTGGCGTTGGTGGTGAAACGGAAGGTGTATTTGTTGAATTTCTCCTCGGTGATGCGGGTGCTCTGGGCGATGTTGATCATATAAATTTTCTTGGCCCGGCGCGCATACCCGGAAATGGCCAAGGCCACGCCCGAGCTGATGGTGCCGGCCAAAAAGTCCACCTTATCCTTGAGCACCAAGTCCTTGGCCTCGCGCAGGCCGGCCTCGGGGCTGATCTTGTCGTCGCGCACGATCAACTCCAGCTTGCGGCCTAGGACACCGCCCGACGCGTTGATCTCTTCCACCGCGATCTTGGCGCCGGCGGCCGAGGTGATCCCGTACATGGAGATCGGACCGCTCATGGTGTGGATGAAGCCGATTTTAATGGGTGGTTTTTCGGCTGATGCCGTGGTGGGCGCCAACCCCATCACCGCTACCAGGGCGATAGTGGCCAGCAAAGTTCCAAAGGCCCTCAACGTGTTAGCCATAAATACTCCTCCCTTTGAGTACAAAACGTTACGGCAATTGTTTTGGGCGTTTTCACTTGGCTGATCACTCAAATCGGATGCGCCCTTTTTGGATTTATCAGGAGCGGGCAGTGGTCCGAATTTTCACCTTGGACAGACCTCCCTACATACATCCATGGTCAGGGCTCCGCGCATCAGGCTGAGTTTCAAAGGAGGCGCAGTGCGTTGCCATTTAATTTTATTTATTTATTTTATAATTAATTATATTTCTCCAGGTCAAGGATTATCTGTTTAAAATCGCAAAAAATGCGACTCATTCGCGCAATGCGTTACAGGGCTGCAATCCTAAATGACTTTCCCAAAAAAAATAGGGCCTAGACTAGTTGAGCGGTTTCTCCCTTAGCATCTTTATCAAGATAGCATAGAGGTCTTGCCCTCGGTAATTGAACCTGAATTCGGACTCCTTCAGATGCAGGTAAAAGGTGGAAGAAGGGAGTCCATTGAACTTCATGAGCCTGGCCTTGGCAAAGGACCAAAAGGATTCGATGCCGTTGATATGGTTACGTCCCCTTGCGAACTGGTCTTGGCCATGATGGACGCGATAATGCTTTTTGTAACCCAGGTCCACCAAGCCGTTGTAGCCTCTCCAGCCATCGGAGTGAATCACGCTCTTGGGGTCCACCTTGCCCCTGATGATGGCTTGCAGAGTGGCCTTGGCGCAATCCGGTACGATCTCGGTGTAGACTCGGCCACCCCGCTGCAGGATGCCGAAGACCGGAGTTTTGCCATAAGTGCCACGTCCCCTTTTTCCTTTTACCCGCCTTGCTCCGAAGTAGGATTCATCAACCTCGATCCCTCCCTTGAAGGGCGACTCCTGCTCGCACAGCTCGGCGATACGGTGACGGATTAGAAAAAGGTAACGGTTGATGGTGTTCCGGTTTAATCGTGTCAGTGCGGCGATTTTGTTGGCCTCCAGGTCCAGGGCAAAGAACCTCACCAGGTCCCTGAATTTGGCCTCCGAAATCCTTGCACGAAGCGCATACTTGTTTTTCATGCCCATACAACTATTTAGGGTACTTCAACATACTCCCAACTAGTCAAGGGCCAAAAAATATTATTGTCTACAGTTTGTCAGCTCCAATTTTGCGGTTTTTCCTGCCTCGACTTTGCAGGCTCAGGCTGGACAGCAAGTGCCAAAACTTGACTCCAACCACCCTTCCAAGCCGAAAATTTTGCTTTTCAAGCAGCCAAAATTTGCACTAAGAGTTTGGCTTTATTGTCATAGCGTGTTATCCCAGATATGGTTGGGTGATAAGATCGGCCTCTCCGGCGGAAAGGCTCATGGTTTGGGGGGAAGTTTTATCCCCCGACGGCTGCCCCTACAAAACACCGCGCGCCACGTCAGACCATAATGCCGCCGCCGACCCTGAGTCCGCACCCCGGCAGCGGAACCCAATAAATCCAGTCTGCCCCTGCCCAAGGCATGGTTAAGCTGTCGCTCAAGGCAGTAATTTTTATTGAGGGAGATACCTACGTGGCGAAAGCACCCCAAAAGGCCGGCACTCCAAATGGCAACCGGAGAGGCCTGGCCATTGACGAAGCCTATCAAAAGATAAAAAAGATGATCTATCTCAACCAGTTCGCTCCTGGACAAAAGATCATCAGCAACGACTTGGCCAAGCGCCTGAACATAAGCATCACCCCGGTAATCCAGGCCCTGAACCGGCTTGAGGCCTCCAACTTCGTGACCTACGTACCTAACAAGGGCTACTTTGTCAGTGAAATTACCGAGGAGGACGCCAAGGAGCTCTACATGGCCCGTGAGGCTCTAGAGCTTTACATACTGCCCTTGGTGATCAACAACATTACCGCCAAAAACTTCGATGAGATCAAGCAAGCCTTTAGCCTGCAGCGCAGCGAGGCCAAGAACCTGGTGGGCCGCCGCCTCATTCTGCTGGACGCCCAGTTCCACTTGAAGATCGCCAGCTTTTCCGGTAACACCATCATCTGCAACCTGCTGCAGGATATTTTTGAGAAACTCTATTTGCGATACCGGCCGGAGTATTTAGGCAGCAACCGCATCAAAGAGGTGGCTGAAGAGCACCGAGCCCTTTTGGAGGCGCTTCGCCAAAGAGACGTGGACAAAGCCCTCGACGCGGTCCGCTTTCACATCTCCCAAGGCATGGACCGGGTGGTCAGCAGCCTGCAGGCAGAGCAGCATACTGACCTCAGCTTGAGCTAGTCCGCCGGGTTTGCCGCCAACGGCGCGTATTAATTATGTAATTGGCGTTCAGGCGGACCTATCGGTTGAAGGTGGCCATTATGCCTTCCAGCACCGATCCCCCCACGGCCCTGGCTTTTTCACTGATGGTGTGCAAGTACTCAAGCTGTCCCCTGGGGTCCACGTCGCCCACCTTGGTCCCCTGGTTAACCCGGGCGCCGGGGCGCAGCAAGCCGCGCAACACCCCGTCTACTTGAGCCGTGATGGTTTGCCCCTTTACCGAGGCCACCACCTGTCCGGCCCTCACTCTATCACCCAGAGCCAAGTCGGACTCAAACGTACCGTCCGCCGGGGCGCGCAACACTCGCTGGGAGGTGTATCCCGCTATTTTGCCCGGCACACCGGTGTTGGGCTCTGGCGAACCCAGGCTGATCAGGCGACCCAGGTTGTGCCCGCGGTTGGTCTCAACCGCCAGATCCACCTCGTCTGGAACATGAAAGCCAGGCCCCAGCCCAATGGTCAAGGGAGCCATGGTCTTGTGCAACCCGGTATTGCGTTTGGCCAAAAGGGCGTCCACTATGACCATGGGCCTAAGGGCGGCGCGGCAGGTCATGTCCGGATCCACAAGCACCGGCAGTTCTGACTTGGCCCATAGTTCACTGGCTTCTTCGGGGTTTTGGATGAGCCGCGCGGTGCGGCCTTCCACGATCTTGCTGCCGTCGTAAACCGCTTCGCTGAAGCACACCGCCCTGCGCACTGCCAGGGGAGTGGAGATTTCAGTAATCAAAACATGGAAGCCAGAATGAGCTAGGCGATAGGCCACGCCGCTGGCCATTTCGCCAGCCCCGCGAATGAGCACTCTCATGCCTTTGAGGCTGGCGTTGGGTAGGATGCGTTTTATGGCCGGTTCGGAGTTCATGGTTTACCGTTGATGACCCATGGATATCTCTGTAAACGTCAGGAGTAAGTTTACCACCAGTTGCCCAACCGCGCGCCCGCTGTGAACCTTTCAAAAGAACCACCGCGCCCCCCTTTTTTCCCACAAAAAAGCAGGGGACGGCTTGCACCGTCCCCTGCCCTGTGGCTTGTTTTATAGCTGCCTAGAAAGCCTCCTCGGGTATCTCCATGGCCGAGAGGTCCTCGGTCTTGAAAGAGGCGTAGCGGCCAAAGACGTTAGTCAGGATATTGCGGCAGAAGAACTTGGCCGAGGCCATCTTGCCCTGGTAGAACGCTCCATCCGAAGAGCCTGGGTCTACCCCGGCCAACTTTTCTCGGGCAATGAGCCCCTGCTCCAGCATCAGCTTGGCCAGCACCACCTCGGCGAAGCAGTCCAGGAACCTGGTGGCAAACATGGGCACCAGGGAGATGCGGCCCTGTTTGAAATAGGCAACAAAACGTTGGGCAAAATCCGCCACCATGCCCACTGTCTTGCTAAGCAGTTCGAAATCCATCTGGAAATCCTGGTCAGCTTGGTTTTCCTTGGCAAAGGCCATCAACTCGGCCACCCACTCCTGGAACACCTTGCCGCCTTGAGCCCCTAACTTGCGGCCCACCAGGTCCAGGGCCTGGATGTAGTTGGTGCCCTCCCAAATGGAGAGAATCTTTATGTCGCGGGCGTACTGCTCCACCGGGAAGTCGCTGCAATAACCAACCCCTCCCAGCACCTGGATGGCGTCGCGGATGAGCATGTAGCCCAGGTCCGGGGGATAGGCTTTCACCAGGGGGGTGAGGATGTCCACCCGGGCCTGCGCCTTTTGGCGCTCCTGCTCGTCCGGGTCGTGCATGGCCACGTCGGAATAAAGCTCCAGGTAAGCGACAAACACCCGCATGGCCTCGGAGCCTGCCTTGAGGTTCATGAGCATGCGCCGCACGTCCTCGTGCTGGATGATGGGTACCGCCGGGCCGTGACGGTCCGCCAGCGGTGAGCCTTGCACCCTTTCCTTGGCATAGAGCCGGGCCGTATCATAGGCGCTGGCCGTGACCCCAGCCGCCTGGATGCCGCAACCGATGCGGGCGTGGTTCATCATTTGGAACATCTTGGCCATGCCGCTGTGGGGCTCGCCCAAGAGGATGCCCCGGCACTTGCCCTGCTCTCCGAAGTTCAGGGTGCAGGTGCTGGAGCCGTGGATGCCCATCTTATGCTCGATGCCCTCGCAGAACATGTCGTTGGGCTCGCCCAAGGAGCCGTCTGGGTTCACCCATATCTTGGGCACGATAAACAGGCTGACCCCTTTGGTACCTGCCGGGCCGCCCTCAATACGGGCCAGCAACAGGTGAATGATGTTCTCGGTGAGGTCATGCTCCCCACAGGTGATGAAGCGCTTAACCCCTTCTATCTTGTAGATTCGCGGGTCCTCGGAATCCGGATCAGGGACCGCCTTGGTGCGCAGGGCGCCCACGTCCGAGCCGGCGTCCGGCTCGGTGAGACACATGGTGCCGCCCCACACTCCGGTGTACATCTTTTCCAGGAACATGGCCCGGTCTTGGTCAGTGCCAAAGTCTTCGATAAGATGGCCGTTACCCACCATGAGACCGGAGTAGGTCATCATGGCCATATTGGCCCCGTTGAAGATCTCCCCCACCAGGCCACCCACCACTGCGGGCAGGCCCTGCCCTCCGAACTCCGGGTTGTAGGTGGCCGAGGGCCAGCCGTTTTCGTTGAGCACCCTCCAGCACTCTTTGAGGGAATCCGGGGTGGTCACCTTATTGTCTTCATACACGCAACCAATGCGGTCGCCGTCCTGCAGGGAGGGGCCCATTACCTCTTTGCCCACCTTCAGGGCCTCGTCGATAATCATGGCAAAGTCATCGGCCGAGAAATCCTGATAAGGCTCATAGCTCAGCAGGCGCTCCACGCCTAGATGCTCCAAAAGCACGAACTTGCTGTCCCGGCCATCACGGCGGAAGTAATTGACGCCCATCTTCGTCTCCCATAGCCCTATTCCAGGCCGCTTATTACGTTTATCGTTTAGTTACGCTATACACTTTGCCTTGATATAGGCCCTTGCCGGACAGCGCAAGCAATCTTTGTATCTGGCGATAATCGGCTGCCGGAGCCGTTAGCCTTGCGGCTCCTAAAGCCCCAGGTAGGTCTTGCGGATCACCTCGTCTTGTAAAAGATCATCACCCTTGCCTTGAGCGATTATCTTGCCCGAGGACAATACGTAGTTGCGCGTAGCCATCTTGAACACCGTGGCCACCTCTTGCTCCACCAACAGGATGGTTATGCCCATCTCGCGAATCTGTTGAATTTTGTTGAACACCTCTTGGCGCATCAGGGGGGCCAGGCCTGTGGAGGGCTCGTCAATGCACAGCAGCTTGGGCCGCGACATCAGAGCCCGGCCCACGGCCAGCATCTGCTGCTCGCCGCCGCTCAGGGTGCCGGAAACCTGCTTGGAGCGCTTGGCCAACACCGGAAAAAGCTCGTAGACCATCTCCAGATCGGCCTGCACCTGCGCCTTGTCCGTGTGTAGATAAGCCCCGGCCATGAGGTTTTCAAGGACGCTCATCTCCCTAAAAGGCCTCCGCCGCTCAGGGCAGTGCACCAGTCCCATGCGCACGATCTCGTGGGCTGGAGCTTTTTCTATGGCCTTGCCGTCAAAGATGATGCTCCCTTTCAAGGTAACGTCACCTCCGGCAGTGCCCCGCAGGGTCATCTTTTCCCAGGCCACCAAGCCGGTGACCGCCCTGAGCAGGGTGGTCTTGCCCGCGCCGTTGGGCCCCACCAGGCTCACCATCTCGCCATCGTCCACCGACATGCTCAGGTTGTTGATGAGCATGGCCTTGTCGTAAGCAACCGTCAGGTTGGCAACCTCCAGCAGCACTTAGACCCCTCCCTCTCCCAGATAGGCCTCGACCACCTCCGGGTTGGACACGATCTGCTCCGGCGTGCCGTCGGCGATGATGGTGCCGAAGTTCAGCACGATGATGCGGTCCACGATCTTCATGAGCTGGGCCAGCTTGTGCTCGATAATGATCATGGCCGGGCCTTCGCTGTGCAAACGGCCGAAGCGCCCGCCCTTGTGCAAGCGGGCGATGGACTTGGCCATAAGGTCGGTTTCCGCCGGGCTCAAGCCGCCGAAAGGCTCGTCCAGCAGCAGCAACTCCGGCTCGGTGGCCACGGCCCGGGCCACCTCCAGCCGCTTGAGGTCGCCTTGAGATAGGGTAGAGGCCTTTTCCAGGGCCATGTCCGAGATGCCCGCGAACTCCAGGGCGTCCATGGCCTTGGCCTCGACTTTTTTAACCCACTCACCCCTTTTCATGGCCCGTGGGCTCAGGCAAGAAACCATCACATTGGCGATGATGGGTAGACGCCGAAAGGGGCGCATATTCTGGAAGGTGGAGGCAATGCCCATGTTGACGATGTCCCAGGTCTTCTTGCCGGTGATGTTTTTTCCCTTGAAACGGATGCTGCCGCGATCGGGGCGCAATATGCCGGTGATGAGACGCACCAGGGTGGTCTTTCCCGCCCCGTTGGGGCCGATCAGCCCCACTATCTCATCACGGCCCATGCTGAAGCTGACCTCATTGGTGGCGGTAAGGCCCCCGAAGTCCTTGTGCAGGCCGCTCACCTCCAGAAAGGGCTGAGCCATCTTTAGTCTTCCTCCGCCTCTTCACGAAGCTCCCGGCGCGACACTTTGCCCACGTCGGTCTTGGGCAACTCGCCCCTAAACTCGATAATCTGGGGCACCTTGTAGTGGGCCAGCTTGTCCTTGCAATATTCGATGAGCTCTTCCTCGGAGAGCTTGCCCCGGGCCTCGGCCTGCAGCACCACATAGGCCTTGATGAGCTGACCCACCTTGGGATCAGGCACCCCCACCACCCCGGCGGCCTTGACCTGGGGATGGTTGTAGAGCACCTCTTCCACGTGCTTGGCAAACACCGAGTAGCCTCTGTGCTTGATCAGGTCGCGCTTGCGATCAAAGAAATGGAAATAGCCTTCCTCGTCCATGCTCACCAGGTCGCCGGTGCGCATCCACCTCTTGCCCTCCAGCTCGACCATGGTCTCTTTATTGTCATCGGGACGCTGCCAGTAACCCTGCATGATGTTGGGTCCGCTGAGCACCATCTCCCCCACTTCCCCCACCGGCACGAACTCTTGGCTGTCCACTTCCAGGATGGCCGCGGTGATGTTGGGGATGGGGATACCAAAGGAGCCACGCTTAGGATGGTCCAGGGGGTTGGTGTGGCTCACCGCGGCGGTCTCGGTCATGCCGTAGCCCTCGGTGATGTGGCTACCGGTACGCCGTTCCCACCCCTCCACCGTGCTCTCGTGCAGGGTGTCCGCGCCGCACACGATTATCTTGATACGCTTCCAATCCACCCGGTCGGTCTTGTCGTACTCCTTGAGATACTCGTACAAGGTGGGCACCCCGTAGAATCCCGAGGCGTCGTAGCGCTCCACCGCGTTAAGAATCTCATCCATGTCCGGGGTGGTGAACAGCACCATGGTGTAGCCGTTGACCAGGCTGGTGAGCATAATCACCACCTGCCCGTAGATGTGGAACATGGGCAAAAAGGCGATGATGGTCTCGTTGCCCTGCTCGAACTTGTCCCTCCAAAAAGCCAAGGCCTGGGCCTGGCAGGCCATGATGTTGTAGTGGGTGAGCATGGCCGCCTTGGGCAGGCCGGTGGTGCCGCCGGTATAGGGCAGCGCGGCAAGGTCGTTTATGGGGTCCACGGTAATCTCGGGCGCCTGAGCCGGGGATTTCTTGATAAGCTCCTGGAACTTCAGCAGCCCGTCGCGTTGGATCATGGCCTCGTCCGGCACGTGCATGCCGCCATAGGCCTTGGCCATGATCTTTTTGGCAAACATTTTCTTCAGCTTGGGCAGATACTCGTCCACCCCGGTAATTATCACCCGATCAAGATCCACTCCAGCCTCGGCCACCTTGTCGTAAAGGATGTCCTGGCACACCACCACCTTGGCCCCGCTATCGCTTAGCTGGTGGCGGACCTCCTGGCTGGTGTAGACCGGGCTAACCGGAGTAACCACCGCGCCGGCCTTTAGTACCCCCATATAGGCGATGACATACTGGGGGCAGTTGAGCAGGAACAAGGCCACCCGGTCGCCCTTTTGAATCCCCAGGCCGCTCAGGGCCGCGGCGAAGCGGTCCGCCTGGTCCTTGAGCTCCTTGTAGCTGATCTTCTTGCCGTAGTAGATCAATGAGGTCTTGTTGCCGTACTTTTCCACCACCTGGTCGAACATTTCCGGGATGGAAACCACGGGGATGTCCATCTCGGGGGGCACGTTTTCGGGATAATGCTTGAGCCAGGGTTTGGATAGGTAGGCCTGTTTGGCTTCCATCTTATTTCACCTCACACGTTGCCGGGGGATAAGCATCTGCCGGGACTTAGTCCAAGGCGGCGTCGCATATGCGGCACCTTTGCCTGCTGAAGACGTTGCGCACCTTGCAGCGGGGGCATTCCGTCTCGATCTTGTCGCGCACCCAGGGGATGAGCCCCTCGGGCATGAACAACAGGGTAAGCAAGACCAGGGCCGCGAAAATGAACATGCGTATTTCGGGCAGGCTGGGGAATTGATCCAGAACTATGCGCAGCACCTCCATGAGCGGGTAAAGAATGAAGACCCCGGCTATGGGGCCGTAGATGGTGACCATGCCGCCGAACACCGCCCAGATGATCACCTGGAAGGACAGGCCCACCTCCAAGCCGCTGGGGCCGGCCAGGCGCATGAAATGGGCGTATAGCCCACCGGCCACGCCGGCGAAAAAGCCGCTCATGCAAAAGGCCAAGAGCTTGTAGCGGGTGGTGTTCACTCCCGCGGTGCGCACCGCCAGCTCGTCCTCGCGGATGGCGTGCAGGATGATCCCGGTCTTGGAATCGGTGATCTTCCACATGGCAAAGCCCAGGATCAGCATCAGGCCGCTGGTCAGGTAGTAGTCCATTACTCTGGAGCCGGTAAGGCGCGACAGCCCGGACAGGCCCAACTCACCCCCGGTGATCTCGGGAATGGCAAAGACCACGCCGGTAAGGATGATGGGAAAAGCCAAGGTGGTCAGGGCCAGGTATGAGCCTTTGAGCCTGAGGCAGGGGATGCCCACGATCAAGCCGGTGAGCACGCCTCCCACCGCCCCCAAGGGGATGGAGAAGTATGGCGGCAGGCCCAGCTTTAGGTTCAATAGGGCAGTGACATAGGCCGCCACCCCAAAGAACAGGGCGTGGCCAAAGTTCATTTGCCCGGTGAAGCCTGAAAGCAAGTCCCAACTCGCCGCGAAAATAGCAAAAATGGAGGTGAGGATAAGCACCCTGAGGAAGTAATAGTCCTGGGTGAAAATCGGCAGAGCCATGAGGGCCACGATGAATATGAGCACTGTCACCCGGCTGGGGAGAACCAGCACCTCGGTGCGCATGATGCCCACGGTCCTACGGAAGTAAACGCCCAGCAGGCCCATGCTAACGCTCCTCCTCGAAAGAAACTCCGAACAGGCCCTCGGGTCTGATCAAAAGCACCAAAATCATGATGGACAGGGCCACCGAGTCCTTGAGGAAGGAGCCCATGGGCACCATAAACACCACCATGGATTCAGCGAAGCCCAGGATGTAAGCGCCCACGAAGCTGCCCTCGATGCTGCCCAGGCCGCCCAAAACCACGATGGCCAGCATCATGATCAACGGGTGCATCCACATGGTGGGCTCCACGGTGACCAGGGGTACCACGATAGCCCCGGTTACCGCGGCCATGCCCACGGACACGGCCATGGTGCCCATGGCCACCCGGGTCACGTTCATGCCCATGAGGTTGGCCACCTCCCGGTCCTGGGCCGTGGAGCGGATGGCCAGGCCTAGGCGGGTGTTTTGCAAAAACAGCCTGGTGGCCAGCAGCACCACCAAGGCCAGGCCCAGGGCCAGCAAATGCTGGTAGGTGACCTTGACCCCCAAGATGGTGGCATAGCCGTCGATGAGCGGATTGACGCCCAGGTAGTGACCGCCAAAGGTCATTAAAAAGACCTCCTGGATCATCATGGCCACCGCGATGGTGGCTATGAGTACCGCGGCCTCGTGTTCCTGAATGGGCTTGATGAAAAAGTTGTAGATCAGCACGCCCAGGATCACGGTGAGCACCACCGAGGCCACCATGGCCACGGGCTCGGGAACACCCATCAGCTTGGTGCCCACGTAAATCAGGTACGCGGCGGTCATGTACAGGGCGGTGTGGGCGATGTTGATGATGCGCGCCACGCCCAGCACCAAGGAGAAGCCAATGGCCAGCAAGGCGTATACGCTGCCCTTGATCAGGCCGTCGATGACGATGTCTATTATCATGCGTCCACCCTTAGGCGGCTAGCCCTGATGGCGGGCGCGGCCCATACGCCCCGCGCCCGGGATTGACTAGTCACGTCCCTCAGCCCCACCGGGTGCGATGCCCTGTGGGGCTGAGGGGGTTGCCGTTTACTTTTTGTTCTTCCAGTAATCAACCACCCAGGGAGGCAGCTTGAAGGGCACGGTGCCCTTGTAGAACACCTTCTCCCAGTGATAGGGCCACACGCACTTGATCTCGCCGTCCTGCCACTGGGTGCCTAGGGCGGTCACATAACCCGGGCCCCAGGTAACATCGTGGGACTTGCCAAAGACCACGCGCCCGGCGGTGCCGACGTAGTCGGTCTTCTCCAGGAAAGGCAGAACCTTGTCCGAGTCGACGCTTCCGGCCTTCTCCACCGCCTCCTTGAGGATGAACAGGGCGTCATGGGTGCCGGCGGTATAGTTAGGCGCCTGCTGGAAGCGCTTTACGTACTGATCATAGAAAGGAATGGTCTTGGGGGTGATGGCCACGCGGGCGTAGGTGTTGATGGTCTCGACGTAGTTACCCTTGCCGCCGGTGGCCTCCCAGAAGCCGGACTTTTGCGACTCCACGTTGATGCCCACCGCCACCGCGGGAACCTTGAGCTCGCCCATCTGCTTGGCAAAGGTCAGGCCCACCGAAGAGGAGAACGTGGTGAACACGATGTGGGCCCCGGAGCGCTGGATGGCCGCCAGCTCGGCGGTGCAGTCCTTGGCCACCGGCGAGGGGCGCCAGACACCAACCACCTCCATGCCCATCTTGGCTGGCAGCAGCTTCTTGGATATGTTGACAATGGGATCGGCCCAAGCCGCCTTTTCGGCAACCACCGCCACCTTGATCTTCTTGATGCCCAGGCTCTTTTTCATAATGGCCGCCGCGGTGCCCAGCAGGATGAAGTCCACCTTGCCCAGGAACTTGGAGTTGATGGGGGTCAGGCGGAACCAATACTTATAGCGGTCGTAATCCTTGGTGACCCGGGTGCACAGCTCTGGGTGGGCAGCGCCGCATCCAATGAATATTTTTTTGGCGTCCATGGCGATGTCTTGCATCACCAGCACCGCCTCGGTGCGGAAGCCGCCGACCAAGAAGTCAACGTCATAGCGGCTGATGGCCATTTCTATGGCATTGGTGGCGTCGGGTATGCTCAGAAACTCGTTGGTGTCCACCTTGACGAGCTTGATGGGCCGCATATCGCCGCCCACCTTTATTCCACCGGCCTTGTTTATTTCATCGGCAGCCATGCTGGCACCGTTCCAGTGGCCCTCACCTTGGGTAAAGGACATGGGGCCGAGCACCCCGATCTTGATCGGATCGGCCGCGCCTACCGGCAGGCACATGGCCAGCACCAAAGACAGCCCCAGCAGCACTGTCCCGACTCTCCCCAAAAATTGCATGATACTTCCCTCCCTTTTGACTGTTGAGCCAGGCCGCCCGCCTGGGCAGGAACTCTGCCGGAAGTCGGCCATGGCCGGGTCTCCTTGGCCGGGCGGGAGCCATGAGCCGCCGCCCTTGCTCTGCTTGAGCCTTGCGTCCGAAATGGCGCCGGGCCCCAGCGGGGTCGACCAGTAGGAAGCTGAAAATCAAGCTGTCTGCGGTTCAAGGTGTAGTTCAGGATGAGGCGCAGATATTCACAGAGTACGGTTTAATATCCGCTCAGCCGTTGGCGCCGGCACCGCGGCGCGCGAGGCTCGATAAATTCGATAAGCTGGGGCCGGTTCTGCGTCGGCCGGTCAATGCCATTTTGACTATCGGCTGGGTTCGCGGCATTGCCCCTCTGGGGGGAATGCATGAGTCTGTGCTGAAGCAAAGGATGCGAGGATGCGGGCTAGCCTTGAGTATGCTCCAAGCCATTTTGGCATATTGCCCACTCCTTTTTCATCTCTGGAAAGCGATTACGGCATTTTGAGCTGCGCCGTGACCCGGTCTGGGGTTTGCTTCGGCCACTCATCCCAAGGAGGTAGGGGGTCCGCCGCAGCTGGAAGCTTTGAATGCTTTGTCCTTGAAGAACGGGCTCCCTGATTTCCGGTTCGCTTTCTTAACGTATACTGTATATTCGCGCTCAACGTTTAGTCAAGCTATTCGTGTAGATTATTTATTTTAGTATTAACTTAAAGATATCTTGCCAACTTAAGTACATTATGCGATCATGTGCCAAGTTGCTTCACCATGATGGGCAAAGCCGCAAACACCTGCCACGGGTCCTAACAGGCGAGCGGCGGCGACCCTCGCCCGGCAGGCCAGGCCACAAAATGCCTAAGGCGCGGCCAAGCCAATCTCAGCCCAGTACAATGCAATGATTTGGGTTTTGCAGCAGGATAGTGTAAAAAGGTATCCCAATTATGAATATGATTCATACGCTCCCAAATTACTAAGGCATTTGCAACGAATCGGGGGAGGCTGGGTTGCGATGAAGATAAGTGAGTTGGCCAAACGCACGGACGTGCCCAAACAGACCATCCATTATTATATAAGGTCCGGCCTTCTGCCCAAGCCCCGCAAGCTGGGCTCCAACTCCGCTGATTACGATGAAAGCTACGTAGAGCGCATCAAGCTCATAAAAGAGTTGCAAAACGACTTCTTCCTGCCCCTGCCCACCATCAAAAAAATCATGTGGGAGAACCGAAGCGCCAGCAAGATGGCCATGCTCAAGCTGCGTACCGAATATTTCCGTCCCATGGAGCACTACCTGGGAACCGGGGTGGTGGGAGACGAAGCTTATCTCAAGGCCACCAGCCTGGCCGCGCGCTGGCTGCCCATACTCAAGGAATGGAAGCTCATCAGCTCCAAGGTCGAAAACGGCGAAAACGTCTACACCCAGGACGACATCATCATCGGCAAGGTGATGGTGAACATGGCCAAGCTGGGCATCAACCGGGCCAACAACTTCCAGCCCGAGGTGACTCTACCCATGCTGGCCGACACCTTTAAAAAGGTGGCCAAGGACCTTATCGAAGACTTCCGCCGGGCCACCGTGGACATGAAGCCCAGCGAGCGCGAAGAGCTGGCCCTGAGGGGCCATGAGATCATGGGCGTGCTCTTTTACCACCTATACCGCAAGTATGCGCGCGAGTACCTCCAGGAAAAACCCCGTACCTGAGCGCCCCGCCCTGACCAGCGCCGCCCTGGATCCGCACTTCGCACGTTAGCCTGTTTTTCCGAACTATCGTTCATTTTTTGCTTGCAATGGATCATGTCTTTATTTGTATAATCTATGTGTTGCGAGTTTAGTTTTGAGCAACGCAATACGTTATTTGTAAGCATAATAACGGCCTTAACCATTCGGAAGCAGCACAATTGTAAGGCCATGCCGGCGGCCGGACAGGCTCGCCGGGGCTTCTACAGGTGAAAATCCCGCCGCGAAAACGTCGTCGGACCGGTGAGGGCAGCCTTTTTGGTTCAGGGAGAGGGAAATGAACACTCAGTACCAAGCGGTCAAGGTGGAGCTGATCGACGGAGTGGCCGTCGTGCAGATGGACAATCCGCCGGTCAACCAGATGTCCGAGCATTTTGTCTTGGAGCTGAAGCAGGCCACCCTGGAGGCGGTGGAGGACCCGCAGGTGAAGGCGATAATCCTCACCGGCACGGGCAAAAACTTCGTGGCCGGGGCCGACGTCACCCAGCTGCTCACGGTCAAGGAAAAGGCTCCTTTTGTAGCCAAGCTCATGGACGTGCATGCCTGGCTAAACTCTCTGGAGGCATCAGCCAAGCCGGTTATCGCGGCCATCAACGGCAACTGCCTTGGTGGGGGCATGGAGATCGCCTTGGCCTGCCACTACCGCATCGCCGCCCAAGGAGTGAGCCTGGGTCTGCCCGAGGTCAAGCTGGGCCTGCTGCCCGGCAGCGCGGGCACCCAGCGTATGCCCCGGGTCATCGGCCTGCCCGACGCCCTGGACCTGATGCTAACCGGCAAGTTCATCAAGGCCCAAAAGGCCTGGTCCCTGGGCTTGGTGGATGAAGTGGTGCCTCTGGACCAGCTACGCGAGGCGTCCCTGGTCGCAGCTGAAAAATTCAAAAAAGGAGAGCTGAGCCACAGAAGCCGCATGGCCAGCCGCCGCTTTGACCGCTTGCCCAGTGCCGGCGAAAAAGAACATCTGATCAATTTCATCAAGGCCCAGACCGCGCCCAAAGCCAAGGGCTACATCGCGCCCTTCAAGATCATCGAGGCGGTGGAAAAGGGCCTGACCACCGACTTTGAGGCGGACATCGCCCGCGAGGCCGAGCTGTTCGGCGACTGCCTGGTCTCCGACGTGGCCAAAAACCTCATCGGCATTTTTTTAAACGAGCGCTCCGCCGGGCGCTTGCCCCGCATCAAGGGCCTGACCCCGGCCAAACCACAAAAGGTGGGCATGTTGGGCGGCGGGGTCATGGGCTCGAGCATCGTGCATTTGCTGCTATCCTCCGGCCTGGAGGCAATGCTGTGGGAGGTCGACGACCAAGCCCTGGAAAAGGCCCTGGCAGCCATCAAGAAAACCTTTGCCTACAAGCTCAAGACCAAGAAGATCAAGCCCGAGCAGCTCGAGGCCTTGCTGAGCCAAAAGCTCACCACCACCACCAAGCTGGAAGACCTGGCCGAGGTGGACCTGGTGATCGAGGCGGTGTTGGAAAACATGGAGGTGAAGCAGGACATCTGGAAAAAGCTGGAAGGCATCTGCCGCCCAGAGGTGATCTTCGCCACCAACACCTCGGCCCTGCCCATCACCGAGATGGCCACGGTGCTGGCCGACCCCGGCCGCATGATCGGGCTGCACTTTTTCAACCCGGCCGAGCGCATGCCTCTGCTGGAGATCATCTGCGCGGAGCAGACCTCGGACCAGACCCTGGCCACCAGCGTGGCCTTTGGCCGCGCCATCAAAAAGGTGCCGGTGGTGGTCAACGACGGACCCGGCTTCTATGTGTCGCGCCAGCTGGGCGGGCTCATGGGCGGCTCGGTGTTCCTCATGTCCGACGGCGTGAGCCCGGTGGATATTGAGAAGGCCATGCTCGACTACGGCATGCCCATGGGGCCGGCCACCCTGTCCGACCTCACCGGAATCGACATCAACTATCACGTGAACCAAACCTTCGCCCGCCGCCTGGGCGACCGCTACAAGGTCCATCCCCTCACCGAGGCCATCTACGCTTTGGGAGACTACGGCCGCAAAACCGGTAGGGGCTACTTTGATTACAGCGGCCCCGAACCGGTGCCCAATCCCCGGGTGGCCCAGGTGCTGGCCGATTACCTTAAAAAAAACCAGGTGGCCCCCCGCGAAATGAGCAAGCAAGAGATTATCGATGTGATGCTGGCCAACGGCATCAACGAGGCCGCCTTGATGATGCAGGAAGGTATCTGCGACCGCCCGGCGGACATGGACCTGGCCATGATCTACGGCACCGGCTTCCCGCCCTTTCGCGGCGGCATCTTGCGCTACGCGGACAAGTGGGGCCTGGACCAGGTGCTGGCCAAGCTCACCGAGCTGGAGGACCGTTACGGCGCCCGCTTTGCCCCGGCCGAACTTATTAAAACAATGGCCGCCCAGGGCCAAACCTTTTACCAGGAATAAGGAGAATGACCATGCAAGAGGTGGTGATCGCCGCATACCTGCGCACGGCCCAATCCCGCTGCCGCCCCAATGACCCGGGCCGCGACTGGTTCCATGCCCTCAGGGCCGATGAGCTGCTGGCCAAGGTGCTGCCCGAGCTAATCGAGCGCTCCGGAGTCAAGCCCGAGGAGGTGGACGACTTTATCGTGGGATCGGCCACCGGAGTGGGCGAGCAGTGGACCTATGGCGGCCGCACTCCCATCTTCCTGGCCAACCTGCCCGAAACCATTGCCGCCAAGTTCGTGGACCAGCAGTGCGGCTCGGCAATGGCTGGAGTGCACATCGGTTTCATGGAGATAGCCCAGGGTTTCGCCGACGTGGTCATGGTGGGCGGCATGGAGCACATGACCCGGGTGCCCATGGGCGGCACCACCAAGGATCGCGCTCTGGTCGCGCCCAACCTGCAACTCTTCCTGAATCCCGCCTACGGCCATTGGGACATGATGAGCGCCATGAACATGGGACTCACCGCTGAGAAGCTATTTGCCCAATCCGGTTGCACCAAAGATGAAATGGACGAGTGGGCGGTGCGTTCCCATCACCGGGCGGCCCAGGCCCAGGATTCGGGCTTCTTTGACGGCGAGATACTACCCATGGACGCCCCCCAGGCCGACGGCTCGGTAATGAGCGTTACCAAGGACCAAGCAGTGCGCGGCGACACCACCATGGAGGGGCTGGCCTCCCTGAAGCCCGCCTTCAAGAAAGACGGAGTCATAACCGCCGGAGTCAGCTCGCCTCTGAACGCGGCAGGCACTGGCCTGATGCTCATGTCCAAGGAAAAAGCCCAGGCCAAGGGCATCAAACCCCTGGCCACCATCCGCTCCATCGGCTTTGCCGGGGTGGACCCCACCATCATGGGCCAGGGACCGGTGCCCGCCAGCCTCAAGGCCCTGGAAAAGCTGGGCATGTCCCCGGGTGACATCGACTACTGGGAGATCAACGAGGCCTTTGCCATCGTGGCCCTGAACTGCATCAAGGAGCTGGGTTTGGACCCAGAACGGGTCAACGTGATGGGCGGCGGCCTGGCCATCGGCCATCCCCTGGGCGCTACCGGCAACCGGCTCATCGGCACCCTGGCCCGCATCTTGGAGACCAAGGGCGCCCGCTGGGGCTGCGCCAACGCCTGCGTAGGCGGCGGCCAGGGCGTAGCCACCATTATCGAGCGCGAAGCCTAGCCAGATAACAACCAGCCTAAACAACGCCCGCCCCGATTTTTCGCATCGGGGCGGGCATTAATTTAGATTTAGACATTTGCCCCAGGGGCGAAATGGTCATAATAATTAAAGGTGGAATTCGAAGAATATTGTATTACCCCTGGGGACGATCCGGGCAGCATGAATGAACAAAATTCATATAAAAGCGTGATCTTCGCGGGCGGCGGATCGCGCTGTTTTTGGCAGGGCGGCTTTTGGCAGGCAGCGGCCTCGGCCCTGGGCCTAGCCCCCACGGCGGTGGCCGGGGTAAGCGCCGGAGCCAGCACTGCCTGCCATATCTTTGCCGGTGAGATTGAAGCGGCCATGGAGTATTACCACGCCGCCCACACCTACCGGGCCAAGTATGCCCGTCCCGGGCGCAACCCTTTTCTACCCGATCCCACCGGCCTCAAGGTGTACCGCGAAGCCCTGGAATCGGTGCTGGAGGGCGAACCCTTCCAACGCCTCAAGCAGGGTCCGGACCTGCGCATCTTCATGAGCCGCCCTCCTGGCTGGGCCAAGTCGGCCCTGGGGGTGGGGCTGGGTTATTTGGGCTACGGCCTGGACAAGAGCTTAGGCGATCCGGTGCACCATCGCTACGCCCGCAAGCTGGGCTTCCAACCCATGGTGGGCCACGCCTCCGAATGCACCACGGTCAAGGACCTGGCGGATTTGGTGGTAGCCTCATCTTGCCTGCCGCCCATGGTGCCCTGGTGCACCTGGAGTGGCTGCAAGGTGGTGGACGGCGGCATTTTGGACAACGCCCCCTTGGAGCTGATGGGCCTGCACGAGACGCCAGTGCTGGTGCTGCTCACCCGCCGCTACCCGGCCGAGGAGCTGAAGGGGCGGCCCGGCGTTACCTATGCCCAGCCTTCCCGGGACTTGGCTATCTCTAAATGGGAAAAGGCCAACCCGGATTTGGTGCGCGAAAGCTATGAGCAGGGCCTGCGCGACGGCGAGCTTTTCGCCAAGCACGGACCGGAAGCCCTTTATTAAGGCGCACAGCTTAAACTATGGTAGTACCGCCGTCGACCACTATGGTCTGGCCGGTGATGTAATCCGCCGCCGTTGAGGCAAGGAAAAGCACCGGCCCGGCCACGTCTCCGGCCTCGGCCAAACGGCCCAGAGGAATGCGCTCGGTAATGAGGTCGTGTTTCTCAGGGTTGGACCAAAACGGCTGGGAAAAGCCGGTCTTGACCATGCTTGGGGCCACGGCGTTTACCTGAACGTTGTTCTTGGCCAACTCCGCGGCCAGAACCCTGGTCATCATCTCCACGCCGGCTTTGGCAATGCCGTAAATACCCATGGGCGGGGCCGCCCTGCGCCCCGCAGTGGACGACACGTTGATAATCTTGCCGCTGTTTTGCCCACGCATGATGCCTGCCGCCGCCCGGGAGCAGAGAAAGGTCCCGGTGAGGTTGCTGTCCACGATCTTTTGCCACAACCCCAGATCCACGTCGGCCAGACCGGGTGTCCGCAAGTTCATGCCCACGTTGTTGACCAGAATATCCAGGCGGCCGTGTGCATCCATCAGCGCCTTAAACAGGTTGGTCACATCGTCTTCCTTGGCAATATGGCAAGGCACGGCCAGCACGCCTTGCTGACCCAGTTCCTCCACCGCCGCCTTGAGTCCTTCTGGTTTGCGGGCGCAGATGACCACCTGGGCCTTTTCCGCCTTTAGCCGCCGGGCCAATTCCAAGCCGATGCCCCGGCTGGCTCCGGTGATCAGGGCTACTTTTCCTTCCAACCCGTAAGAGACCTTATCCATGCCTGCCCTCCCCACGCCGCCCCCAGGACGGCTCGTCCGCCCCAATTGGCCATTAATCGTCTTTCCTGGGGACCCGCTTGCCCTCGGGAGTGTAGTCGTAGAACCCTTTGCCCACCTTGCGGCCCAGGCGGCCTTCTTCCACCAGCTTTTCGACCAAATCGCTACGGGCCACCAGTTCGCTTTCGCCCATGGACTGCAGGAAACGGTCGATGAGTACAAAGGTATCCAGGCCCGCGTTGTCCACCACCTCGAAGGGGCCGGCCCCCCAGCCATAGCCCAAACGCATGCCCGCATCCAGGTCCTCGGGAGTGGTGACCCCGGTGGCCACCAAATTAACCGCCTCGCGGAACGCGGCGGCGAAAACCCGGTTCATGACAAAGCCTGGGATGTCGCGGCCCACCCGCACCGGATGCTTGCCCAAGGCGCGGATAAAGGCCATGGCGCGATCGAACACCTCGTCCGAAGTTTTGTCTCCCTTGACCACCTCCACCAGTCCCATGAGGGGCACCGGCCCGAAGAAGTGCATGCCCAGCACCCTTTGGGGACGGGCAGTGGCCGCGGCCAGGCGGCTGATGGGTATGGAGGAGGTATTGCTGGCCAGGGGCGTGGCGGCCGGGGCCAGGCGGTCCAGCTCTGTGAAAAGCTCCAGCTTCAGCGACTCTATTTCCAGGGCCGCCTCGATCACCCAATCGGCCTGGGCCGCGCTCTCCAGGTTGTTCACGGGCCTCACCCGATCCAAAACCGCGGCGGGCTCGTCATTTATCAGGCCCTTTTGGGCCAGCTTGCCCACCGATACCTTCATGCCCTGCATGGCCTTTTCCAGGACCTCGGGCTTTACATCCATCAGACTGACCTGGTGACCTGCTTGGGCACACACCTGGGCGATGCCCGCGCCCATGAAACCAGCCCCCACCACCAATACTCGCTCCATTTTTTATCTCCCGCCTGAAATCAACTCACTCAATGGTGAACAAGCCTTCATCAAATTCCGGTTTGCCCTGGTAGCGCTTCATGAACATGCCCGGCATGCGGTCCAGGTTGGCGAAAAATTGATCGTCCGCCATTATGCCCGCCTGGTGCAGGGCCTTGATGATCTGCTCCGGCTTGGGAGGGCACCCCTTTACCGGGATCATCTCTTTTATGTTTGGATTGTCCTTGTGCGCCTGGTACATGCACTTGCCTAGGAGAATGGTCTTTTTGGCTCCGGGCCGGGGCTGCATCTTCTTGCCGGTCAAGACCTCCACGTCATCCCAGGGCTCACCGTTCCAGGTCATGGCAATGGCTGAAAGCACCGCGCCGTTAATACCCGAACAATAAGTGCACAGGCTGGTGTCGTATTTGTAGTAAGACAGACCGGCAATGCCGCGTTTGGCCATGGGCGCGGGCAGGCACCCGTCCTCGGTATAGGGGAAGGCCCAGCCGTGATATTGAGCGTGATCTTCCACTGCCTCGCCCTTCACCTCCACCGAATCCAGCTCCAAGGAGCGGCCGCGGTTGGCCGCCGCGTGGGCCAGATGCGGCACGCTCCGTGGCGGGTGGCCCAACAGGTTGGAGCCCACGATGTCCGCGGCCAGCACGTCCCAGGAGGCCACCAGCAGATCGCGGCGGTGTATCACTCCGTCAAAGGCCGGGCCGTACTCCGAGGTAAAGGTGCCGTCGATAAGGGTGAGTATCGGCGGCATGGGATCGGCCAAGCGGGCGATGTAAAAGTTCAAGTCCTTTTCCGGGTCGGCATTGTGGCAGCGCTTGCGCGAAGCCACGTCGATCATGCCCTTGAGGTTCTTGATCCCCAAGCTCACCATGGTCTGGGCGTGGGTCTTCATCACCGGCAGGTCGATGACAAAATCGCTCTCCAAGATGTCCTGGTTGAAGTTGAGCACCACTCCGCCGCCCAGGTCCTTTTCCCTGAAAGGCCGTTGGAAAGTGTCCACCAGCTTGACCCCGTAGCGGTCCCTGAGCTTGGTGTAGCCCAGGCTCTCATAGGCGTGCGCCGAGGTTTCAGTGTCCGTGGGGCGGCCCAGCACCATGCCTTCGCCGATGGTGATGTCCTCAACCCCGTGCTCCTTCAGCAGAGTCACCGCGTCGTTCACCAAGCGGCTGGTGGTTACCACTCCCCATTTGGGGAAATTCACGGCCTTGGTCCAAAAAACGATGTTGGGCTTTATAAAAACCTTGGCGCCGGAGGGGATGCGCTGCAAACCGCCGCACATCTCCACCGCCCGGCGCACCGGCTCCAAGGCCTTGTCGTATCGCACCAAGGAAACCAAAGGCTTGTCCATTATTTTCTCCTTGCCCGCATATGCCCGCCTTCTGGCGAGCCTTGTTTTCTCGTGCTCCAGGTCCGGCCCTGTTGGTTCGTCCTGTGTTTTAGGCCGCCTGGCCTTGGGTCACGGCTTGCGCCTTGGACAATAGCATACCCACCATGCCGCCCAAACGGGCAAAACGCTCGTCAGCGGTCTGGCCATGGAAATATCGGTAGTAAATTTGCTGGGCAATGACCGCCAGCCGGAACAGACCGAAGCAATAGTAGAAGTCCATGCGGTCCATTACTCGGCCGGTGAGCCGGCCATAGTGCTCCACCGCCTCGCTTCGGGTCAGGCTTCCGGGCAAGTGGGTGAGGCTGGAAGCGCCTTGCACCAACTCAGGGGGATCGTCGCCTTGCACCCAATAGGCCAAGGTGCAGGCCAGGTCCATGAGCGGATCGCCCAAGGTGGCCATCTCCCAGTCAAGCACCCCTATGATCTTCAAGGGATCGCCCGGGTCCAGCACCACGTTGTCCAGCTTAAAGTCATTGTGGATCACCGCGGGAGTAGGGCTTTCCGGCGGCATCTGTTGCGCCAGCCAGGCCATCACTGCCTCGCCGTCGGGTACGTCCGGGGTGCGGGCGGCGCGATAGCGTTTGCTCCAGCCCTCCACCTGGCGGCGCACATAGCCCTGGGGCTTGCCAAAATCGCCCAACCCGGCGGCCTGATAGTCCACCGCGTGCAGCTCGGCCATCACCTCCATCAGGCGCTGGGTGAGCCTGCGCATCTCAGCCGGGCCGAAACCCAACTCCGGCGGCAAGCTGCGGCGCAGGATGATGCCCTCAATGCGCTCCATCACGTAAAAATGACAACCCATCACCGTGGGGTCTTCGCTGTAGACCAACGGACGCGGGCAATAGGGAAATACCGGGTGTAGGGCGCTAAGCACCCTGTACTCGCGCCCCATGTCGTGGGCGGTCTTGGCTTTGGTGCCGTGGGGGGGCCTGCGCAAGACCATTTCCTTGCCGCCCATGCGCAGAAAATAGGTGAGATTGGAATATCCCGAAGGGAACTGGCTGATCTCTAGCTCTCCGTCCAGACCGGGGATGTTGTTGCGCAGAAACTCCCCCAACCGCGCGGCGTCCAACTCCTCACCCGGCCTGACCTGAGCGGCCTTATCCATAAGCTCACTCATTTTCAGGCTCCCCTGCCCCAATGGGTTCCAGGCCGTTTAGGCAATACCCCAGGGCCATGTTCACCACGAATTCGGCGTAACGCTCCACGCTCACCCGGCGTTTGGCATACTTGCCCCGCTTGAGATACCAGTCTTGCAGCATGCCCTTTATTACCGAGGCGGTGAGCATGTGATCCACGTCAGCGAAAACCCCCTCACGCTTGCCCTGCTTGATTACCTCGGCGATGTGCCGTTCGGTGGCCAGCTCCCCCTCAACGGCGCGCTGCTTTTCCACCTTACCCAGATGTCGCGCCTCCATATAGGAGAAAAAGAACCAGGGCTGCATGGCCTCGCTGAGGTAGATATGGGCCCTGATAACCGAAGCCAGCTTTTCGGACGGAGTGTCGCCGCCGGACACGGCCTGGCGCATCACCCTGCGGGTTATGCGGCGGCCCGCGCCCTGGATCATCTCCAGCAGGGCCTCCTTGCCGCTGAAGTAATCATATAGCGCGCCTATGGAAAGCCCGCTGGCCTTGCTAAGATCGCGCATGGTCATGGCCTGGAAGCCCTTTTGATTACTCACCTTAAGGGTGGCCTGAAAGATCAGCTCCAGGTTCTTGACCGCGGTTCGCTCCTTCTTGGCCTTGACCTCGTCGCGGTGGGCGGCCAGCATCTCCAGGCAAAAGTCCTCCTGGGTCAGCTTGGCCTGGCGTGTGAACTGACGGTAGGTCATGCCAAGCCGTGCTCCGCCGCGTATTCTTTGAGGATACGCCGGGCCACCGAGACCTTGTGCACCTCGTCCACCCCGTCGTAGATGCGCGCCGAGCGCTCGCCGCGATACCAGGAGGCCAGCACCGTGTCGTCGGTGACCCCCAGGCCGCCGTGCATCTGCACCGCCCGGTCCAGCACCCGCTGCATCACCCCGGCGGTATAGAACTTGATCAGGGAGATGTCCTGGCGGGCCTCCTTTTGGCCGTAGTTCTCGATGCGCCAGGCGCAGTTGAGCACCATGAGGCGTGCAGCACGCATCTCGGCGGCGCTCTCGGCTATCCAGGCCTGGATGATTTGCTTGTCAGCCAGGCGCTTGCCCGGTGAGACGTCCCTGGTCAAGGCTTGCTGGCACATCATCTCCACGGCCCGGTTGCAGATGCCTATCCAGCGCATGCAGTGGTGGATGCGCCCCGGCCCCAGGCGCTCTTGGGCGATTACAAACCCGTGGCCTTCAGGGCCCAGCAGGTTGGCCTGGGGCACCCGGCAGGATTGGTAGAGTATCTCGCCGTGGCTGTGCCAGCCCGAGCCCGCATGACCCATCACCGGAATGTTGCGCACCAGGTTGAAGCCCGGGGTGTCGGTGGGCACAATAATCATGGAAGCCTGCATGTGGCGGGGAGCATCGGGGTTGGTCTTGGCCATAACAATGGCAAAGGATGCCCCGTCGGCCGAGGAGGTGAACCACTTGTGCCCGTTGATCACATAGTCATCACCGTCTTTGACCGCGGTGGTGTCCATGAGTACCGGGTTGGAGCCGGGCTGCTCTGGCTCGGTCATGGAGAAGCAGGAGCGTATGTCGCCCGCTATGAGCGGCTTGAGGTACTTTTCCTTTTGTTCTGGGGTGCCGTACTTGATGAGTATCTCGATGTTGCCCGCGTCCGGGGCTTGGCAGCCGAACACGTACACCCCCAGGGGGTTGCGGGCCAGGGCCTCGCACACCAGGCCGTAGTCAAGCAAGCCCAGGCCCACGCCGCCGTACTCCTTGGGGTGCAGGGGGGCCCACAGCTCCATCTGTTTGACCATCTCGCGTTTTTGGGCCAGTACCGGCTCCAACTCCTCCCAGGGGCGATGCAGGAAGTCCTGCTCCAGGGGAATCAGCTCCTTGTCCACGAACTCATTGATGAGTTCCAGAATGGTCTGGGTTTCCTCGGATATTTGAAAATCCATGGCGAGTCCTTCCAACCAAGCTAACGATAAGTTATCAATCCTGGTTCCCGGTGCAGCTCCAGATGGGCGGTGGAGTTGAACAGGGACAGGGAAAAATCGCGGTCATTGTAAAAAAAACTGCTCAGGGAGGCGTTCTTGATAACCCAGGTGAGGCGCAGGGCGGTTTCATCGTCCAGGCTCAGCGCCTGGCGCAGGGCGGCGGAGATGGGCCCTCCCGAGGTGAACACCAGCACTGTCTTTCCCCGGCCGTTGTCCTGTCTTACCCGCTCCAAGGCCGCCCGGCTGCGGGCCAGGAAATCCTGCCAGGCCTCGCCTTGCTCCAACTGATAGCGCCCGGAGATCCAGCGTTGCATAGCCCCTTCGTAAATAACCTGAAAGGCCTTGCGGTCCTCGAACATGCGTTGCGCGGCCTGGACCGCTTGCGGGTCCTCCTCTTTCATGGTTGGCAGCAGGGACTTGATAATGGGGCCTGAATCATACTCGTTGAACTCAGGCAGGACCCGCAGGGGCGGCGGCGAAGGCAAGGCTTCCAAGGCGGCCCGGGCCGTGTCCTGTTGCCGAGACATGGTGCCGCAATAGGCGGTATCAAAGTTAACCTCCAGGCGGGCCAGGTGCTCTCCGGTGAGCGCCGCCTGCCGCCGGCCCAGCTCTGATAGCTGGTCATAGTTTTTCTGGCCAAAGGACGCCTGCCCATGGCGCATCATGTACAAGACGCTCATGTATGAAAGGTTCTCCCCGGCCCCGGTGGGCCGTTCAGCTGTAGCCAAATTTTGCCTTCTGCCAAATTCGATTGCAACCATTTTCCGAGCGATCGTTCGTTTTTTTATTGGCAGTAAGCCGCCCATGGCCTACACTGTGATTGAGTCGTTCACCAATGGCAGGTTGTAGGGCAGTCATGCGGGTGCTGGTCTGTCTCAAACAAGTATGGGAGCCGGAGAGTCTGTTTGACCTCCAAGAGGGTGAGTTGCGTCCCCAGCACCCTCCACGCCTGAAGCTGAGCTCCTACGACGAGCTGGCCCTGGAGGAGACCCTGCGCCTCAAGGACCGCCTTGCTCAGGTCCAAGTCACCGCGCTCAGCGTGGGTCCGCCCTCCGTGGTTGAGGCCCTGCGGCGGGCCCTGGGCATGGGCGCCGATCAGGCGGTGCACATTCTAGCTCCGGATCATCCGCCTCCCCGCCCCGCCACCCTGGCGTCCTGGATAGCGGCCTGGGCCGGGGAACAGCAATTCGACCTGATACTCGCTGGAGTCATGTCCGAGGACGCCATGCAGGGAGCAGTGGGGCCCATGCTGGCCGCCAAGCTGAGGCTGCCCGTGGTGACCTCGGTGGTAAGCCTGGAACCCAAAGAAGACGCCCTAACCGTGGAACGGGAAATGGAAGGGGGGCGCAGGCAACGCCTGGCCGTGGATTTACCCGCGCTGGTCACCGTTCAGTCCGGACCCAACCAGCCACGCTATCCCACCCTGTCCAATTTATTGCGGGCTAAAAAAACTACTCCACTCACCCTGGAGGCCGCTGGCTTGCAAGACCCAGCCGAGCGCGAGAAAGTGCTGCACCAGGCCCCGCCGGAAAAGCGGCGGGCTGGTTTGGTACTGAAAGGCGACACATCTCAAAAGGCGGAGCAACTGCTGACCATCCTGCGCGAAAGGTCTTTGTTGTGACTGGGCCGGGCCACGTGGTGGTGGTGGCCGAGCATGTCCAGGGCCGCCTGGCCCCAGTGACCTGGGAGCTGATGACCTGCGCCAGGAAGTTAGCTTCAATCTTGCACTTAGACCTGGCCTCCGTGGTGCTGAGAAAGGATGCCCGCACCCTGGCCGAGGAAATGGCCCGGCGCACAGGCGTCAATACTTGGGCTGTGGAAGTTGCGGGCATGGCCAATTTTCACGGTGAGACCCAGCGCCTATCCCTGGCCGGGCTGTTGCCCGAACTAAATGCCCAGGTGGTGCTGGGGGCGCACTCCACCTCGGGGCTGGACTGGGCTCCGGCCTTGGCCGCGGACCTGGAGGCGGCCTACATACCTGGGGTGGAGCAGATCACCCGGGAAAAAGACGGCCTCGCCTTTTGGCGCGGCACCCATTTCGGCAAGCTGCGCGAGGAAATAGCCCCCGCGGCCTGGCCCTTGGTGCTCACCGTGCAGCCCGGGGCCTTTCAGGCAGAACCGCCAGTGCAGTCTGAACCCGGCGAGGTTACGGCCATTCAGCCGGCCGCGCCCTCATGCCGCACCACGGTATTGCAAACCATGGATGGTGCTGGACAAGACGCGGGCCTGGGCCGGGCCAAGGTGGTGGTAGCCGCTGGAAGGGGCGTGGGCCAGGAGGAAAATCTGGAAATGCTCAGACGCCTGGCGGGGTTGTTTTCTTCGGCAGCCCTGGCCGGGTCGCGCCCGGTTTGCGATCTGGGTTGGTTGGGCTATGGCCAACAGGTGGGCCTGACCGGGGCCACGGTGGCCCCCAGCCTTTACTTGGCCTGCGGCATATCCGGTGCCCGGCAGCATACGGTGGGCATGCAAGGTTCGGGGTTCATAGTGGCCATAAATGGCGATCCCCAGGCCGCCATTTTCAACCTGGCCGACGTGTGCGTGGTGGAGGATCTCACCGCCTTTATCCCGGCCTTTTTAGACCTGGCCCAAGGCGTTTCCGCTGAGGACGACACTTAAGGGATAAGTGGATGAGCGTTGCCTTGTCAGGGAAAATGCCTTATACCAAGCAAAACGAATCGCTTTAACGGCCTTCAACCTGCCGCTGGCTTGGCGCGCGGCGCAACCCTCGCCCAAGAGCGCGCACCGCGCGAGAAATCGGGAAAAGGACAAAAATATCATGGAGCTCCTGTACGAAAAAAAAGAACACATCGCTGTGTTTACCCTGAACCGTCCCGAGGTGTTCAATGCCTTGAGCCCGGAGTTGTTCCAGCAGCTACATGACGCCCTTGAGGACTTTTCCCAGGACCCCGAGCTTTGGGTGGGAGTGATAACCGGCGCGGGCGAGAAGGCCTTTTGCGCCGGAGCGGACGTCAAGACCTGGCTGCCTTTTGTGAAGGAGTGCCGTCAAAAACCGTGGCTTTTGCCCACCACCCCCATGCGGGGCATGACCTTGGAAAAGCCCCTGATCGCAGCCATTAACGGGGTTACCATGGGCGGCGGCTTGGAAACCGCCTTGGCCTGTGATCTGCGTATCGCCTCGGAAAAAGCCCGTTTCGGCTTCCCCGAGGCCCGTTTGGGCATCCTGCCCCGCCTGGGCGGCACGGTGCGCCTGCCCCGTCTGGTGGGTAGCGCCTGGGCCGCGGAGATGATGTTCACCGGCAAACCCATCGACGCTCAGCGGGCCTTGGAAATCGGGCTGGTCAACCGGGTGGTGCCGCCCGAAGAGGTGATGGAAACCGCCATGGCACTGGCCCAGGAGATCTGCCAATGCGCCCCCCTGGCGGTGCAGGCCATCAAAAAGAGCATGCAGCGCACCGAGGGCATGTCCATGGATGAAGCCCTGTGGTGTGAAAATGCCCTAGGCATGCCCCTGTATGACACCGAGGACTATGTCGAGGGCCGCAAGGCGTTCGTGGAAAAACGGACGCCCAAGTTCCAGGCCAAGTAGCTACCAACACCAACAACATCCCACACCACCATAAGGGCCTGGCCATGGAATTTTTCTTTAACCCTTCGTCCATCGCCGTGGTGGGCGCCAGCCCGGAGCGCACCGGCAACAGCCTGCTAATCAACACCGCGATCAACAAAGACGTAGCGGTGTACCCGGTGAACCCCAAGTATCAGGAGCTGGCCGGGCTCGCCTGCTATCCCAGCGTGTCGGCCATTCCCCATGACCTGGAATTGGCCATCCTGCTGGTGCCCGCCCGCTTCACTCCTCAGATCATCCAGGAGTGCGCCGACAAGGGAGTGCGTGGGGTGATGATCCAAAGCGCCGGCTTCGCCGAAACCGGCGAGAAGGGGCGGGAGCTGCAGGCCAAGTGCGTGGAAACCGCCCATAAGGCGGGCATGCGTCTTTGGGGGCCCAACTGCATGGGCTTGGTGGACGTGCCGGGCAACAAATATTACACCTTCATGTCCCCCAGCATAACCGATACCCTGCCGCCCGACGGCACCCTTTCCCTGGTGGTGCAAAGCGGCATGCTCTCGGCCGGATTCCTGGCCGACTTGGCCACCCGCCGGGGCATCGCGATAAACAAGGCCTGCTCCATTGGCAACAAGTGCGACGTGGATGAATGCGACGTGCTGGAATACCTGCTGCAAGACCACAGCACCAAGGGTGTGGCCCTGTATTTGGAGTCCATGCCCCGGGGCCGCCTCTTCATGGAGCTGGCCGAGGGGGCGGCCAAGCCCCTGGTAGTGCTCAAGTCCGGGCGCAGCGCTTCCGGGGCCAAGGCGGCCCTGAGCCACACCGCCAGCCTGGCCGGCGATGCCCGCCTCACCCAGGGCCTGTTGCAGGCGGTGGGCGTGGGCACCGCGCGGGACTTCCACCAGTTGGTGGATTTGGGCCGGGCCTTGTCTCTGCTGCCCGAGGCACCGGCCGGAGCCAGGGTGGCGGTGCTCACCTTTAGCGGCGGCGCGGGCATCCTTTCTTGCGACCTGTTGGAAGACAACGGCCTGCCCCTGGCTGAGCTGGCCCCGGAAACCGTTACCGAGCTGGCCAAGGTTTTCCCCGCCTGGATGCCCCCAGGAAATCCCGTGGACCTGTGGCCGGCCATGGAGCTGCACGGGCCGGGTCCCACCCTGGACCACGCGGTGGGTGCAATTGCTCAAGACCCCAACGTGGATTTAGTATTAATGCACACCTTTCTGGGCGGATCTCAGGAACAGGTGAACCTGGCCAAGTACAAACAACAGCTGGCTGCCAAGGGCAAGGGCATGGTCTTTTGGGCCTTGGGCCTGGACCAGCCGGTTAAGAAGTTCGAGGCTCAGGCCCAAGCCCAAGGTGTGCTGGTGTTCAACGAACTGGCCCGTACCGTTGACTGCCTGGCCGCAGCCAGCCGTCCCAGCCGACGGGCCACCAGGGCTCCCCGTCCCCAGGCCTCGGGCCGCCCTTTGCCCACGGGCCTGCCGCCCACCCAGGGCGTGTGGGACGAGTACCAAGCCAAGCGCCTGCTGCGGGCCTGGGACATACCCACGGTAGCCGAGGAGCTGGTGTCTGACTTGGACCAAGCACGGTTAGCAGCGGAGAAGCTAGGCTGGCCGGTGGTGCTAAAGGGCCTGCTGCCCGGCGAGGTGCACAAAAGCGAAATGGGCCTGGTGTGCCTGAACCTGGACAGCCGTGCCAAACTGGAACAGGAGTTCACGCGGCTGCAAAAACTCATGCAGGGACGTGGCAGCCTTGTGGTGCAGGCCCAGCGCAAACCCGATTACGAGCTAATCGTAGGCTACCTGAAGGACGCCCAGTTCGGCCCCTGTGTTATGTTGGGCGTGGGCGGAGTGACCGCTGAGCTGGAGCCGGATGTGGCCTTTGAAATGGCCCCCCTGGACCAGCCCCGGGCCCTGGCCATGCTGGAACGTTTGCGCATTAACAAGCGCTTTGACGGTTTCCGGGGCGAAAAACCCCTGGACCGCAACGCTCTGGCCGAGTTGATCTGCCGTCTGGGCGATCTGGGAGCATCCCATGGGGAGATATCCCAGGTGGATATCAACCCGGTGGCGGTGTGTGACGGCGAGCCCATGCCCTTGGACGCCAATATCATTTGGGAGAACTAGGTGGTGAGCGTTTTGTTCAGCCCCATCAGCATAAAAGGCCTGCCCCTGGCCAACCGCCTGATGCGTTCCGCCACCTTTGAACAAATCGCAGCCAAAGACGGCGATGTCTCGCCCAAGGAACTGGACCTGTACCGCGATCTGGCTGCCGGCGGGGTGGGCCTGATCATTACCGGCATAATCAACGTATGCGAACAAGGCCGCATCTCACCCAGGCAAAATTCCCTGAGCACCGATGGCCATATTCCCGGCATGGCCCGTCTGGCCAGCGAGGTCCACGGCCAGGGCGGCAAGGTGGCGGTGCAGCTTTTTCATGCCGGCCGCGAGTCCGCGCGCATGCACGCCTGGCGGGGAGGCGGCCCGGCGGCGGGCCCTTCCGCTTTGCCGGGCGAGGCCCACTTCCCTTACGAAAACCGCGCCATGACCCAGGAGGAAATCCTCCAGGTAGTGGATGACTTTGGCAAGGCGGCGGGCCGAGCCAAGGAGGCTGGTTATGACGGTGTACAGGTGCACGGGGCCCACGCCTATCTACTCGGCCAATTCCTTTCGCCTCACACTAACCACCGCCAGGATGAATGGGGCGGCAGCCTGAGCAACCGCTTGCGCCTGCACCTGGAGATTCTGGCGGCAATCCGCGCCCAGGTGGGACCGGATTACCCGGTAATGTTCAAGTTGGGCGTGGCCGACGGCTTTGAAGGAGGCCTGCCCCTTGAAGAGGGGCTCAAAGCGGCGGAGCTTTTGGCCCAGGCGGGGTGCGACTGCCTGGAGATCAGCCAGGGACTCAGAGGCGACAACTACGAGCAGAGCGAGTTTCACACCAAGGTGGACCGCCCGGGTGGCGAGGCCTATTTCCGCTCCTGGGCCGCTAAGGTAAAGCAGCGGGTGGACATTCCCGTGGCCGCGGTGGGCGGAGTGCGCACTCCCGAGATTGCCGAGGAAATCCTGGCCAGGGGCGAGGCCGACCTGGTGGCCCTTAGCCGTCCCTTGATAAGCGAGCCTAGTCTGCCCGCCCGCTGGCAAAAGGGAGATACCGCGCGGACCCGCTGTATCTCCTGCAACAAATGCTTTGAGCTGGTCTTGCAGGGACGGCACATTAGCTGCATTTTCGACCGGCAAGAGAGCGCAAATAAAGTGTGACAACCTTGGTGCCCCCATGGGGCCGGTTTGTTAAAATTTAGCAACCAAGCAACATGAATACCTGAGCAAAGTGCATGGTCAAGCTGGCCAAAAACCCCATTCCCCATGAACTCCTCTGCTCCTTGCTGGAGTCGCCCCACGAGTCCATCATCCTGGTGGACAAGGATGGAATCGTCCGCTACATCAGCCGCTACGCGGCTGAGTTTTACCAGGTGGATGACCAGGATATCGTGGGCAGCCACATCCACAAGCTCAACCCCCAAAGCCGCCTGCCCGAAGTGATAAAGACCGGCAAGGCCGAGGCGGGCTCGGTGTTGCGCATGAAAGGCAAGGAACGCATCATCGCCCGCATTCCTTTGCGCGACAAGCAAGGCAACATTGTGGGGGCCTTTGCCAAGCTGGTCTTCTGGCACATGGACCGGGTCAGGGAGCTGGTTCGTCAGACCGAGGTGCTGGAAGAGCGGCTCAATTATTATGAAAAAGAGCTGCGCAACCTTTACTCCAGCCGCTTCGACCTACAGCTGGTGGTGGGCGAATCGCCACCCATTCAGGACGCCAAGCGGGTGGCCACCCAGGCGGCGCAGTCGGACCTGAGCCTTTTGATCACCGGCGAGACCGGCACGGGCAAGGACCTGTTCGCCCACTCGGTGCACCGCATGAGCGACCGCCACGACAAGCCTTTCGTCAAGGTCAACTGCGGAGCCATACCCCAGGAGCTGTTCGAGTCGGAATTGTTCGGATACCAGGCCGGGGCTTTTACCGGGGCCAGCCAAAAGGGCAAGCCGGGCAAGTTCGAGCTGGCCGACGGGGGCACCATCTTTTTAGACGAGATCGGCGAGATGCCCCTGGTCATGCAGGTCAAGCTCCTCAGGGTCATCCAGGAGCAGGAGGTGGAGCGCCTGGGAGGCACCAAGCCTCTGAAAATCAGTTTTCGGGTGATCGCGGCCACCAACCGGGACCTCAAGGCCATGATGAAAGCCGGAACCTTTCGGCAAGACCTTTACTACCGCCTGAACATTTTTCACCTGCACACCCCGCCGCTCAGGGAAATCCGCCAGGACATACCGCGTATGGCCTATCACATGCTTTCCAGCTTGCGCACCGGCAAGCGTTTGTTGCCGGAGAAAATATCTCCCGAGGCCATGCAGCGCCTGGTGGCCTATGACTGGCCGGGAAACGTGCGCGAGTTAAAAAACGCCATAGAACGGGCCGCGGCCGTGGCAGGCAGCGAAACCCTCCAGGTGGAGCACCTTCCGCATGACTTCATGGATCAAGTGTCCTCCACATCTCTGCAGGGTGGCGCGCCCCCTTCCCTGAAGCTGGCCAAAGCTGAGGCCGAAAAAAACGCCCTAAAACAGGCGCTTGAGTACACCGGCGGTAACCGTACCCTGGCTGCGGAGTTGTTGGGCATCCACCGCACCGGAGTACACCAAAAGATAAAAAAATACGGTCTGGATTAAACTGTAGTTTTTTTTATACTAGTATCGTTTTTTATACACTGCTAACTGCCTAATAGCCTTATCTTACCTAACTTAACTATTTAAATAGCAATATATTATTTTTCCAAGGTGCGCTTCTGTAGTATTTTTTATACACAGTCTGCCCAGGCGCAGCTAACCTGATCATTACCTCTCTGGCCATATCCGTAAAATATACCCGTAATTCAAACAGCTTACTCCAGCTTTAAAACTCCAGGCCTATATGGCACGGCGGTTGCTCTTATAGACCAGCAGATTTGACGTCCAGCCACTTGTCATCTAACCCGAGGTTATCTGCATCAGCCTCCCCACTCAGAGGAGTTTAAAGTGGACTTTGAAATACCTGAAAACCTACGCCTCATGACCGATACTGTGCGCCGTTTTGTCAAAAAAGACCTGGAGCCCATCAGCCAGCAGGTGGAGGACGAGGACCGCATACCCGAAGAAATAGTGCAGACCATGCGCGAGTTGGGCCTGTTTGGTTTGTCCATCCCTGAAGAGTACGGTGGATTGGACGTCGGCACCCTGGGCGAGTGCCTGGTTTACGAGGAGATGTCCGCGGTAAACGCCTGCTTCCGCACCCGAGTCGGCACCAACAACGGCATTGGCTCCCAGGGCATTGCCATCGATGGCACCGAGGAGCAGAAGCAATACTATCTGCCTAAGCTGGCCGCTGGAAAGTGGATCGGGGTGTTCGCCCTTACCGAGCCCGAGGCCGGCTCGGACGCGGCCAACGTGCAAACCACCGCCGAGCTCAAGGGCGACAAATGGGTGCTCAACGGCCGCAAACACTTCATCACCAACGGCGACATCGCCGACGTGGCCACGGTCTATGCGCTCACTGACAAGGCCAAGCGGGCCCGTGGAGGCATCACCGCCTTTTTAGTGGAAAAGACCGACCCCGGCTTTTTCGTGGGCACCATCGAACGCAAGATGGGCATGCGCGGCTCCCACACCTGCGAGTTGATCTTTGACAACTGTGAGATTCCCAAAGACCGCATCATCGGCGGCGACGCCAACCTGGGCCTGGGCTTTAGAACGGCCATGAAGACCCTGGACAAGGGCCGCCTGACCATGGGCGCCTCGGCGGTGGGCTCGGCCCAAAAGCTTCTGGATCTTTCGGTGGATTACGCCAAGCAGCGGGTGCAGTTCGGCAAGCCCATTTGCGAGTTCCAGGCCATTCAGATCATGCTGGCCGACATGGCCACCCAGATCTATGCGGGACGCCAAATGCTGCACCACGCCGCCTGGCTGCGCGACAAGCGGGGCACCGCCGTGGTCAAGGAAGCATCCATGGTCAAGCTGTTCTGCACCGAGATGGCCAACAAGGTGGCGGACATGGCCGTGCAGATTCACGGTGGCATGGGCTACATGAAGGACTTCCCGGTGGAGCGTTTTTACCGCGACCTGAGGCTGACGCGCATTTACGAGGGCACCAGCGAGATTCAGCGCACGGTCATCGCCCGCGAGCTACTCAAGGACTAGGGTGGTGATCATGAGCATTAAAAAAATATTCATCGTGGGCTCCGGGCTCATGGGCAGCGGCATTGCCCAGGTGTGCGCCCAGGCCGGCCTACACGCCACTCTTAGCGACGTAAGCCAGGAGCAACTGGACAAGGCAGTCAAGAACATCTCTTGGTCCGCGGGCAAGCTCATTGAAAAGGGAAGGGTTGAAGGCTCCCTGGACGAGGTCATGGGCCGCATCTCCACGTCGGTGGACCTGGCCCCGGCCGCCGAGGCCGACCTGGTCTTGGAGGTGGTGTTCGAAAACCTTCAGGTGAAGAAAGAGGTCTTTGCCAAGCTGAACCAGGTGCTTTCCCCGAACAGTCTGGTGGCCAGCAACACCAGCGCCATACCCATCAGCGAGCTGGCAGCTCATGTGGACCAGCCCGAGCGCTTTTTGGGCATTCACTTTTTCAGCCCCGTGCCCATGATGCAGGCGGTGGAGGTGATCCGCGGCACCAGGACCAGCAACGAAGCTTTTGCCGCCGGGCGCGAGTTCGTGCTGTCCATCAAAAAAGAGCCCATCATGGTCAACCGCGACGTGGCCGGGTTCGTGATCAACCGCATCAACTTCCCCTCCACCATGGAGGCCATGCGCCTGGTGGAGCAAGGGGTGGCCTCGGTGGAGGACATCGACAAGGGCCTGCGCCTGGCCTCGGGCCGCAAGATGGGCATCTTCGAGACCGGCGACATGGTGGGCCTGGACGTCACCTACGGCGCGCTCATGGCCATGTACCAGGAGACCCGCGAGGAGAAATGGTATCCGCCCTTTTTGTTGCGCCGCAAGGTAAAGGCCGGACAACTGGGCCGCAAGACCGGGGTGGGCTGGTATCGCTACGACGATAAAGGCAACCGCCTAGGCATGGCCGACTAGACACCGGGAGAAGACAACCATGCAAGAACCTGTGATCCTATCCGCTGCCCGCACCCCGGTGGGGCGCTTCGGCGGCACCCTCAAAGCGGTTACCGACCAGGACCTGGGCGTGCTGGTCATTCAGGAAGCGGTTAAACGCGCCGGTATAGAGCCCGCTCAGGTGGAGGAAGTCTGCCTGGCTCAGCAGTATCGCACCGGCGCCCTGCCCCCCAACATCACCCGGCCCATAGCGGTCAACGCGGGCATACCCATCCCCACGCCCGAATACACCGTGTCCCACGCCTGCGGCGGATCGCTCAAGACGGTGTTCCTGGCCGCACAGGCCATCAAGGCCGGCGACGCGAGCCTGATGGTGGCCGGCGGAGTGGAGCACATGTCAAACGCCGCCTATCTGGTACCCACCAATCGCTGGGGTGCGCGTCTGGGCCATGCCCAACTCATGGACCAGTTGGTGCTGTTCGATCCGCTCAGCGGCAACACCATGGGTGAGACCGCCGAGAACGTGGCCAAGCAGTACAACATCAACCGCGAGGACCAGGACGTCTTTGCCCTGGCCAGCCAGCAGAAGACCAAGCAAGCCCTGGAGCAGGGCGTGTTCGGTGATGAAATCGTGGCAGTGCCCATTCCCCAGCGCAAGGGCGAGCCGGTCTTGTTCGACACTGACGAACATCCCCGGCCCCAGACCACGGCCGAGGATTTGGCCAAGCTGAAGCCGGTGTTCCGCAAGGGCGGTTCGGTCACCGCGGGCAACTCCAGCGGCATGAACGACGGCGCTTCCGCCGTGGTGGTGGCCTCCCGCCAAAAGGCCGAGGAACTGGGCATCAAGCCCCTGGTGGCCATCCTGGGCTATGCCACAGTGGGCGTGGAGCCCTCCATCATGGGCATCGGCCCCATTGATGCCACCCGCCAGGTGCTGGCCAAGACCGGGCTTGCCCTTAATGACATCGATGTGATCGAGCTAAACGAGGCCTTTGCCAGCCAATCGTTAGCCTGCATTCGCGAGCTGGGCATGGACCAGGACAAGGTCAACGTCAACGGCGGAGCCATCGCCTTGGGCCATCCCATCAGCGCCACCGGCGGGGTCATTCTCACCAAGCTTATCTACGAGATGAAACGCTCGGACAATGAGCTGGGCTTGGCCACCATGTGCGTGGGCGGCGGCATGGGAGTGGCCTTGGTGGTGAAAAACCTGGCCTAAAAATTACAGCCCCGGGCTAGGGCCTGGGGTTTTTTATGGGGTATGCCTTGAATATCGCCAAACTGCTGACCGACACCGCCACACGGGTCCCGGACCACGTGGCCGTGGACTTTAACGGCCAGAAAATGACCTATGCGGAGTTTGACCAAAAATCAGACGCCCTGGCCTGGGGCCTCAAAGAGCAAGGCTTGGCGCCCTGCCAGGTGTGCGTACTCATGATGCCCAACTCCCTGGACTGGGTGGTGTCCTACTACGCCCTGGCCAAGCTGGGAGCCGTGGTTCTACCGGTGAACTTCCTTTACCGCACCCAGGAGCTGGAGCACATCTTCAGCGACTCCGGAGCCAGGGCCTTTCTCGGCCACGGCGACCATCTGCAATACGCGGGCGCCGTGCTGGAGGGCATGCCCCGGATCGACATCCGCTGTGCCACCGGCCCCGAGGCTGAAGGCTATTTACCTCTGGCCGAGGTAGCCAAGGAGCAAGGCCCCTACCCTTTGTACCCGGCCCAGGACGACGACACCTGGGCCATCATATACACCTCGGGCACCACCGGCCTGCCCAAGGGGGCCATGCTCACCCACCGCAACCTTTACAGCAACGCCATGACCATCGCGGACATGCGTCACACCGACCCCAAGGTGACCAGCCTGGGCATGCTGCCTCTTTTCCATATCTATGGCCAGACCTCCAGCCTCAACGCCTCGGTGTATTTGGGCATAACCCTGCGCCTGTGGGAGCACTTCGAGCCTGAGGAGACCTACGCGGCCATAGAGGAGATGGATGACACCATCCTCATCGCGGTGCCCACTATTTACAACCGCCTGGCTGAAATGGCGGTGAAACGCCCGCTCAAGCGCTCCTCTCTGCACTACTGCATCTGCGGCGGGGCATCCCTGCCCGTGGAGGTGATCAAGCGCTTTGAGGCGGCCTACAGCGCCACCATCTATGAGGGCTACGGCCTGACCGAGTGCTCGCCGGTGTGCGTGGAAAACCCTTACGGCAAGGCCACCAAGCCCGGCTCCATCGGCCTGCCCATCCCCGGTTTCCAGGCCAAAGTGGTGGATGAAAACGACCAGGAGGTGCCCCAGGGACAGGTGGGCGAACTGATCGTAAAGGGGCCGGGGGTTATGAAGGGCTACCTCAACCAGCCCCAGGCCACGGAGGAAACCCTGCGGGGTGGATGGCTGCACACCGGCGATTTGGCCCGCAAGGACGACGACGGCTACTTCTACATCGTGGACCGCAAGAAAGAGATGATCATCCGGGGCGGTTACAACGTGTATCCCCGGGAGATAGAGGAAGTGCTCTATCAGCATCCGGCGGTGCTGGAGGCAGCGGTGGTGGGCCAGCCCCATCAGGACCTGGGTGAGGAGGTGGCCGCGCTGGTGGTGCTGCGCGAGGGAGTTGCGGCCACTCCAGAAGAGATAAGGGATTTTGTGAAGCAGAAGGTGGCCCCCTACAAGTACCCCCGCATCGTGCGCATTACCGATGAGCTACCCAAGACGCACACCGGCAAGGTGCTCAAACGGTCCATCAAGCTCGACTGATCAGTAGGCGGGGGATCTGAGGGACCTCCAGCCATGGATATACGGAGAGGGAGTTTAACAGGAGTTGCCGTGAGGGCGTTCGCCGCCCCCGGCGGAAAGGGAGATCAAACCATGGCCCGTAAATTTATGGCATTTTTTGTTTGCGCGTTGCTGGCGCTGAGCTTTGCCGGTATCGCCCAGGCCAAGACGCTCAGGTTCCAATGCGTCTACCCGGAAACCGCTTATGCAGGTCAGACCACCAGCTATTTCGCCGACCAGGTAAAAAAGCTCACCAACGGCAAGCTTAAAATCAAAGTGTTTTGGCCTGGACAGCTGGTGAAATCCCGCGAGGCCCTGGAGTCGCTCAAGAGCGGCATGATCGATGGATACTCCGGGTCTTTCCTTTATTTCACCGGCGTATTCCCCGAGGTCAACGCGCAGTGGCTGCCCTTCTGCTGGTCCAGCCCCACGGAAGCCAAGGACATCCTTTTGAACAAGGGCTATCACAAGGTGTTTGCCGAGGCCATGTCCAAGCACGGTGTGACCTTCCTGGGTTCCATCTCCGTGGCCACCATGGGCCTGATGACCAAGTTCCCGGTTAACAGCCTGGCCGATCTCCAGGGCAAGAAGATCCGGGCCTTTGGCCTGGAGGCCCTAATCGTGAAGGCCCTGGGCGCAGCCGCGGCGGCTATTCCCGGCGCCGAGCAGTACATGGCCTTGCAGCGGGGCACCGTGGACGGCACCGACTATCCTTGGTACACCCTGAAAAAGTACAAGCTCTACGAGGTGCTCAACTACGTCAGCGACCCCGCCTTCCATACCCCTGGCATCATCGAGCTGGCCATCAATAGCAAGGTTTTCAACTCCCTGCCCAAGGACCAGCAGGATGCGGTGAAGAAGGCAGCCATGATGGCCATGGACCGTAGCTTCGATATGAGCCCCAAGTGGGACAAGGAAGCCATCGAGTTCGCCGCCAAGAAGGACGTTAAGATCATCAAGCTGTCCAAGGAGGAGCAGGACGTCTGGATTAAAAAGCTCATGCCTCTGTATGAGCAGACCGCCAGCAAGTCTCCCTACTGCCGCAAGCTGGTGGACATCCTCAAGGCCAACCTGAAGGCCAAGGGCGTGAAGTTCTAAAATTGCTCAACCGGTCGGGAACGGGGTCGACCCCTCCCGGCCGGTTGCGCCTCGGCTAAATAGGCCTGCCCCTACCGCCCGGTGGCCATTCATGAGTTTTTGAACAGCGCCCCACCATGCTCGATAGAGAGGCAACATGCTCACATTTTCCCGGGTCGTCCGATCCTTGAACAAAGTCATGGGCATGATAGCGGCCCCCCTCATCGGCCTCGTCGCCGCCGTCGTGCTATACGAGGTCATTGTCCGCTACTTTTTCCATGCTCCCACTTCCTGGGCCCAGGAGGTGTGCGAGTACCTGCTCTGCGCCTTGGTCATGTTCGGCACGGGTTACACCCTAAGCCACTACGGCCACACCAGGGTGGATATCCTTTATTCCCACATGAGCGACAAGGCGCGGGCCAGGGTGGAGATATTCGTGGGGGTGTTGTTGATCATCGTGACCCTGCCCATCATTTGGATGGGCAGCAAGGTGGCCATACAGGCCTTCGTGGTGGGCGACACCTCCAGCTCGGCGGCAGCCCTCCCCCTGGGCCCAGCCAAGGCCACCGTGCCTTTGGGAGCCATTTTCCTTTTGCTCCAGGGCCTGGGCAACGCAGTGGACAACCTCAATTTCCTGATGACCGGCCGCAAACCGACCCAGGGCTAGCCTGGATATTTCATGATGATTGGACGGCAATGCACAACGAGCCATTATTCATGGGACCGGTATGAAAGAAGCACCTGCGTTGCTTGATTACAGTGTGCACCCTGGCCCGGCACAGTCAGCCGCCGGCAAACAAGGCGGCCCAAGGCTTGGGCTCCCAAAGAAGTTACAACGGGAGCCGTCAAGGTTTGCGACGGCAACAAGATATTCGACGCGCTTTGCCACCAGCGGCCCGCTGGGGCAAGCGAGGGCCGCAGGCGTATCAGACGCTACGTGGAGGCCCGAGCGCAGCCAGCAACACAGAGTGCCGGTGGCTGGCGAAGCCGGACGCCCGACCTTCATGAAATATCCAGGCTAAGAGGTCATTCATGGAAACCTGGCTCCTCACGCTCATCGTTTTCTCCTCCTTGATAGTTCTGCTGGCCGTCGGCATACCCATCGCCTTTGCCATGCTGGGCATCGCGGTGGTTGGCATCTATTTCACCTGGGGGCCCCAAGGCCTTTTGGTGTTGTTCAACACGGCCTATGCCGAAGGAACCAGTTACCTCTTGTTGGCCGTGCCGCTGTTTATTTTCATGGCCAACATCCTCAAGTTCTCCGGCCTGGCCGACAAACTATACGAGGTGGTCTATCGCTGGATGGGCGGCCTGCGCGGCGGCCTGGCCATGGGCACGGTGGTCATCTGCGCCATCTTCGCGGCCATGGCCGGCATCTCCAGCGTGGCCACCATCTCCATGGGCCTCATCGCCCTGCCCTCCATGCTACAGCGCAATTACGACAAGGTGATGGCCGTGGGCTGCATCAACGCAGGAGGCGCGCTGGGCATCTTGATTCCGCCTTCCATCCTGATGATCCTCTACGGCAACATGGCCGAGGTGAGCATCGGGCGCCTGTTCGCGGGCGGCATGCTGCCGGGCTTTTTACTGGCCGCCATCTTCGTGCTCTACATCGGCATCCGCTGCTTCTTCCAGAAAGACCTGGGCCCGGCGGTAACCGAAAAGTACAACTGGCGCGACAAGTTCCGCTCCCTCAAGGGAGTGGTGTTTCCCATCAGTTTGGTGGTGCTGGTGCTGGGGGTTATCTACACCGGTGTGGCCACCCCCACCGAGGCGGCGGGCGTGGGCGCGGGCGGCGCGGTGCTCACCGCGCTACTTCACCGCCAGCTAACCTGGTCCCGCCTGTGGCAGGCCCTTAAGGACACCTTGAGCCTGACGGTAATGGTATTCTGGATCATCATCGGTGCAGTAACTTTCACCACCTTCCTGGCCTATGCGGGCATTCAGGACATGCTGCAAGAGGCCATCATGGGCATGGAGATCAACCGGTGGATCATCCTCATCGCCATCCAATTGGTGTTCTTCGTGCTGGGCATGTTCCTGGACCCGGCGGGCATTATTTTGCTCACCACGCCCATTTTCGTGCCCATCATCAATCAGCTCGGCTTCGACCCCCTGTGGTTCGGCGTGCTGTTCATCATCAACATGGAGATGGCCTACATCACCCCGCCGTTCGGGTTCAACTTGTTCATTCTCAAGAGCGTGGTGCCGCCCCAGATAACCATGGCCGACATATACCGCTCGGTGGGGCCTTTCGTGATTCTACAGGCCATATGCCTGGCCATGGTCATGCTCTGGCCGGAGATCGCCACCTGGCTGCCTTCAATCATGGTCACCAAGTGACGCGCCCATGAGGGGGATGGCCAAAGACCTGGCTCGCCTGGTGGGGCCGGAGGGATTCAGCACCGACCCGGAAGACCTGCTGGTATATCGCCACGATGCTATAGCCTACTTTGCCCAGGGCGACCCAGAGGCGGTGGTGCTGCCCACGGACACCGCCCAAGCCGCCGCGGTTATGGCCTATGCCTCGCAAAACCATATCCCTCTGACCCCGCGGGGAGCGGGCAGCGGCTTGAGCGGCGGCTGCACCCCGGTGCAAGGAGGCATCGTACTGGATACCAAGCGGCTCAAAGGCATCCAGGAGATAAACCGGGGCAACCTCACGGCCAAGGCGCAGGCCGGCGTGGTGCTGGCCGACTTTCAGCAGGCAGTGGAGGCACAAGGCTTCTTCTACCCGCCCGATCCTCAGAGCAAGAGCGTTTGCACCCTTGGGGGAAACGTGGCCACCCGGGCGGGCGGCCCCCGGGCGGTTAAGTACGGCACCACCGGCAACTACGTGCTGGGCCTGGAAGCGGTGTTGCCCAATGGAGAATTAATAAGAACCGGTAGCGCCTGCGTGAAGCACTCGGCGGGCTATGACCTTACCCACCTGCTCACCGGCTCTGAGGGGACCCTGGCCTTGATCACCCAGGCCACCCTGCGCCTGCTGCCCAAGCCGCCGGCCACCTGCACTGCCCTGGCGGTGTGCCCCAGCATGGAGATGGCCGCGCGTATCGTTTCCGAGACCATCGCGAATGGTGTGGTGCCTTCCATGCTGGAACTTTTGACCACCGCTTCCCTGGCGGTGTTCAACAAGTTCGTCAGCCCTCCCCTTCCCGAAGAGGGCGAGGCCTGCTTGCTCATGGAGTTTGACGGCACTGCCCAGGAGGCCCTGCGTCAGGCCCAGGAGATGGCCAAGGCTTGCCGGGATATGGGAGCCATGGATGTGCGGGTGGTGTCTCAGCCCGAGGAGGCGGCCGTTTATTGGATGGTACGCTCGCGCCTCTATCCCCTTGTCGTTAGCCGCTTCAAGCGATTGGTCACCGAGGATGTCACCGTGCCCCGCGATCGTATCCCCGAGTTCGCCGCCAAAGTGCAGCGCATTGCCGAGGAAACGGGCCTGTCCATGGGCCTTACCGGTCACGCGGGCGACGGTAACATGCATCCCACCATCCGCATGGACGAAATCAGCGATGAGCTGCAGCAACGGGCCGACCAAGGCATGGCCAAGGTCATTAAGGCCGGGCTGGCCCTGGGCGGAGTGATTAGCGGGGAGCACGGAGTGGGTGTGCACAAGGCACAGTTCCTGGAGCTGGAGTTGGGCCAGGAGCAGATCAAGCTGATGCAGCGCATTAAAAAGGCCTTTGACCCCAAGGGCATCATGAACCCCGGCAAGCTATGGCCCCCGGAGATGGAAGGCTGATGCGGGACTTGGAGCAATACCGCGAGGTAATGGAGCGCTGCTCCCAATGCGGCTATTGCCAGGCCTCCTGCCCGGTGTTTTCCCAGGAGCTTTTGGAGTCCTACACTGCCCGGGGCCGCACCCTGCTCATCAAGGCTGCGCTCATGGAGCAAACCCTGCCGGTAAGCAAACGCACTAGGGAAATCGTGGCCAATTGCCTGCTCTGCGGCACCTGCGCCCATACCTGTCCCGGTGGCCTGCCTTTGGATGAAATATTCATGGCCGCTCGCAACCTCTTGCGATCGGGCGGACCGGCGGCCTCGCTCAAGCGCGGTCTGCACCGCAAGCTCATGGAGCAGCGGGGCCACCCAGGCGCAGCGGGCAAGCTGGGGCCCCTGGCCAAAACCTTAGGATTCACACCCAGCGATCTGCCTCAACCGGCGGCCTGGCCCTTCTTGGCGGACCAGCCGGGGGTGCTCAGCCCCAACGGCGAGGTGCGGGCCAGGGTGGCCTGGTTCGTGGGCTGCGCGGCCAACAGCCTGCACTTGGACACCGCCCAGGCAGTGCGCAAAGTGCTGCTGGCCAACGGAGTGGAGGTGGTGTTGCCCCAGGGATTGGCCTGCTGTGGCCTGCCTGCCCTGGCCCAGGGTGAGATTGATCTGGCCCAGGAGATGGCCCGGCGAAACTTGGACGCCCTTGCCGCCCAGGAAGTTGATGCAGTGGTTACCGAGTGCACCTCCTGCGTGCTCATGCTGCGCGAGAAGGCGGCCAAATTATTCGAGCCGGGCAGCCCCGAAGCCGAGGCAACCCAGGCACTGGCCCCAAAGGTAATGGAGGCAGGAGCCTTCCTGCATCAACTGGGTCTCAGCCATACACCCAAGGAAAACAGCCTGACCTACACTCTGCACCAGCCCTGCCACGCCGCTTCATTCGACTCACAGGTCCAGGAAGAGTTGGCTTTGCTGGAGCAGGTGCCTGGAGCCGAGTACCGGCCCATGGCCGATCCGGCCTCCTGTTGCGGGGCGGGCGGCGACTTCTTTCTGAAAAATCTAGAGGTGTCCCGAGGAGTGCGCCGGAGTAAGCTGGAGCAGATCGAGCACAGCAAAGCCGAGGTGGTGCTGACCCCCTGCCCGGCTTGCCGACACTACCTGGGCTTGGCCTTGGGGCCGCACAAAGTGAAACATCCCCTGGCTGTGTTGGCCGGGGCCTATGATTAGCTATCAATATTTTGAGGTCGCTGGAAATGATTAACCGAGGACCGCGACAACTGCTGGCGGAAGTTCAAGGCCCAGGCCTGTGCATAGGCTGCGGCTCCTGCGTGGAGCTGTGCCCCTATTTTCGCACCCACCGCGGCAAGACGGTGATGCTGCACGACTGCGACCTGAGTGAAGGCCGCTGTCACGCCTGGTGCCCCAAAAGTGAGCTGGACTTGGAAGCTTTGGCCCAAGAGTTGTGGGGTGCTCCCTACACAGCTCAAGGCATGGGGCCGCACTTGGCCGTGGTGGCGGCCAAGGCCGGATCGCGTCTGGATGCCGGGAGGTATCAGGGAGGCGGTACGGTTTCGGCTCTGGTTTGCGCGGCCTTGGAACAAGGCCTGGTGCAAGGTGCCGTACTCACCGGTGGCGAGGCCATGGCAACCGTGCCCACCCTGGCCGGGACGCCCCAGGAGGTTATAGCCTGCGCGGGCTCCAAGTTCATTGCCGCGCCCACCCTGGCCGCCCTGAACCGGGCCCAGGCCCAGGAAAGCGGCCCCTTGGCCGTGGTGACCACCCCTTGTCAGGCAGGGTCGCTGGCCCAGCGTAGGGCCAAGCCCTGGCCGCAGCGGGGAAGCGCCGGTCCGGCCGAGCTGGTGGTGGGATTGTTCTGCAACTGGTCCCTGGACCCGCAGAGGTTGGGCCGCTTTTTAGCCGAACGAATGGACCTTGCAAGTATCCGCTCCATGGACATTCCCCCGCCGCCCGCCGGGGTGCTGCAGGTGGAGACCACGGACGGCACTCTGGAGATCGATTTGGACGAGATACGCGGCCTGATCCCTCCGGCCTGTGCGATATGCCCGGACATGACCTCGGAATGGGCTGACCTTTCAGTGGGCATGTACGAGGGGCGGCCCGGATGGAACACCCTGGTGGTGCGTAACCAAAAGGCCCGCGCCCTCACCGAGGCGGCAGTGGAAAAGGGCTGGCTGAAGGTGGAGGAGTTCCCAGCAGCCAACAAGGAGCACCTGGTGCAGGCAGCCCAAGGCAAGCGCGTGCGTGGCTTGGGCGCTGCCTACGAGCAAGGCTTGCTGGGCGGTCCCGGTGATGAGCAACCCAAAGCCCTTCGGGTGAGCCAGGAGCTTTTAATGGCCGTAAAGAACCGGGAGGTGGCGTAATGCAGGCACAACGCCGCACCATGATGGGTAACCAGGCCATTACTCAAGGGGCCTTGGAGGCGGGAGTGCGGGTGGCCGCCGGTTATCCCGGCACGCCTTCGTCCGAGATTATCCAGAACCTGGCCGACGCATCCCAAGAGCACGACCTGTACGTGGAATGGTCGGTCAACGAGAAAGTCTCCCTGGAGGTGGCGGCGGCCGCTTCCCTGGCCGGGCTGCGCTCTTTGTGCGCTATGAAACAGAACGGGGTCAACGTGGCTTCGGACTTTCTGCTGCACCTGGCCGGCTCCGGGATTCGGGCGGGCATGGTGCTGGTGCACTGTGACGACCCCGGGGCCCTGTCCAGCGCCAACGAGGGCGAGTCGCGCCACTTTGCCCGCATGCTGGAGCTGCCCCAACTGGAGCCCGGTGATTTCCAGGAAGCCAAGGACATGACCAAGTGGGCTTTCGAGCTTTCCGAGGAGATCGGCAACCTGGTGATGCTGCGCAGCGTGACCCGGCTTTCCCACGCCAGCGGCGGGGTGGTGCCAGGCAGCATTCCCGAGCCCGCCGGCCGGGCCCGCTTCGACCACCACGGTACCCTGCTGGACCAGGGGCACGGGCCGGTGGCCTCCATGCCGGTGGCCTACAAGCATCGCCAGCAACAGGAGAAGCTCAAAAAGGCGGTAGAGCTTTTCGAGACCTCGCCCTTCAACTCTTACACCGGGCCCGAAGCGCCGGAGTTGCTGGTAATCACCTCCAGCATCTGCAATCTCTACATCAAGGAGGCCCTGGCCCTGCTGGGAGTCGCCGATCGGGTGGGGGTGCTCAAGCTGGGCACCACCTGGCCCCTGCCGCCCAAGCTGCTGCAACGCAACTTGCAGCGCTGCGAACGCGTCCTCATCGTGGAAGAAGTGATCCCCTTCTTGGAGGAGAACGTAAAGATCGCGGCCGCGGAGATGGCTGGAGAAATCGGTGCCAAAAAATTTTTTGGCAAGCGCGACGGCACCATCCCCGCCAGCGGCGAGCTCAACCCGGACATTGTCATTAAGGCCTTGGCCGGCCTCCTGGAGGTGCCCTACCAGGCCCGGCCTGAGGAATATGACCGCCTGGCCGCGGAGCTGGCCCCCCAGGCCACCCAAGAGCGCGAGCTGGCCTTTTGCCCCGGCTGCCCCCACCGTGCCTCCTTCTGGTCTTTGAAAGAAGCCCTAGCCCTGGATGACCGCGACGGCTTTATCTGCGGGGACATCGGCTGCTACTCCCTGGCCATGCGTCCCACCGGCTACGGCATGCTCAAGACCCTGCACGCCATGGGCTCGGGCGCGGGTATGGCCAGCGGCTTCGGGCAGCTGGGCCGCTTCGGCATGGACCAGCCGGTGATGGCGGTGTCGGGCGACTCCACCTTCTACCATGCGGTGATCCCGGCCCTGATCAACGCGGTGCACCAGAAGTCACCCATGAGCCTGGTGGTGCTGGACAACAGCGGCACGGCCATGACCGGCTTCCAGC
>JAHLLJ010000186.1 GCA_020444205.1 Deltaproteobacteria bacterium | reverse complement strand
GAAGCGGATGAGCTTGTCCACGATGGAGCCGCTGGTCATGATGTTGCCGCATAGAATGAAGAACAGCACCACCACCAGGGCGAATTTATCCATGGAGCGGAAAAGGCTTTGGATCAGGACCAGCAGGGGAAGGTCGGTGAAAAGCAAAAAGCCCGCTACCGCGGTGAAGAACAGGCAGAGGAAAACGGGTATCGTGGCGGCCATAGCCCCCAACAACACCAGTACGATGATGATATAGCTTGCTTCCATCTGCGCCCCCTAGCCCGCGGTTTCCTTCTTGGCTCGTCCTTCCTGGAAATCCCACCAAAGCACCTGTATGGTGCGCACCCCCATGGTTACTCCCATGAGGGGCAGAATCAGGTAAAGGATGACCAGGGGAATCTCCAAGATGATGGTTTGCTGGGAGGTCCGCTCCTGCAAAAGGGCCATGTCAATGCCCATCTTGGTGATGATCACCGCGAAGGCCAGCACCGACAGGTGGCTGAAATAGGTCAGCGAAGTGCGTAGACGTGGCACCAACTGTACCAAGGCGTCGATGGTAATCATGGAACGGTTCTTAATGGCAGGCGCCAGGCCCACGAAGGTGGTGAGGATGATGATCTCGCGGATCAACTCCTCGGACCAGGACAATGAATAGGAAAAGACATAACGGAGGATCACGTTAATGAACAGGGAGATCAGCCCCACCATCACCGCGAGGTAAAGGGTCCACTCCTCGAAAAAAGAGAGCCCTTTGTCCTGGAAATTCAAAAATCGACTCCAGTTGCCGGTGAAGGCGGCAATGAGCATGAAAAATCCCCAAACGGATATAGCTCCCCATGTCAGTCCCTTTAGGTGCAACAGGAAGTAGCCCAACACGGCGGCCGCGGCGATGCAAGCCACTGCCACCCAGCCGAAAAGGTAAGTCCGCCCTTGTGCCATATGTCGCGGTTTCCTTTGCGGCGCTTGACGCGCCGTCAGCCCAGATGTGGACGCCGGGCCGGGGAGTTGCCCCCCCGGCCCGTAACTATTAGGTGGACTGGTTTACTGCTTGCCGCCCATGCTGCGGGTGATTTTGTAGCCCAGGAACTCCTGGACCTGGCCCAGGTACTGCGGGCCGATCTCCTTGGCGAACTGCTGATGGACCACGTTACCCTGGTACTTCAGGATTTCCAGGTCCTTTTTGGACAGCTCCCAGAATTTGACCCCGGACTTCTCGATGGCGCCCTTTTTGGCCGCGGCCTCTTGCGCCTTGCACTCGTTGCGGTACAGAGCACACTGCTCGTTGACCACCTTCTTGAAGGTCATTTGCAGGTCGGCAGGCAGGCTCTTGTACCATTTCTTGTTGAAGATCCAGATGAACAGACCCTGGGCGTAGTTGATGGGGGTGAAGTTCTTGGCCACCTCGAACTTTTTGGTCAGGTAGCTCACGATCAGGGTGTGATCCAGACCGGTGATCACGCCCTGCTTGAGGGCGGTGGGCACATCCGGCCAAGGCATGACCACGGGATTGAAACCCCAGGCCTTGTAGAGCAGCTTGTTGACCGCCGCCTCGGCGATGCGGAACTTCACCTTCTTGGCGTCGGCGATGTTCTTCACCGGGATGGTGGTGGCCCAGCCGTAGCGGCCATAAGCGGTCACGTCCATGCCCATGATGCCCTGGTGCTCCATGCCGTCCAGGAAGTGCTGGAACAGTTTCTTGTTGGCGATGAACTTGTCCAGCTTCTCATAGGAGTTGATCAGGAATGGCAGGTTGACCAGGCCCATGCGCGGGCCCAAGTTGGTGCTGGCCACCGAGGACACGGCCATACCCTGTATGGCGCCCATCTGCAGCTGGTTCAGCACCTCCACCTCGCCGCCCAGCATGGAGAAGGGCAGATACTCGAAGTAGATCTGACCGTTGGTGGCTTTCCACATGGCGTCGCGGATGGCGAAGCCGGCGTAGACGCCTTTGATGGCCGGGTGGGAAACGTTGGAAACCTTGATTTTATACTTGGCGCCGGAATAGTCGAAGGCCGGCTTCCATTTGTCCACGGACGGCTTTTTGGCCATGGCCGCCGGAGCTACCATGGCTATCGCCGCCAAGGCCACCACCAGCACCACAAAAACTTTGGAAAATCGCATAACCCCTCCCTTTCGGTTCGCTTGGCAAGTACACACAACGCATGAGTTCCTCGAAGCAAGCCCTGCGAGCCGGGGCGCACCGCGCCGCCTGGGCCTCCGTATGCATACGGAGTCAGTGCCCGCCCCCAAGTCCTCCTCCTTTCTTGGGGCGCCCTATTGCTTCGAGAGTCTTTGAAAAGCCGCCTAGCCAGGCAGATGCCTAGCGGGGCAAAAGCTCGTCTTGAGCCAGTTTCTTACGTTGGTCCTCAAGCTGCTGCTGGCTGTGTTTAACCAGAAGGATAGGCGTCTTGCATTTCCACAGAACATTATGTACGACACTACCGCCTAGAATCTCTTCCAATTCGCTATATCCGCTTTGAGGCAGGATGACCATGTCATAGCCGCCCTCTTCCGCTTCCCGGCAGATAACCACCGCCGGTTGCCCCTCCTCCACGCGGGTTTCATATTCAACGCCCGCTTTGTCAAAGGGTTCGGCCGCCGCCTGCAAAACTTTTTCAGCCCGTTTGCGCATGGAGTCCTTAATGCGCTTTTGGTCGTCCGGGCTTATGCCGTGCTGCTCTAGACGCTTGGTATTGAGCACATTGAGCAGGGTAACCGTGAGAGGCATGCGCCAACTCAACTTGATGGCATGCTCCTCGGCGGTAATGGAATTGCGCGCGGTGTCCACGGGAATAAGGACTTTGCTTTTCATGGTCACCCTCTAAAAAATGCTTTTGGTCTAGGAGAAACTACTCAATACTGCCTTTTTTTGACCCACAAATGCAAGCCCTGCCGCCTTTTGGGGCCGCCGTTATGGGGCCGGGGCGAGGCAGCACCGGGCCAAGCGGGCGAGATCGCCACTCCGGTCACTTGATAAAATAATTTGGCGGAACTCCGGAGAGCCGACATCGCACCTGCGGACCATGCATCACCTTTCTTGGGGGGGATGCCAGGGCAGTGTAGCTACATTGAAGCTACTTACAAAAATGACGCTATCAAAGCCGCGCTAATAGTGTCAAGGCAAAAAGGCCCGTTAATCACTGGGAAACCTTGCTCTAAGCAGTACAATCCCCTACAGTTCGGCGGCTCCGTCCGCGGTGAGCTCCAACCGAAGACCATCGCAAGCCGCCCAAATGTCTCCCCCGAAGTGCCCGGCCGCCGAAGCCACCGCCTCTTCTGGGTCCACCACCCGATAAAAGTGGCTGAGCAGCAGAGAGCCCGCTCCCGCGGCGGCGGCCAGTTGGCCGCAGGCCGAGGGGTACAGGTGACCTGTCTTGGGCTCTTGGTCGGTGCCCGCGCAGTGACAGATTAGAAGGTCCGCGCCCCGGGCGAAACGGGCCAACTCCGAGGTCGCCTCACTATCTCCCAGGTAGACCAGGCTGCGGCCTCCGGCCTGAATCCGCCAAGCCAGACTGTAAGGGTGGTGCTGTGCCGTGGCGGTGGCTATTTGGACCGAGCCGACCTGGGCTTGGTCCCCAGCCTTCAGCCAATGCCGGGTGAGCACCTCTGGTGAGGGGTTTAGCCAATCGCCCCAAGCTTGGTTAAGGGCTAAGAGCAGGGGCTCCAGGCCGGTGTGGGCCAGCAGGGTGATGCGGGCCGTGGCCGCCAGCTGGGGATCGTAGATCAAGGCGAAGAGCAGGGGAATCAGGTCGGCCATGTGGTCCGGGTGGGGGTGGCTGATAATCACCGCGTCCACCTCGGCGGCCTGGTGGCCGTAGTCCAGCAAGCGCCGCCAGGCGCCCTGGCCCAGATCGAGCAAGATGCCCCTGCCCCCGGCCTGTAGCCAATAGGCCGGGCTGGAGCGCTCGGAGCGCAACTCGCAGGTGCCTGATCCCAAAACGGTGATGCGCATGCCATCTCCTGTGTGGTTGCCTTAATTCTATTAAACCAAGCATAATCAGGGCAAGCCTTGCGACGCAGATCACCCTGGGGGGGCTTGCCCGATTAAAATGTCAAAACCCCGCTTATGCGGGTTGGGAGGTAAAGCAGATGCGCGGATTCATCTTGAGCCTGGCTGTGGCCTTGTTGTTTACGCCGGCCCTGTGCTTGGCGGGCGGCCCGGCCCCCAGCGGATGGATCATGGACAATCAGGACCAGCGGATCACGGTGGAGCGCTTTGACAAGCTTATGGATACCTATCCCTTTGTCTACGAGGACTCGGAGATGACCGTGCCCATGAGGGATGTGAAGAGCCTGACCTATAACCATGACAACACCATCACCTTGGAGACCACCAAGGGCAAGATCCTTACGGTCACTGGACAGATGGGTGTCTGCTACACGGATATGATCCAATACCAGGACAAGAATCCCATAGACGGCAGGCTGCAAGCCCAGACCATCGATCCCTTCCTGGTCAGGAAAATCTTTTTTGATTGGAAGAAAAAGTAGGCTCAGCCCGATAGAGCATCGCGGGCCTGTTTGAGCCCGGCCAACAGGCTGGCGGGAACCCGCAGGGTTCCCTTTCCGGCGCCCAGGCGGATACCGGGTTTGTTGTGCCCGTGAAAATCGCTTCCCCCGCTTACCGCAAGCCCCAAACGGGCGGCCATCTCCAGCAGCCGCCGCTCGGTGGCGGGGTTGTGCTCGGAGTAATAGGCCTCTATACCCATCAGCCCTTGCTCCTTAAGGCCCTTGACCAACTCCTCCAGCGCCGCCGGGTGCAGCTCCAGCAGGCCGGGATGGGCCAGAACGCTGATGCCGCCCGCCCCACGGATGAGCTCCATGGCCTGGCTTGGATTCAGGCGTTCTTTTTCCATGTAGGCCGGGGCACCCCGCTTGAGAAAGCGGCCAAAGGCCTCGCCGGGTCCCGCCACCACGCCCTTGTCCACCAGCACCTGGGCGAAGTGAGGCCGCCCCACCTGACCACGCCCGGCCGCGGCGACTACCTCGTCCATGGTGATATCCACCCCCAGCTCTTGCAGGCGGGCCACTATCTTGGGGTTGCGTTGTTTCCGGGCGGTTTGCACCCGCTCCAGGCCCTGCTTAAAGCGCGGCTCCTCATGGTCCACCCAAAGCCCCACCATATGCATGGAGCCGCCGCCGGGGCGGTCCACGCTGAGCTCCACGCCCGGGACCAGCTCTGGGCCGCTGGACGCGGCTGCTTCCAAGAACTCGGCCAGGCCTTGGGTGGTGTCGTGGTCGGTGAGGGCCACCGCGGATAGACCGGCCTGAGCAGCCGCCAGGGCCACCTGGGCCGGGGGCAGGGTGCCGTCACTGGCCGTGGAGTGGGTGTGCAGATCGATGAGTTTCATGCCTTCAAAGCTATCCTCGCGTAGTACGCTTGGCAACCGGGGAGTGACTCCCTGGAGCAACACCGGCGGGACGCCGGAGTTTTATTGGTCTTGTTTGCCGAAAATTCAGCGTGTTACCCTGATTATAAGCAATCTAAAATGTGACATTGTGATTCATGCGCCAGGGAACCTAGTTTACCTTGTGGGAGATGGAGGGAAGTCATGGCCGAAAAGAGAGTCGCCCGAGTCACCGAGATCATCGCCGGGAGTCCCATCAGCTTTGACGATGCCGTAGCCGTGGGCATAAGCCGAGCCAACGCCACCTTGCGCGGCATCACCGGATTCAAGCTCCAGGAGCAGAACATCTCCGTGTCCGACGGCCAGGTACTGGAGTATCGGGTGCGCATGGAAGTGATCTTCGTCCTGGAGTCCTAAGCCTCCAGCAAAAAAAGACCGCCCCCTAGGGGGCGGTCTCATTGAGGTTCAACCGTTCCGCCGGGCGGAAGCGGTTATCCGTGTTTATTTCTTGCCCTGGCGCGCCGCTTTCTTCTCAGCGTTGGCCGCGCTGCCGCCGGCCTGCGCATTTTGGGTCCGCTTGGGCTTGGCCTGCTTCTTGGCTCCAGCCTTGCGCGAAGCCTTGGGCTTGGACTTGCGCGCGCCCTTGAGCGGCTCCAAGGCCCAGGCCTCCAACTGGCCGATGCGCTCGGCGAACTTGAAGTTCATCTTCTTCTTCACGTTGTCCGGCACGTCCACCAGGTCGCGCTCATTGGCCGCGGGCAGAATCACCGTCTTGATTCCCGCGCGGTGAGCGGCCAGGACCTTTTCCTTGATGCCGCCCACGGGCAACACCATGCCCCGAAGGGTGATCTCGCCGGTCATGGCCACATCGCTTTTCACCGAGCGTCCGGTGAACAACGATAGCAGGGCGGTGAACAAGGTCACCCCCGCGCTGGGGCCGTCCTTGGGTATGGCTCCGGCGGGTACGTGGATGTGGATGTCGCTCTCGGCGTTGAAGTTGTCCTCCAGGCCGCAGGACGGGGCGTTGGCCCTGAGGAAAGTAACCGCCGCCTGGGCCGATTCCTTCATCACATCGCCCAACTGGCCGGTGAGCACCAGTCCTCCCTTGCCGGGCATGCGGCTGGCCTCCACGAACAGGATGTCCCCGCCGGTGGGGGTCCAGGCCAGTCCGGTGGCCACCCCGGGCACAGCGGTGCGCAGGGCGGTGTCGGGCAGGATGCGCTGGGGCCCCAGCACCTCGGCCACCTCGGGCTTGTTGATCTTCACCTTCTTGGTTTCGCCCTCGGCAATGGCCCGCGCGGCCCAGCGGCACAGAGAGCCGATCTCCCGCTCCAGGTTGCGTAGACCGGCCTCGCGGGTGTAGCCGGTGATCAGCAACATGATGGCCGCGTCGCTGATGGTCAGCTGCTTGGCGCTCAGGCCGTGCTCGCTACGCTGGCGGGGCACCAAATAGCGCTTGGCAATCTTGAGCTTGTCCTCGGCGGTGTAGCCGGGGATCTCGATGATCTCCATGCGGT
>JAHLLJ010000185.1 GCA_020444205.1 Deltaproteobacteria bacterium | reverse complement strand
CCTACAAGGCTGGATCACCCTACCCTTTCGCTTAACCTCCAGCGCAGCCAGGCGGCGACGGGCAAGGCGGTAGGCGAGTGACGGCCGGAGCTGTAGCCATAGCTACTGCGAGGCTGGAGCGACGCCGGCAACGCAGCATGGCGCATCCTGGCGCAGCCGGTAACTAAGTAACCATCAAGGTCTTGGTGGCCATTCAGGACTGGGATCCAGGGTAAACCAGTAAAACACCACCGCGATGCCGCCTACCATAATCACCGACACCACCACCAGGATAAGCAACTGACCCATGCGCTGTTCCACCGGCCCGGTGGGGACGTACCAGCCCAGGCGCTTGAACAGCAGCATGATCATCCAGCACCCGATAATCAGTAAAACCAGGGCCAAACCGCCCAGGAAAAGGTAGCTCAGCAGTTGGCCGAAACTATCCAGAGCAGGTCCGCCCAGGTTTTCATAAGGTAGTGGCTGCCGATCCATGCTCTCATCCCGCCTGTACTTTAATGGTACTACGCCTTGGGTATGGGGCTACAGAAAGCGGAGTTGATCAGACCAGTACGCCTTCCAGGTCATAGTCGTGGGTGGCACTGATGCGGCAAGGGGCGATGCTGCCCGGGAGGACCGAGCCCTCGGTGATGATGACCAGGCCGTCCACCTCCGGGGCCTGGCCTTGGGTGCGGCCCGCCCAGACCAGATCGCTGTCCGGATGCGGGCCCAACACCAGCACCGGCAGGGTCTGGCCTTGCAAGGCGGCCAGGCGGCGGCGGCTGATGCGCCGCTGCAGGCTCATGATGCGCTCGGCCCGCTCCTGGGCCACCAAGGCCGGGGGCGCGGGCAGGCGGGCGCTGCGGGTGCCCGCCTCGGGACTGTAGGGAAACACCCCCAGGCGGTCAAAGGCCATGTCAGCCACAAAGTCCCGCAGAGCCTCGAACTCAGCCTCGCCCTCGCCGGGGTGGCCCACCAGCAAGGTGGTGCGCAAGACCGCCTGCGGCGCGGCTTGCCTGATACCCCGCACCAGGGCCTTGAGCTGGGCGCCGCTGCGCTTGCGGCCCATGGCCTGCAAGACCGGGTCGGCCACGTGCTGCAAAGGAAGGTCGAAGTAAGGGACCGCCTTGGGGTTGCCCAGGATGGCGGAGATGAGGTCGTCGTCGATGAGGTCCGGGTGCAGGTACAGGGGCCTTAGCCACTGGATGCCTTCTATATTAGATAGCTCGCCAAGCAGTTGGGTCAGGCCCGGCCCGCCCAGGTCGCGGCCATAGGAGGTCAGGTCCTGGGCCACCAGGTTGAGTTCCTTCACCCCCAGGGCGGCCAGGTTCTCGGCCTCGGCCAGCAGGTCGTCCAGGGGCCGGGAGCGCAGGGGGCCGCGGATGTGGGGTATGGTGCAAAAGGCGCAGGACTGGGCGCAGCCATCGGACACCCTGAGATAGGCCCAGCCCGGCCCGGTGCTGAGCGCCCGGGGATCGGCCCCGCCGAACAGAGAGCGCGGAGGGCTGATGGCCAGGCGGCTGGCTGGAGGGGCGGCCAAATGGGCCAGCAGGTTAAGGGCCTCGCCGGGGGCCAAGAGCAGGTCGGCCTCGGGCAGCTGGGCGGCCAGCTTCTTGCCGTAGCGCCCCACCAGGCACCCGGCCACCACCAGGCACTGGGCCTCGGTCTTGTCCCCGGCCAGCTCCAGGGTGGCCTCTATGGCCTCCTCCACCGCGGGCTGGATAAAGCCGCAGGTGTTGACCAGCAAGAGTTCGGCCTCCTGGGAGGACTCCACCGCTTGCCAGCCGTCGGCCAAGAGAAGCCCGGCCAGGTGCTCGCCTTCCACCAGGTTCTTGGCGCAGCCCAGGTTGAGCAGATAGTAGGTTTTGCTCAGGGGAGCCATCCTTTTATCAAATACAGATCGATCATATGGCACATCCACAGGCCATAGGCCACCGCGCCCAGGCCCAGGAGCCAGCGCAACCAGGCCGGAGCCGGGGGGCGCACGGTTTCCTGGTAGTCGTCCATCTCCCAGCCCCGCCCGCCCCAGATCAGGCTCGCCGTGGCGTAGAACACGTAGCACTCCACCGCAAAGGGCGGAAAGCCCAGATACCCGGCCAAAGGCATGGCAAATATCTTGGGCTGGTTCAAGTAAGGAATATTATAGGTCCACCGCGCATCGGCCAACCAGTTCCACGACTCCCAGAATGCCCCGCAGGCCAGCCCGGCCAGCAGCAAAAGCACAAAGGGTGACAGATCGCCCCGCTCCCAAGAGCGCATCAGGCTCTTGGCGCCCAGGCGGTGGTTGATCGGTTCCAACAAAAACACCAGCGAACCCCAAACCAAGGGGAAAAACACTTTTGGCCAAGCCATGGGAAGTATTAGCATTATAGCGCCGACACCCCAAAACCATGGGTACCAGGCCCGGGTGGCGGGTATGGGCGGCACCCCCCGGCCCCAGCGCAGGCCGCTGAGGCGGATGAGCTCATAGGTGACGAAAATGCCCGGTAAAACCGTGGCGTAGGCGATAAAGGCCGAGGGCCAGCGCTGCCAAAGTTGACGAGGCACCCCAACGTAGAACCAGTTTTCCAGGCGCAGGTTGATCATCTCCCAGCCGAACCAAAAGGCGGCGCTGACCAGACATAGGCTCCAAAACACCCTACGCCGGTCCATCAACAGGCTGTTGCCCTGTATACGCTGGATACATGCATCAGCCATACAAATGTAGCCCCACCAGGCCATCTGGTAGAACCACATGCGTATCCAGGCCACCTCGGCCAGGGAGCCGGCCACCGCAAAGGCGAACAGCCCCGCGCCCAGCCAGCCGTGCCAGGTTTTGCGGCTGAATATACTCATACCTTATCTTTAGCAGCGCCCCGGCAAGCCGTACAAGGGGTTTTGTCTTGAATTCAGCTAGGTTGCTCGGGCAGCTCCGGTATTTCCCCGGCGGGCTCCAAGCCGCTGGCTTGCATCCAGGCCAGGAAATCGGCCACAGCCCGGCGGGCCTGGGCCGCACCGCGCCAGCGCTTGGGCACCCTGCCTTCCAGGGGAGGCAAAAGGCCGAAGTTGATGTTGCTGGGCTGAAAACTTTTGCTGGCCGTGTTTTGCAGATGCGTGACCAGCCCACCCAGGGTGCTGGTGGGCGGTGGGCTGAGCAAGGGGGCACCATGCAGCAGGTTTGCCGCGTTGACACCACAGAGTATGCCCATGGCCGCGGACTCCACGTAACCTTCCACACCCGAGAGTTGACCCGCGATAAACAGGTGTTGGGCGGCCTTGAGACGCTGGTGCGGGTCTAAAACCCGGGGTGCGTCCAAAAAGGTGTTGCGGTGGATGGAGCCCCAACGCACGAACTCGGCCCCTGCCAGGGCGGGAATCTTGCGGAAAACCGTGTCCTGGGCCTGGTAGGTGAGCTTGGTCTGAAAGCCCACCAGGTTCAGGAGGCTTCCCTCGGCGTTTTCCTTGCGCAGCTGCACCACCGCGTGGGGGCGTTTACCGGTGCTTGGGTCTTCCAGGCCCACCGGTTTCATGGGGCCAAAGAGCAGGGTCTTTTCGCCTCGGGCAGCCATTACCTCTATGGGCAGGCAACCCTCGAAAAACTTGGGCGATTCAAATTCCTTGAGCGGCACCTGCTCCGCGCTGACCAGGGCAGCGTAAAACTCGGCCCACTCCTCCCGGCTCAGGGGACAGTTGAGATAGTCGCCCTGCCCCGGCCCGCCGTATCGGTCTCCCCAATAAGCGATGTTCATATCCACCGATTCCAGCGATACGATGGGCGCGATGGCGTCATAAAAATGCAAGTGATTACTGCTAGTTATCTTGGACAACTGCTCGGCGAGGGCTCCGGCGGTGAGCGGGCCGGTGGCCAAAACGGCCACATCCTGGGGCAGCTCATCCACCCGGGCGCTCTCGCGGCTTATCAAGGGCTGGTCGGCGATCTGGCCTTCCAAATGCCGGGCAAAGGCCTCTCGGTCCACGGCCAGGGCCTTGCCCGCGCCCACCGCCGTGGCCCGGGCGGCGCGCATCACCGCCGAACCCATGAGACTCATCTCTGCCTTGAGCAAACCCACCGCGCTGGTGATGGCGTCCGAGCGCAAGGAGTTGGAGCACACCAGCTCGCCCAGGTGAGGCGAGTGGTGGGCCGGGGAAAATTCCATTGGCTTCATGTCCACCAGGCGCACCGCAATCCCCTTGCGGGCCGCGGCCAGGGCCGCCTCGCAGCCCGCCAGGCCGCCTCCGATCACCAATAGTTCCTGAGACACGGCTTTTTCCACCTTTCAGGGACCCGGCGGCCTTGGGGACCTTCCCCTAGGGCCCGCCAGGGGCATAAACTTTTGCGGCTTCAGTCCTCCAGAGGGGCAAACACTCGGAAATTTATGGTCCGAGTTTGGCTTCTGGTGGGTTGCCGGGACATTTGTCGCCTTTTTTGCTTGGCAAATCCTCAGCTTGCCGCATGCGCTCTTTCGGGGTTAAACTGCGCCTGGTTTTGCGCGCTAACCCAATATCCCCTTGAAGTTTTCACCCGCGCCGGGGTTGAAACAGGCGGGAATAAGGGCGGGGGGCCTTTCCGCGCTGGTGTCAGCCCTTTGACGCCTCTTGCGGCCGCGACATTGTTTCACGTGACACACCGCAAGATTGTTATCTTGTTCTTATGGCTTTACACTTCTTTACTAGTGATTATACAATTTAACCAGGACTTACGCCTTCCGGGGGATAATTTTGGTCCGCCATTTGGTCGAGCTTAACAGGTTTTTCGAGGAATTCAGGCCCATACTGGCTCGGAGCGCCCCTCCAAACCGGCAGGCCCGCGCCTTGATCTCCACGGCCGGCGGCCTCTTGGGCGCCACCGGCGGGGCCATCAGCGCCTGGGAGCGCGGCGGCAATCTGCTCATGAACGCCACCTGGGGTCTGCCCCCGGCCGAGGCCCGGCGTCTGCGCACCATGGCCCAATCCCCGCCCGGCTGCCCCGGCGAACCCCTGGGCCGGGTGGGTTGGGTTTCCGTGGGCCCCGGCGACTCGGTGGAGAGCGGCTGGCCTCAGTTCGACCGTTTGGTCATGGATCTGGCCAGAGAGCAATGGCTGGCCCTGTGGCCCCTGGCCCGGGTTTTGGGCAGCGGCCTGGCCCTGCTGCGCTTCCGGGAGCGCCCGCCTTGGGGAGCGGGCTTTGCCCAGGCCGCGGCCGGGGTTTTGGCCATGACCGTGGACAACGTGCTCTTGAGCGACCAAGTCCACGCCCGCCAGGACGACTACTCGCGCATCTTTGCCAACTCCCGGGACATGGTCTACCTGTCTTCGCGCGACGGCCGCTGGGTGGATGTAAACCCCGCCGGAGTGGAGATGCTGGGCTACTCCTCCAAGGAGGAGCTGTTGGCCACCCCGGACAGCGCCCAAAAGGCCTACCTTTACCCCGACGACCGTAAACGCTTCCAGGCGGCCATTGAAAAAGACGGCTTTGTAAAAGACTACGAGGTTTCCTTCAAGAAAAAGAACGGCGCCCCCATCGAGGTGGCCATCACCGCCTCGGTGCGCGAGCAAAACTCGGTGGTGCTGGGTTACGAAGGTATCATCAAGGACATCACTGCCGCCAAGCATGCCCAGGAGCAGATCGAGCGGGAGCGCCGCTTGGTGGCCTCCATCCTGGAGTTGGTGCCCGTGGCCATCTTTGTGGTGGACAAAGACCACAAGGTGCTGCACTGGAACAAGGGCTGCGAGGAGCTGACCGGCTGGATGCGCCAGGACATCCTGGGCACCGACAAGACCTGGAAGGTGTTCTACCGCCCCAAGGGGGTCTCGCTGGCCGACGTGGTGGTGGACAATGACATGGCCAAGCTCAAGAGCATCTACGGCAAGGAGAACCTGCGCCGCTCGGCCATATCTCCCGACGCCTGGGAGGCGGAGAATTACTTTGAAAACCTGGGCGGCAGGCCCAAGGAGCTGTTTTTCACCGCCGCGCCTCTGCGCGACGCCGGCGGCAACATAACCGGGGCGGTGGAAGCCATAATCGAGACCACCGACCTCAAGGAGCTGCAGCGACAGCTGGCCCAGAGCGAGGCTCTTTACCGCACCCTGGTAGAGGCCAACCGCGAGGGCATCGTGCTGCACGACTACGAGAGCTTTATTTTCGGTAATCAGGCCTTTTTGGAGATGTTCGGCCTGGATAACATATCCCAGGCGGGCAGCGATTTTTTGGAGCTGCTGGCCGATTCCTGCCGCCGCGGCTATCTAGAGTGGATGCGTCAAGTGGAGCGTGGCGAAGGGGCTACGGTGTTCGAGGGCCAGGGCATCCGCACCGAAGGGGTCTTTGACCTGGAAGTGACCGCCACCCCTTGCCCCTACCGGGGAAATCCGGCGCTGCTGTTCACCACCCGCGACGTGACCATGCGCAAGACCATGGAGGAGCAGCTCATCCGCTCCGAGCGCCTGGCCGCCACCGGCAAGCTGGCCTTTGACATCGCCCACGAGGTCAACAACCCCCTGGGCGGCATCCTAACCTACGCCCACCTGCTGCAAGAGGACTTGGGTGTGGGCAATGAGCTCACCCCCACGGTGGACAAGATCATCAAGCTGACCAACCGCTGCAAGATCATCGTGCGCGGCCTGTTGGACTTCGCCCGCCAGGACACCCCGGAAAAAGAGCCCATGGACCTCAACCGGGTGCTGATCGAGGTGCTCTCGCTCATGGAAGGGCACATGATCCTGCGTAAGGTGGAGCTGGTGAGGGATTTGGCCCCCGAGCTGCCCATGCTTTGGGGTCAGCGGGCCAAGATCGAGCAGGTGTTCTTGAACATGATCATCAACGCCGCCGAGGCCATGGAGGGCGAGGGGCGCCTGGAGCTGACCACCCGCCACAACCCCGAGACCCGCGAGGTGACCATCACCTTCAAAGACAGCGGGCCAGGTATGGACGAGGAGGTGGCGCGCCGGGTGTTCGAGCCCTTCTTCACCACCAAGCCCCGCGGCCGGGGCACCGGCCTGGGCCTG